>JBGTMU010000159.1:0-5614 GCA_041743405.1 Longimicrobiales bacterium | reverse complement strand
CCATCCGATTGTAACACGTAGTGCCAACGCCCTTCTGCACGCCCATAACTCATTGGCACAGAGCTACTTGAAAATCCGAACTGTCAAAGATGGGTCTGGGCGCATCGCGATCCGACGTACGTGGAATCGATCACCAAGGGGCTCGATGTCTACCGAGCGTTCATCGAGTCGCAGCCTACGGTCATGATCGGCGACTTCAACAGTCATCCGTACTTTGATCGCAATGGCGGACCTACGCACCAGTCTCTCGTTGACCGTCTCCGGCGTGAGTTCGGTCTCGTGAGTGCGTACCATAGCCGAGTCGGGCTCCCTTCGACCCCGCTTGAAGTTCCGACGCATTTCTGGCGATGGAAGCAGGAGTCTGGATTCCACATTGATTACTGTTTTGTACCGGAGGAATGGGTCGCCGCCATCGACGAAGTAGTCGTGCCCGAGGAGCCGGCTGGTTCCAGACGGAGCGATCATCGGCCCCTCCTCGTGGAGATCGCCATCGAACGCCTACCCCAAGATGGTCGTGCCCAACCGATATCAGTCCACGTCGGCGGAACCTGACGAGCTCGCAGTACCGAGGTGAGAAAGCTGCTTCACCTCCCGTCCGTTGCAATTGGCCCGGCCGGGAGCAACGGCGCCTAACTGACGCGTTTCCGGCTCCGGGTCGCCTGGCGGCGCCCCTCCGGCCTAACTTCCCTGCGCGTCACGCCTCGTGCGGTTGCACGAGTCGCGCCACTCCGGGAAGTTCGGAAACGCAGTGAACGTTATGCGAACGGCTTTTCTATCCTTCTCGTATCCGACCGCGTAGATTCTCCCCCGACCGAAAACAATCCCCCGCCCTGGGAGCTGAGATGAAGGTTGCTGAAGTAGTCCAGCACATGACGAAGCAATACCTCCATCGGATCATCGACAGCTTCACAAAGGACATTACGAAGCCGGATGAAGACCGGTCCAGAGAGATCGTGGCCCGGAATGCCGAGGAACTCACCGATCCCCAGCGAATCAAAACGGTGTTGTCCAGAGAGGGACTGTTCTCCGATCAGCTCTTAGAGACGTACATCCTTGAAGCCTTGGTGAATCGCCCCGACCACGCCGCCACGGAAGAGGCTCTGATCGGCGAGGTTCAAGAACTCGAAAAAGCGCTCCTCGACGAGGCAGCAGATCCTGATGCCCTGAAGTATGCGGACTCGCACGCCGTTGACGTGTTGAAGGCAGTACTTGAGGTGGCGCTCGAGGATGATCGCCTGAGCTCTGAGGAGTTGAACCTGATCCGCAGGCTTGGGGAAAAGCTCGGAATCCACGAACGGACGAAGCGGATCCTCCTCGCTCACTTGGACAGTTTCCCGCGGAAGGGCAACCAAATCCACACGCCATCTGAGTTCAGAGACCTCCTGATCGATCTCCAGAAGCGTGGGCTTGTCTTCTACTGCAACAAGTTGAACGGGGGCCTCTATGTGATCCCGGACGAGATCGTCGAGGGGGTCAAGGGGGCCCTCGGGATTGAGATGACCAGGCTCGGTTGGTCAAAGCTCTTGCAGAGCCTGTCTCGTGACCACCTGGCTAACATTCTTGAGGCGGCCGGCCTTCCCAAATCCGGAAACAAGTCGGACCTGCAGGAGCGGATCCGCATGGCGGGCCTCTCTCCACGAGACTCCCTTGAATCGCTCAGCAACGAGGACCTCTACGCCGTCTTGGACTCCCTCCCCGGCGCAAAGGTCAGTGGTAGCAAGGGGGCGCGCCTTGAACGGATAATCGACTACTTCGACAAGATGGTCTTCAGGGAGGTACCGGCCGAGGCACCGGTAGAAGAGCTCTACTTCCGATATCTCGTCGAACTTGCGCGGCGCGATCGGGAGATCCTCTTGGCGAATAAGGTGATCAAGAAGGACCGCGAGATGGAGTCGGCGTTCGAAGCTGGCACGCGGTACCTCTTTTCTGAAAAGCTCGGACTCGAGTTCCTCTTCATGGCGGCTTCGGATCACGCGGACGGTGGCTTCAAAATCGGACGGAGGGGTGACGTTCTGCTCTGGGACAACAAGAGCAAGGAGTCCGTCTACGCCTTCCCCCCAAGTCACCTGAAACAGTTCAAGCGCTACATCCGCGACTCGCCTGAAAGGGTGGCCTGCTTCCTGATAATCGTCCCCGATGTGATGGAATCAGCGGGCCAGGTCGCAGCCCGACTGAAGGTCGAGTCGGGAACTGATACGGATGTGGCCCTGATCACGGCTGAGAACCTCCTCTGGGTGGCCGAGCAGTGGCAAGCCCGTGGGGCGGGAAAGACCTTCAACCCCGAGGTCTTCAACGTCACTGGCATCCTGGATCAGAAGTCCCTGGAACTGAGGATGAAGCTGTTCCTTTAAGGGGTCGATCCCAGTTTGGGGACAGCGCCGCTCGCATAACTGACGCGTTTCCGGCTCCGGGTCGCCTGGCGGCGCCCCTCCGGCCTAACTTCCGCCCTCTCACGCCTCGTGCGAGGCACGAGCCGCGCCAGGACGCAAGTTCGGAAACGCAGTGAACGTTATACGAAATAGAGCGCTTTTTCTGGTTTCGGTTGAGATGGTAAAGAGTTCGCGCGATGGAACTGCGCCAGAGTCGCCATGGGCGGGGAAGCACGAGAAATCGGTCCTGATCCGAAGTGGATCGACGACTGGATGGTGGGAGTTGAAATCGAGCGGGAGCGGGAGTTCGGTCGATGGTTTCTCGAGCTGTTCGCTGCTTTCTGGATCTCCGAGGCGCTCGATCAGAAGTCTCAGACCACTCGCAGACGTTACGCTGGGGGCCTGCATGCCCTCGGAGCCTACTTGATACGGCAGGCAGTATCGGGGGATAATGACGGGGAATCGGCTCAAGACATACTTTGGGATGCGATCGACCTCAATGAAGCGCCTCTGATCTCTCCCGACTATGAGGTGTGGCAGGAGAAGTTGGATCGGACCTGCCGCAGCCTCTATAGGCATCTCATGACGAAGGGCCGGAGGCGAGTGAGCCGTGTGATTGACGGAAAGGAGTGAACCGTGGGGGTACCAATCAGGCTTGAGGCCGTCTTGGAGGCCATGGATCTTCCGACCGAGTGGGAATCCTTCCTGGATCCGGCGACGGGGAAGATCGTGACGCTCAGCGAGGATGATCAAGCGGTTCTCGACGACGAAGACGCCGATGTGGATGAGTTTCCTGACTGGCAGAGGGATTCGATCACAGAGATTCGGAAGGTGTTGGATTCCGGACGAGCTCTTCGGCTGCCGGATTCCTTCGATATCAATGAATGGGATCTGATGCGGAGGTTCTCCTCGCTGCTTGAGGATCCCGAGCAGCGGAGGGAGTTGCTGGATGCGATTCACGGGACCGGGGCGTTCCGTATCTTCAAGATGTCAATCGCGCGTCTCGGGCTGCGAGAGCGATGGTTCGAGTACCGGGATAACGCTCTTCGCAGGATCGCCAAGGACTGGCTCGAAACCGAAGGCATTCCCTTTGTCGAAGACGCGATAAACGAAGCTCTTTAGATCCTGTGGCCTCGCATCCGGTAAAAAAAGGGGTCGAAAATCCGGACGAAAGCGCTCTACTTCGTATAACTGACGCGTTTCCGGCTCCGGGTCGCCTGGCGGCGCCCCTCCGGCCTAACTTCCGCCCTGTCACGCCTCGTGCGGGGCACGAGCCGCGCCAGGACGCAAGTTCGGAAACGCAGTGAACGTTATCCGAAGGGGTTCAAGCCGTGAGCACTTCAAGTTGAACGCGAGCGGAGCGAGGGAGTTGTAGTTGGGCTTGCCGTAGCCAGGCTCGATCGGCGCCCCGCGCGGTCGCTGAACGAGGCCCCCTTCCCCGCCCCGTTCGTTGGCTCCTTCGCGGCGCTGCGATTTCCGGGAGGCGACGCGGGGCTTGGAGGGCGGCGGTTGCCCTTGCGGGCTGGAATCGGCCGGAGGGGAGGTGCGGGAATCGCAGAACGTCAGGCGGAACCAGTCTGGCAACCCCTCGCTCCGTTCGCTCCCACGCCCGCTCGACTCTGTTTTCGATCCTTCGGGCGTCGGTTCGGAGAGCAGCGAAGCCCTTCGCGTCTGAAGGCGGATCAGTTGCCGACGCTTGGGTTCAATCCGAGGCCAGTGATACAATGGAGAATCCGCGTGAGGGCTTCGCTTTGCCAAATTGGGAGGGTGTTTCAGGCAGGCTCTTCTCGAGGCCTTCCGACGGAGTTCAGTTGGGCTGGCAGGGCGAGTGGTGGTTCGACTACGCGGATCCGCTCCCAGACATGAGAGGCGGGCCTCGAGGGGTCCAAATCCGTTAGGCACCTGAGTAGCTGATGGGGGGCGGCCCAAGAAGAGAATCTCCGATCGAAAACAGCTCTCGTTACCGAGAGTCGTCGATCGGGCTTCGAGTTGCAGGGCGGCCGGTCAATGGCAGGAGCGCATGGGGATGAACCCCATCGGATAACTGACGCGTTTCCGGCTCCGGGTCGCCTGGCGGCGCCCCTCCGACCTAACTTCCCTGCGTGTCACGCCTCGTGCGGTTGCACGAGCCGCGCCACTCCGGGAAGTTCGGAAACGCAGTGAACGTTAGGCGCCATTGCTCCTTTGGTAGTTCGGACGAGCACTTGGAAGTACCATCGCTTTGCTTGCGAGGGGATGCCCACTCGCAGCATAAATCCGAGTTAGGACGCCGGGCACCTTCGAGGGCAGAGCAGAAAATGACAGATGAGCCACGCCGCCCGTTTAGGCTGGGGACCGGTCCCCTCGCTGAGATGTTCATGATCGTGGTCAGCATTCTCTTTGCATTTGCGCTCGATTCCTGGTGGGATCGACGATCCGACGCGACAGCCTACCGCGAGCTCACTCAACGTTTGCACGCGGACTTCCTCGAAACTCGTAACCAATTGCGTGCTAGCCTCGTGCGGGGGGATTCGCTGGCGACTGCCAGCCGTGCTCTCATGGCCGCCTTGGCCGATCCCTCAGCGGTGGGCGCCGATTCCCTGAGGACGTTGTTCCCATCGATCCTGCGGCCCGTCGAGTGGGTATCTGCACCCCCCAGCTACCGGGCAGCGGTCTCGTCGGGGTTGATTACGATCATCGATGACCCCGGTCTATTCCGCGCACTTGCCGCGGTCGACCAGGCGCAAGACCGGATGGATACGTACTCGCGGCTCGCGGCCGATGTTCACTATCTCGGCGCACTAGCCGACCTGGAACGCACACTCGGTAGCCTCGTCGTGCTTACGTCCCGCGGAGCACCAAGTCGGTTCGTCCCGGCGGACTATCTCGCGTTGGTCTCGCGCCCTGAGGTGTACTCAGCGTCGCGGGTGACGGCTCAGATACAGCGTAATCTTCTGACAAGCTTGCGGAACATGGACTCCGCGATGTCCGCAGTCATAGAGCAGCTAGAGATATCGGCCGCGGGAGTTCACTAGGACTTAGCGACTCGCCGGACGGCGCCCTAACATGGAATTGCTACTGACACGGGTTACCCGCAGGGCAAGTCAGGTAGCCCTTGTGGTTGGTGTGGGTTCTCTAAACTTTGTCCCCCATTCTCTCTAAACTCTGTCCCCCTCCGGGGGTGAGTTAAGCAGCTTCGGTTTCCGAGTGGGTCTCCGGTTTGAGGTGGCGTGTGCGGAAGGAGCGGCCTCTGAGGAGGAAGTGGG
>JBGTMU010000158.1:0-18141 GCA_041743405.1 Longimicrobiales bacterium | reverse complement strand
GGAAGGCGCGATCTCAACCCCGATCAAGTCGCTTCATCTGATCATCCCTGCTGAGAACCGACGAGTGGGATGCCTCCCGGCAGAGCAGTTCATCGATAGGTTGATGAAGCATATCGATCAGCCGTATTACGTCTGCCTCCTTTCGGCCGCTGAGCGGCATGGAGCGGCGCACCAGAGGCCTCAAGTATTCCAGGTTATGACCAACAAGAACCATCGACCGGTTGAGTGTGGCAGGGTCCGCATCGAGTTCATACGTAGGCGTGATATTGAACGTGTGCCCACCATCACGCTGAACGTGGCAACCGGGTACGTCCGATACTCTACTCCGGAGGCGACGGCCCTCGACCTGGTCGGGTACCCTGATCACGCGGGAGGACTCAACAACGTCGCGACTGTTCTGTCCGAGCTGGCGCCTGATATGGACCCCGAGAAGCTTGTGCTGGCAGCGGCTGTATCTCCCCTGGCCTGGGCACAACGGCTCGGCTATCTCCTCGATCGCCTCAACGAAACCAGGCGGACGGAGGCTCTCGCTGACTTTGTTGCTGTCCGCGCAAACAGCACGGCGTTGCTCAGGCGCGCGAAGAAGGGATCTCCATCAACACGTGATTCCAAGTGGAAGCTCCTCGTCAACACAGATGTGGACCCTGACGAATGATCCCAAAAGCATTTATCACGGCTTGGCGTGCCAATGCACCATGGCCGGAGGACGCACAGGTCGAGCAGGATCTGGTCATCAGCAGGGCGCTCGTGTCTCTGTACTCGGAGAGCCTCGTCGGGTGTTCAAGGAAGGCCGAGTATACCTCGTCTATCGTTTCGATTCCGAAGATGTGCCGCCGCTTCAACTCCGGCTGAAGATCGAAATCAACACCCGCGAGCACTTCTCAGAGCGGGGGCTTGAAATGATTCCTTTCAGCGTCGCAAGCCCCTGGTTCAACGGCTCAGCAGAGGTGACGAGCTTCCCTCTGGTCGAGTTACTCGGGACCAAGTTGCGTGCACTGTACCAGCGAAAGAAGGGTCGCGATCTATTCGACCTGTGGTTCTCTCTGGACCAATGCGACAGTCTTGATGTTGACCTTCTCCTTCAGTGTTTCCACCGCTACATGGATGAGGGCGGTCACCGTGTGAGCCGCGCCCAACTTGAGGAGAACCTTTACCACAAGGCGGCGGATCCAGACTTCCGTGCAGACGTACCTCCCCTCCTCCGCTACGACATCGACTGGGATTTCGATCAGGCCATGGAGGAGGTGTGCGAGCAGATAGTATCATCCTTGCCTGGTGAGGCTTGGGCGGGTGACCCTAGCCCCTGAGTTCGCCCGCTGGACCGAAAACACGATGTCGAAGTGCCCCCCCAACTGTCCGAGATCCGGACAGCTTGTCCGGACTTCGGACAGCCCGTCCGGATTCCGGACACCCGATCAGAACCTTTGGGCATTCACGGGAGAGCCCGTCCCCGGGGGGTCCGCGTTTCCCGAGATCGGAAGAAAACCCCCGCTATTCCTTGGCTTGTAGCCACATCACGCGCCACTGACACCCGTACCCAAGGCCCTCCTCCCGGTCGGCTCGACCAACTTTTTGGGTTTCTAAAAAGGCCCGGTACTCTCTCTCCAGGTCACTCAAACCGAGGAGAGAAAAATGTCCCGAGCACTCGATTCAAAACTGGAAGGCCTGATCCATGATCTGGATCTCCACCCTTTCGCAACGACGCTGATCCAGGAGTCAGCCGCTCGCATCTCGGACCCCGAACTCCGCGGGTGGATGGAGGATGTTCTCCTGGCGGCTGACCCCGCCTCAATCCGGGACGCAGAGGGACCATACGGCACCCCCTACGATGCGCCCATGGGACGTTCGTTCCGGACGGCCGTCGCTCTTCGGGCCCTTGAAGCGATCCTCTGGGCCAAGGAACTGACCTCTCCAGCGGACGAGGTCCTTCGGTCGGCGGTCGTTCTTGCAGGCCTGGCTGGCCGTCACAACGCGATCAGCGCAGGATGGCCTGCCACAACAGGGCTCTTGAGCATTCTCGCCGAACCCCTCGCCGTGCTCCCCTTCCGCGGTGAGACCGACCTGCTCCGAAACTCGGGCTGGCCTCGCCGACCTCTGGTGGTCTCAGCGGCCATCGCCGACCGCCTCGTTCACCCCGACGCACTTCAGGGAGACCCCTTCCGGCTGCCGGCTTGGATGACCCCCGGGCTTCCATCCTGGAAGGCCTGGCGTCTCCTCCTCGACCTGGATCCGTCGGTCCCGAACGCACTCGACCTGCCCCACACCCCTGACCGGAGTGGCCAACGAGTGCGGCAGTTCCCCCATCGGCAATCTCGCCGATAACCCATCCCCCTTTCCGAAAGGAAGGTGTTCAATGCAGAACCCGACCCACCCCACCACAGATGCGCTCTACCACCGGAACCACCTGGTCCAGGTGCTTGCCCACGAGGCCGCCCGACTCATCGAAGCGGGCGAAGACCCCTCCGTTGACTGGGGTCTCGATCGCGCCTGGTCCGATTGGTTCGAGCGCTGCTTGAACGCGCTTATGGGCGGTCACCCGGCCTGCCTCCGCTTTCACTGCTTCACGTTGAAGCTCAGTCTCAAGGAGTCCATCCGGGAGTCCATGGAGGACGACCAGATTCCGCTCCCGTTTTGAATCACAGCCCCAACCCTCAACCCCATAATAGCCATGAAAAACTCTGTCCAGACTCTCCCTCCCGCCACTGCGGTCGAGAACGACTTCCCCATTCTCGGAGACGACGTATTAGTCGACCTCTCGCTCTCGGTAGCCCAAGCCCAGGCGATCTCGGATATCCTCCGCGAACGCCTCTCCCATGCTCCGCGAACTCGGCTTGAACACGACCTTGGAGGTCTCCGCGACTTCCTCGCGGACATTGTCGCGGAGCATGGCTCCTCTTCTTTCGCCTTCAACAAGGACTGATTCGATGAACAATCTCCCCCACCCCGAACCGCGGTACCGCGACCCGAAGCGGCGCACCGCCCGATACAGGATCGTGCGGCTCCTCCTCCCGGAGGCGGCAACCCTCCTGGCACAGGATCACCCCGACGCCCCGTGGCCGGTGGCCGAGGAATGGCACGACTGGAGCTGGCGGCTGGAGCGTGCCCTCCAAGCGGCGTTCCCCGAGGAATGGGCCGACCGCATGGCTCGGCTCAAGGCGGAACTCGAACCTGAGGCACGAAAGGAGGTTCAGGAGGAGTTCAGCGACAAGTCGCTGATCACCGCTGCCTTGGCGTGGGCGAACGCCACGACTGACGAACGATGACTCCCTCCCCCTCTGACATGATTGCGCCTCGCCCGCCAGTTGGAGGACGCGGGGGGCACCTGCAGCCCCGAGCGCGAGGCCCTCCTCTCAACGCGACCGCCGGGGGTGGCACCTTGCCACCCCCGGCAGAGCCGTGCTACCTCCCATCGGTTGAGACCCCGTCCCCAATGACCATCATGAACCAGAACACGGCTTCCTATCTCCTCACCCTTCCGCACCTGAACGCCGAGCTCGACGCCCTTACTTTCACCGCCGCAGGTCAATCGGCGGACCGGGCGTCCCGTTCGCTTTTCCGGACCCTTCCTGTACCGGACCTTCCACCGAAAGCAGCCACGATAGCCTACATGGAGTTCGTGGTGTGGGATGCGGTGGAGCAGGGCATCATCACGGTCGAGGATGGCTTGGAGTGGGAGCGTCGCTTCTCGAATCGCTCGGCTCTCGAAGACGAACGAGTTCAATACTTCAATGGGACGCTCAGCCACCATCTGGCGATCGCTCGATCTCCTGAGACGGATCAACTGCACCGGGGGCTCGCCCGTGCCCTCGCCACGCCAACCAACTCCATTCGCCTTCGGAGGGTGATCCGCGACCACTTTGTCGCGTTCCGGACCCTGCGAGGAGAGTATCTCGTCTTGGAACGCGCTCGGGATTCCATCGCGGAACTCTCCCACGTACCGCCCGACTTCACGGGGGTGGTCACACCGCCCTTCGTGGATCTCGACCTCGAGCGATTCCTCTTTGAGGAGCTATCTCTTTATCGGGTTGCGGGAGGGGTGGAGCAGTAGGGGTGCCGCACCTCCCAACGCGCTAAGATGTCTGAACGGAGCATCGTCATGATCATCAGCTCGCCAGCCGATACCTTGCCAGCCTACCCCTGGCCGACCTCCACGGCTCGATCTCCGAATTGCAGGCGAAGGGTGGGTTGTCGGGACGGATCGATTCAGTGTTCTCGGTTGCTGTACCACTTGAGTCGAGAAGCGCCGAAAGCTCTGATACGCCCTCTCCCCCGATCACGCACCCTCTTCATCCCGGCCGCCAGTCTGCCCCTGTGCCTTCAAGCGATCCACTTGGGCCTTGGCCACCGCAGCCTTCCCGATTTCCTTGCTCGTCATCTTGAAAACGGCGTCCATTCCCTTCTTGTGTTCCCGGGTCTGCATTTGGGCCACCATCTCCCGGAACTCTCGCTCGATTCTCCGCACTCCTTCGCTTTCCTCAAAGACGACCGCGGCCACGAGATCCCGTAGCGCCTGCGTCGGCTCACCGGGACTCTCGAGAATACGGACGACTTCGTCGAAGGCATCCGCATCGAGCGTGATGCGGTCGTCCGCCCGAGCCGCATCAAGTAGCGGCGTCCAGGGCCCAGCGGCATCCTCGAGCGGATCAGGGTTTTCCACTTCGGCTCGCGCCCACTCCAAGCGCTCCTGGATCTCTTTTTCCGACATCTCGGGGGCGTTCTTGCGTTCCAACCGTCGGCGGAGTTCCCGCTCGACATCGCTCATGTCTTTCATGTTCTGGCAGGGAGGATGAATCGAAAGACCTCTGGGCCTATTGAGTCCCTTGAGTCCCTTTCGAGTTCGAGGGTGTCACCCGGAACATAGGAACAATCCACCCCCGCAGACATGATCGTTTCGCGCTCTGAGGTCCGACCCGCTGGCCTGTCCCAGGGTTTAGGCGCATCAGGCATATAGAGCCGAAGGATCCCGTTCATCTCGACGTCCATGGTCATACCCGGAATGATCGGCAGCTCCACTGGTCCAAAGGCAATGATTCCGGGAGCCACCCTCTTTCCCGTCTCCGCGGGATCGATCACGTCGTTGGCACCCTTCCGGCTTGATTTTTTGTCTCTTTTTCTCATGTCCACCACGTCCTGCGTGCCAGGTGGCTCAAGGCCGACGCGTGACTGGCTCACCCGAGGGCCGCCTTCCCGCGGGAAGTGGGGTGCTTCGCTCAGCGAGCTGCCTCTGGCCAGAGCTCCGGTCGCTCCGGCAGGAGCCGGGGCCACCAGACCCGGATAATTTCGCCCCAAGAGCGCTCGTCCTGGCACTCTCGGTGGTGCTCGTCGCAGAGAACCCGCACCCACCTGAGCGCGTCCCGCATCTCGCCCGGGCGCCCGCAGGCCTCGCAGCGAGACTCGGCCTCGGCCATGCGAGCCTCAAGAACGGACCAGATCGGGTGCCCCTCCGGGAGGTCGACTCCACCCCGGATAAGACCGTAGTAGAGGTCGAGGTCCCAGACGACGCCGCCAGCGGCCTCGGCCGTCTCGTAGAGCCAGATCACATCGCGTGCCCGACCAGGCCCCAACTGGAGCAGGGCGAGGCCCAACGAAGTGGGGACGATCATCCGCAGGCCGGTGGTTCGGCGGGAAAGGGCAGGCATCAGCGAAACTCACTCGGAGAGATGAGGACTGCTGGAGAAGAGTTTGCCCACTACACTCATGGTATTGGGTCTGCGCCCAATACTGCCGATGCATTGGGCGTTCAGCAACGTTACCCAAAACCTCTTCCACGTGCCCTGGGTAGGTTGAATACCGGTCGCATGGATGCCCTTGAACCGGAAAATTCCGAACAGAATCCCAGCGTAAGTCCGCAGCGGCCAGTTGCCCTTCGATGGAAAACACTTCGGGCATCGCCTGATGACCCCCTCGGAATTGCCGGAAGCAAGAGGAAGCCATGCTCGTCCAAAATCAATCAGAGGAAACGAAGTGCTTCCGGGAATTGCAGTCGGCCGATCGGGTGGGGAGGGTGTCAAGGAACCCTGCCCCCGCGTTACCAGAGTTTTTTTTACGAAGGTATCGGAATATTGATAACACCGTATCATGAGGGGCTGAGCCGCCCATCTATCGATGAACCGAACACACGAAAGCGGACGTTGAGGCGGCCTTGGCGATCGAGAGCCGCTCGCTCACCGGGATCTCAGAAGTCCGGCCCGCTCGAGGGCCCGAAGAGGGCTGGGGGGCGCTTGGGGGACAAGCAGGGACAGGTCCTCCAGTCGTCCATAGACGCGGAGAAGCCGAACTACGGTGAGTAGCGTCGGGTTCCCTCCGTTCTCCGCCCGCCACACGGTGGCGGAATTCAAACCCGATGCCGCTGCGGCCTTCTCGAGAGTTAAGCCCTCGCGATCCCGAAGCATCGCAAGCCGTTTGCCCAGATAGGCAACTACCTGGGGGTCAGTCATGGAAACATCGACGCGGGACATGCCGGCTCCGGACAAGTGGATGAAAAAACGACGGAAGGGATGGAATCCGCTTCCTGGCCCGTCCTCCTCATATGCAGATATGCCAAAATCTAGCAGTTTTGACCAGGCTTTTGCGCATATGTGCATATCCCACCGCGAGACAGGGCCCACCGACGCTGCCCGCGAGACAAGTAGGGAGCGCTCTGAACATCGATGAATCGTCTCAATCAGCTATGTCAGGGATCAGGCTGCTCAACCGACTTGGATCGAAGTCCCCCTCTCAAGGAATGCGAAATGGTGCTGCCAGTCGGACTGCCTGATAGTGACCCCGCCCACGAGTTGGAGGAGTCTCTCCGGAACGCCTTGATCGAAGTTTCGTTGGCCGCTGAGGATCTGCTTTCCACCATCATGTGGTGGACCGATGCGATGGAGTGGTATCGGACAAGTCCTTGCAAGGAGCGAGTGTTGCAAAACTCATCCTCCCGACAGTGCGTTCGACGAGCGCCCCGACGTGACGATTCTTCCCGCCGTCACTCCGGGGCCGAAAGGCGAACCTATCGCTAGATGAGTGCAACGCGAGGGGCGGCCCCCTCGCTGGAGCCCCGCATGTGGTTGACTGCGTCGGGCATCCGAAAGAAAACCCGAGACCCCGGAAACTCGCCCGGCCATCTTTCGGTCGCGATGACGACAGGAGTCCTTGGGATCGGTGTCCTCGAAAGCCTACCCTCTCGATGAGCAGCTTTCAGTGACCCCATCGAAGGACGAGACAGAACTATGCGCACCTCGAAGCCAATCCCCATCGACTGCATCCAAGTGGACCCTACACGTTGGCCGCTCCGCCGCCTGAACTTGGAAGAGCACATCTCCTACCTGCAGGGAGTGCTCGCCAAGGAGCCCAACGCAGTGCCGCGCGTCCTCCTATGGCGGGAACCCGGGAGGGGAGGCAAGTACCAACTGCTCGCTGGGCATGAAGTCGTGGAAGCCTATCGGCGACGCGGTCTGACCGCAGTGCCCGCCTTCGTCCTGAGCGGGAGTGAAGATACTGCCCTTCTAGCCGCGGTCGCGGACCTGAAAAACTCGTCGCGACGACTGTGCGCATGGGAGAAGGCCCACATCTACGGCTTCCTCTACGCGAAGGCTGGCAGACCGTCCCTCAGGAAGTTTGAGTTGGAGCAGAACCTGAAGCGCTCCGCCCTCCAGCCGCTGATCAAGGTCGCGGAGATGTGTCCCGAAGCCGAAACCGTCGCCGGGCTGCTCCTCCTCGGAGTGGACCCCGAGGAACTGGCCAGCCTCTCGACAGGCGAGCTGTACGCCGCGGCGCTCGAGGTGGAGAGCAACGGTTCACGACCCGAGGAGGCCGTCGCAGCGCGGATCCGAGAGAAAACCGTCAAGCGGTTACGAAAGGAGTCGGGTCGTAAGGGGGCGGGGGAGCGGAAGTCGCCGGCGCCCACCGCGAACGAGCACGCTCTGCTGGCAAAAGGGGTCGAGGTCACGCGGGCCCTCCTCACCTCGCCCCGGATCCTCGCGTCTCTCCTGTTGTTCGGGGTTCTCGCACGAATGCTTCTTTGGTAGGGGCCGCGAGGAGGGCTGCGCACCCCTCCCTGCTGGATCTCAACCTCGAACGATCTCCCTTGAGAAGCCCTGACCGACCGCTGGCACCAACCTCCCTGGGACCCCTTTCTGAGATTTGGACTTTCGCGAAAAGCTCGGTAACTCGCGCGCGCACGCGCGTGGGCGCACGTACACGTTCCACTCTTCACTGCGTCGGGTGATTACCGAGAAAGACGGGGTTGAGACCCCAGTCGAGCGAACTTTTGAGTTTGTCCGAAAGCCCGGTACCCTCTGGAACGATTGACTTGTTCCACTTCAAACCAAGGGGTTCCCGATGTGCCATGAGCTTTCCGCAGACGACCTGGAAGGTCTGATCTTCGATCTGGACCTGCCCCAGGCCCCTACCGTGATCCTGGCTTCGACAGTCTCAGAGCTCACGGACCTCCCATTTCGATGCCATCTCTACGAGCGGCTGCTGGATTCCGAAATTTCCGGTGCGGACTTACGACACCTTCCGGCCCTCCCAGGTTCCGCCTTCCATGTAAGCGGAGGCTTGGCGTGGAGGACGGCACTGCTCGCGAGGGCATCCCTCCTTCTTGGGAGGGGGAGGCCCGAGTCCCCTGAGCGCACTCAGGCCATGGTGGGTGCTTCCCTCCTTGGAGGGCTCGACCTCCCTCGCTTGGGCCAGACTCTCGACGGGATCCCGGGTGAGGCCGAGGCGATGGCCGACCTGTATCGACCCAACGGCCCCCCGATCTACGCGCAGTCGGTGCCGGGTGGGGTGGTGGACTTCGTGGACAACGGGCTCCTGTTCCTGATACCGGACGAAGCCTCGCTGAGCGATGTGCCCCTCTGGGCGAACCCCAAGACTCCGTTCAAGGAGGCGTGGGACTACCTGCAGTACGTAGCCAACGATGGCGGGCCCACGATCTTCGGGTCCATCGCCGGGATTTTCCGCTAAGCGATGCCGTTCGCGATGCGCTCCATCCCATACAAGCACTTGGGCGGCGGAAGCATGCCCCCGCGCGGTGTTGGCCCCCAGGCGCTACTCGCCCTCCTCCAGGGTGAGAACTCGTCTTTCGGTCGCCAGTCAGCTTCGCTGTCAAATTCTTCGGGAGAGGCGAGATCTTTCTTTCTTTTTTCTCCTTCGGGACTCCCGGGAGAAAAGAAAAACCGAGCCGGAAAGCGAAAGATGGGTTCGGCGCAATCTCTGAAACCGAGTTATAGCAGGCACTTATGGAGAAAGAAGGGCAAGTCTCGCAAAGGTTTGCCTCACTCCGAGGAAAACCGCCTCGCTCCCGAAAACCCTCTATTCCCTGAGGCTGGCGGGGCGGGCTTGGGATTTCGCCTTCAACCCCGCACCCTCGCTCTCGTAGCCGCCCACCTCAGAGGCGGCACCGGAACACGGCGGACGTGCGATGAGCAGCGAGACGAGAGTCCACGATGTCTACATGGCGTGGCGAGAGGACCGATCCCAAGACCCAACCGCCTTGTATTTGCAGCAGGTGGATGACCACATGGCCTGGCTTGGCGATCTGGCCACCGACGCACGGGGCGCCCGTTCTATCATGATGGCGGACCTCGCGGATCTCAAACATCGCGTGGCTAACGACGCACTCACATACGACGAGGCCGAACAGATCAGCACCCTTGCCCGCGGCAGCCTCAAGAACCGCGCATCTGAGTTGCGGCGCCAGGGGGTCAGCATGCCTCACGGCAAGATACACCTCAGTCGGATTCCCCTGAAACCCGGGCTGGAGTTCCTCCTCGGGCTATTCAGCGGAGAGGCCACGCCGACGGCAAGTCCCCCTTCCCGCACCCCCCGAACGGGAATGCGAAACGGAACCGACTTTGATGCAGCGGAACTAGCGCAGGACCTCAACCGCTCCCGATGATCGGGAGCCCAACTCTCTAAGAGGCACCATGACCGAAGTGAGTCCGAAGGAACACAGTGAATTGAGTCCGGAGGAGCAGGAGGCACGTCTGAAAGCCATGGGCGTAGATCTCGACGACGGCTTCAAAATCGAGCTGCGATCGGCACCCACCGACGACCACCCACACGTCCGGTGGACGATACAAGTCTGCCTCGGCCGAGACAGTGTCATTCTCCGCGAGCCGGCCCGGGGGAAGATCCAGATTGACACGGGACGCCGAGAGTCCGGAGGGCGACGATCCATTGGGACCTCCGACCCAACGACCGCAATCTCGCGAGCCAAGGACATCATCCTGAGCTGGAGGACGGGGGCTCCTACTCAAGAGGGAAGCGACGCGGCTGATGGCGGTCACCTCACCGTCGGTGACGTGGGACGGCTGCTCGACCGCACCCCACTGACCAACAAGGTCACCTACAAGAAGTATTGTCGGGCAGCGAAGGTGGCGAGGCTCATCTGGGGGGCGTCCCGTGAGCTGAACACGCTCGGGGAGCGCGAAATCGAAAATGCCATGATCCGAAGGATCGAGGGGCTCCCGGAGATTAACCTCGGTAAGGTCTGTGCACATACCGCCCGAAAGACGTTCACGGACTACTACACCTGCATCGCGCATGTCTGCGACCTCCGGGACGCCAACAACCGGAAGATCTGGCCCCAACATCCCTGGGCAGGAGTCGCGATTCCGACGGAGGTGACGGTCAAGCGCGATGGGGAATCCGTGAAGGTACAAGCAAAACCCAAGAAAAGGTTCCCGTATCCCCCCGCACTCATCCGAGCCTTGCTCCACAGCCCGGGCAACGGAATCCCGGCTCCGGTGGATCTTGTGGACCCGAGTGGACAGCTCCGGCTCATCATTGTGCTGGCAGTATTCACCGGACGGAGGATCGAATCGATTCTGGCTCTCCGCCTTTGCGATGTGGGAAGGACCCCGTCCGAGGTCTACCGGATCCTGAACGAAGGAGACCTCATCGATCCGGTCCACGCGCATGTCTTTCTGCACGGCGTTCTCCGATTCCCTCCCGAGAAGGACAAGGAGTCTCTTTCTCAACCGATACCGATCGGTGAGATCATTGCCATCGAAATCGACCGCTACCTCCTCAAGCACGAAGGAACGTCACCCCATCTATTCCCTCGGCCCACAGACTCCAGCCAGTCCGCGTCGTATCAGACCTTTTTCAAGGTACCATGGACGGACCCCAAGACCGGACGCCTGAAGGGGAGTCGGTTCTCGCGAGCGCTGAGCATCGTCGAAAAGCAGATCAGGGAGCGCGGCGAGGACCCGAGACGCGTAGTGCCGGGGAGGTTCGGCGACGGGATCCACCGCTTTCGGAGCACGTGGTGCGGCATAATGGACCGTCTCTGGTACAGCTCCGGCAAGCCAGACCGCCGAGGGTCCGTCCAGCAGCACCTCGACTACATCGCGGGTTGGAAGACCTTCCTGGCGGACCCGCAATCCACGCGTCAGACCCACTACCTCGAGCTGGATCCCAACTGGCTTCAGGGTATCGCCGATTGGCGTCCTGGTTCCGAGGTGATGCTCCAGAGCCAGGCGGCCGAGGAGGAGCGTGTGAAGGACCTCAAAGCTGGGATATCGGACTCGCGCGACCTCGGCGTTCCGCCTTCGGTTGGCGAACGCCAAGAAGCGCGTTCCCGCCGCAAAGGGGCTTCTGTCAGAAGCCAGTCTCGGACGAAGTCAAAGCCTGGCATCGAGGGACCTGACTGACAGACCCCCTGACAGACCCGAAAAGCCCCCCATAGCGTAAACGCTTGGGGGGCTTTCTCTTACAGCGATAACAGCGAAGCGGAGGCGGAGGGACTCGAACCCCCAAAGGCTTGCGCCCGCCGCATTTCGAGTGCGGTGCCTTACCAGTTAGACTACGCCTCCAGTGTGATCGTCGGGTTGGGTGTTCCTGAGAATCCGGCTTAACACCGCGTCAATCTTCGATACCTAATCGGGGCGCCCGGATTCGAACCGGGGACCTCTGCGACCCGAACGCAGCGCTCTACCGGACTGAGCCACGCCCCGGATTACGGGTCTGCTACTCCTCAAATGCGTTTCAGCTGAAACGTTCCTGGTCTTCGTTACGATCACGGACGGGGTGGGATGGACTCCGCTCTGCTCCGTCGATCGCCACCCGTATACCATTTCTGGTCTTCGTCATAATCACGGACGGGGTGGGATGGACTCCGCTCTGCTCCGTCGATCGCCACCCGTATACCATTTCTGGTCTTCGTCATAATCACGGACGGGGTGGGATTCGAACCCACGCGGGCTTGCGCCCACACGATTTCCAATCGTGCGCCTTAAGCCACTCGGCCACCCGTCCAGATTCCCTGTTTCTCATGTCACCTGCGAAACGGGAAGGGCGGGAAGGATTCCGCCAACCCAGCCCCCACACCATCTCAGTCTTCGAATTTCATACGGAGGGGGTGGGATGGGCGCCGCTACGCTCTGCCGATCCCCCCCACACCGGGTCGATCTTCGACTGTCGTACGGAGGGGGTGGGATTGGCTCCTCTTCGTTCCGCCGATCCCCCCCACACCGGGTCAGTCTTCGAATTTCATACGGAGGGGGTGGGATTCGAACCCACGCGGACCTTTCGATCCAACGCCTTAGCAGGGCGTCGCCTTAAGCCGCTCGGCCACCCCTCCAAGTTGCCCCTCCTGGGTTCGAACCAGGACTCTCCTGATCCAGAGTCAGGCGTGTTGCCAATTACACCAAGGGGCAATGAATCTCTGGTCCCAATCTACGGGGGCGACCCTTACGGTCCAACCCACAAGGACCATGGCCCGGAGGCCAGAGCCACCAGTCGGACTTGAACCGACGACCCCGTCATTACGAATGACGTGCTCTACCAGCTGAGCTATGGTGGCGTTGGCAGTGGAGCCGAGGGGAATCGAACCCCTGACCTCTGCAGTGCGATTGCAGCGCTCTCCCAACTGAGCTACGGCCCCGGCAAGGTCATGGGCGCAAGAGGATGGGTCCGGAATCCTTTGCGGTCACCGTTCAATCTTCGTCGCGTTTATGGGCGCAAGAGGATTCGAACCTCTGACCTCTACGATGTCAACGTAGCGCTCTAACCAACTGAGCTATGCGCCCCTTGCTTCCCATGCCGTCTGAGGAACGGCTGCAGTAATGAGGTGCGCCCGGGAGGACTTGAACCCCCAGCCTCTTGATCCGTAGTCAAGCGCTCTATCCAATTGAGCTACGGGCGCCCAAAGCTTCAGATCCTGATGGAATGCCCACGACAGGACTCGAACCTGTACGCCGTTTCCGGCACTGGTCCCTCAAACCAGCCTGTCTACCAATTCCAGCACGTGGGCCTACTCGGTGCTTCTTCAACAGGCTCGGGGGGGGACTCGAACCCCCACAGGGTTACCCCCACAGGATCCTGAATCCTGCGCGTCTACCAATTCCGCCACCCGAGCGAGCTCCAGGATGTCTGGAGTGGAGCTGAGGGGAATCGAACCCCTGACCTCCTGAATGCCATTCAGGCGCTCTCCCAACTGAGCTACAGCCCCGACACCTACCGACGACCCATATCTTTCAAAAATCCTAGCGGGGCTGACGGGACTCGAACCCGCGGCCTCCGGTGTGACAGACCGGCACTCTAACCAACTGAGCTACAGCCCCTGACCTGCGTTGCAACTTCCTTCCCTGCGTCCACCGCGCGGGTGGAAACGCCCTCACGGAGAATCGAACTCCGACCTGAGCCTTGAAAGGGCCCTGTCCTAACCGTTAGACGATGAGGGCTCAGCCTCTGAGCCGGCAGATCCCCTTCACCCCGTTCCATCTCCGATGGGTGGGTACCGGCCACCTCCTCGTCACAGGCCCGGAGGGACTCGAACCCCCAACCGCCGGTTTTGGAGACCGGTGCTCTACCAATTGAGCTACGGACCTCTATGTGCTACCTCACGTTCCCGGAACGCCCGACCGTAGACGCCCGCATGGCCAGGGGCGGAATCGAACCGCCGACACCACGATTTTCAGTCGTGTGCTCTACCAACTGAGCTACCTGGCCGAAAAAAACCGCCCGTGCCTTTCTCGGCGCGGGCGGCAGACTCTGGAGAGATGAGTGCTTCGTCTCTACCTGCGTCTCCCACCCACCCGGGCGCGCGGACTAAACCAGGTGTCAGCCACAAGCCATCCCGGCACAAGCGCGGCGGGGGAAACCTCCGTGCCCTGAACATTCGTGCGTGCTGAGATATGCAGTTGCAGCATCTTCGGCCCCAAGAACCCGGGTACTGGTGATCCGACTCTCTTCCTAACGTGGACACGCCGCCAGAGGCGGCGCTCCCACCCTTCCAATAGCGGGGGCGGGATTCGAACCCGCGACCTTCGGGTTATGAGCCCGACGAGCTACCAGGCTGCTCCACCCCGCAACAAGGACCCAAAGTATACCCGGGGCCCAAGGGGGTGTCAACCCGCAGGTGCAACTTGAAAAAGAGCGTCGGACGGGGGGTCATCTCGTGCCCTTCGACGGGACAATGCAACATTCCCGGGGCCTTGTGCGTCCTATGAAATGGAACCGGTAATCCAGCGGGAAGCCCGGATCGTCTCGGGTCGGACGTCAACAACAACTTCAGCCTGGGTCGACCCCGGGGTGCCCCGCTCACCCGGCCCTCCGACTCTTCTGCCTCTGGAGCATTCATGATCGCTGCTCATCCGACTCGCAGGACGAACGGGAGCCATCGTATGACGGGCTCCAGTACCGCTTCAGCGTCGACCGTCCTCCTGATCGGGCTGGATCGCCTCGCTGGCGCCTTCTGTACGGGACTTGAGGAGGCGGGTCTTCGAGTGGTTGTCGCCATCGGCGGGGGAAGTGAGGTCCTCGGCGGCGATCGCGCTTCTCCGGACCTCACGATCATCGGAGGAGGGCTTCACCGCGATCCGTTGGAGTTGATCCATGAGCTCAGCATGACCCGCCATCCCGGGAAGATCGTGTATCTCGTCGATCGACAGGACGCGGAGTTGGCGATGCGCGCGCTCACGAGCGGTGCACATGAGGTGATTCCGCCTCCGCACACGGTGTCCTCGGTGCTCTTTCGTGCGAAGCTTCTGTGCAGGCAGGAGAACGGTGGCCGGCCCTCGGTCGGGGCGGATCCGGCCTCTCGGCGCGTGATTATCGACCGCCTCTCGAGAACCATTCTCGATCGGGACTTCCCGGCGAGCCTCACCGGCCGGGAGTTCGAACTCCTGGAACGGCTCATCGTCGCGCGGGGGCGCGTCGTGCCGAGGGACGAGATCCTCCTCGACATCTGGGGAGATGATCAGGGGAGCGAAGCCGTCCTGGACGCCACGGTCCATCGACTGAGGAAGAAGCTCGAGTCAAACCCGGCCAGCCCGCGGATCCTCACGACCGTGCGCGGGATCGGCTACCGCCTCGAGGTATCGAAGGTCCACCTGACCTGACCCACGGTCCACCTTGAGTACCGTATGTGGGAGGGTTACCTTCCCACTTCTTCGGGACGTGGCGCAGCCCGGTAGCGCACCTGAATGGGGTTCAGGGGGTCGCCGGTTCGAATCCGGCCGTCCCGACTAGGTATCGAAGAGTGAGCTGGTGTAGAGGCGGATCGGGTGAGCGAAAGCGAGGCCAATCCGGCCGTCCCGTTTAGTTATCGAAAAGTGAGATGGCGTAAAGGCGGATCGGGTGAGCGTAAGCGAAGCCAATCCGGCCGTCCCGACTATTATCCGAAGAGTTGGACCTTATTTTCGCCGAATCTGGCGACCTGGTTCCATCATTTGGCTATGGGCGTAACACCCGAGGGGGCCGCATCATCCGGTGAAGTCGAATCGCCCTGAGGAAACCCCAGCTATGGGCCGAGGGCTGCGATGGAACTCACGACCACACCGTCCGGACGAACATACGTAGGGGAGTCCGCCACTACGACCAGGAGTGCCCCGCAGCGGTCCCGGGCTTCATCGTCGAGCTTCTCTCGGAGCGCGAGGAGGTTCGCGGCGCCCTCATCGACCCGATGAATGCCCAGCTTGACCTCAACACCGACCCACCTCCCGTCTCGCGCTTCTACGATCCCGTCCACCTCGAGCCCCTTGTTGTCCCGGTAGAACCGCACATGAGCCCGATGGGGCTGCGCGTAGACCCTCAGGTCGTGGATGACCTGAGACTCGAAGAGAAACCCCGCCAGCTCGATCTCCGGGCCGAGAAGGCGCGCTGGAGAGGCCCCGAGGGCTGCGACTGCCAGGGATGGGTCGGCCAGATGGCGCTTGGGTGTCGCGACCAGCCGGATCCTGGAGCGCAGAGCCGGCTTCCAGCTCTCCTGATCCTCGATGAGATACAGCCGCCGGAGCGCTCGGAGGTAGTCATGGAGCGTGGGCTCGCTCAGCGGCTCCTCTGCACTGCGACCAATCGTGCGGAGGGACGCGTCCGTGGCCACATTGCGGCCATAGGAAGCAATGAGCCGTCGCAGCGCGTCAGGGTCCCGCCGGACCCCGTCCACCTGGCGAAGATCCACCTGGGTCAGCATGTCGAGGTAGTCCCCGTTCGCATCGAGAGCCTCTTCCGGGTCAAGGCCCAGGTTCGTAGGCCATCCGCCGACTGACAGGGCCTCAATCGCATCGGACACCGAAATGCGGTCCGTGATGCTCGGGCTCGGGTCTCCGTCGAGCAGAGCCTTCATGGAGAGTCCACCGCTGGATAGCCCGCGCTCCAGAAAGGTCAGGGTTCGCATGGATACCGGGGCGATCCGGCGGGCCCCGGTATGAAGCACCTGGTCGGCGTCTGGAGTGGACGAACCCGTCAGGAGGAAAAGCCCCTTCGCGCCCACGTCGTCGATCCGTCCCCTCACCGCCTCCCAGAGTCCCCCGGCGAGCTGGTATTCGTCGATCAGGCGAGGAGGGTCGCCATCCAATACGAGGTGTGGATCGGTACGAGCTGCGGTAAGTGCGGCCCGATCCCGGTCGAGACGCACTTCGGAGGCAGCGAAGAAGCGGGCCGTGGTCGTCTTCCCCACGGCTTTCGGGCCGGTGACCAGGACTGCCCCATGGGTCTTCAATCGGTCGGCGATCAATCCCTCCACAATCCGGCTGCGCAGCGCGTTCACCATAGTCGGCCCCTGTGCGATCGTCCCCGATCCAGTGAAGGGATCGTACTCAATAGATTTAAGGCATTGTACCCATGGCACTTTAAAGAACGTACCTGGAGTTCGCAAGACCCTGTCAGCCTTCGACCTGTTCGAGCGTCTTCAAACGTATCGGGCGACATACTTTGACGTCTCGCCGCCCCTCAACTCTACCAAAGGCGCAAAGCGGAGGCCCCCTGTACCCTTGACCCGGGGGCAGGAACCCCCACATCTTATGAGTGTAACTTTGATGACACCCTCGCCTGATCAGGGAATTGATATGCCGACACTTTTCAGCACTACGCGAAGCCAGGGGGCCTCGATCGTGACGACCCTTCCCGCAGAGGTGGTTCGGCGCCTCGGCATTCCCGCAGGTCAGAGGCTGGATTGGATCGAGGATGGACTGGGCGGGTTTCGGGTTGTCCCTCATTCCGAGGAGCTTGGAGAGGCCGCCGAGGACCATGAAGCGATCATGGCCGAGTATGACGGAGTATTCCGCGAACTGGCGAAGTGAGCGACAAGGCCGAACCGGAAGGGCCGAGGTGGATCACAGAGACCATGCTTTGGATGATCCACGCCCAACAGGTAGAGCGGTACGGCGGAGCGCACGGGGTTCTGGACGAGAATGTCGTGCGCCCTGCGCTTGCTCGGCCCTTCCACCGGTGGACTTACGATCCCGAGACTGACCTCGCGGACCTGGCCGCAGCCTACTTGGTAGAATTCGCCCGTTCCCAGGGGTTCACTGATGGAAACAAGAGGACGGGTCTTGCTGTGGCGCTCGTCTTTCTGCGGCGGAACGGCTATGCGATTCATGTGCCAGGTAAGGAGCTATACGCGCTTACTGCGCAGGTCGCGAACCACGAAGCCGATGATGGAATCGTTGCAGCCTACCTGAGATCGCGGATGGAAGCTCGATAGCCGGTGCGAACCTGAGCTGGCTATTCCAAGCTCGTCACGCAACTCGTCACGTATGATCCGGTAAAGCCTTTTTCCACCATCACTTAACCCCAATACCGTTGCCTTAAGCACGCACAAGCAGCCGCGGCGCGGGGTCCTGACGGACGGTTCCGCGTTGCGGGTTGCGAGACTTGGTGGGGAATTTGCTCATTTTTCGCTTGACGGCTCTGGGGTTGATTCGGCCG
>JBGTMU010000157.1:0-7345 GCA_041743405.1 Longimicrobiales bacterium | reverse complement strand
ATGATCGGCCGCCGCATGATCGGCCGCCGCATGCCCAGCCGCCGCGCCACCGGCAGAACCGCCGCTGGCCGAACCGTCCCCACCCCCGTCGCGCTTCGTCCACGAATCCCGGAGCGTCACGATCCGGTTGAAGACCAGCCGTTCGGGTGTGCTGTCTTCCGGATCCTGCCAGAAGTATCCGAGCCGCTCGAACTGGTACCGGGTTCCCACAGGGTCGTTCGCGACGGAAGGCTCCACGAGAGCGCCGTCCATCACCTTGAGCGAGTCCGGATTGAGTGTGGAACGGAAGTCGTCCCCCGCATCCGGGTCGGCGACCGTGAAGAGCCGGTCGTACACCCGGATCTCGCAGGGGAGCGCATGCTCCGCCGAGACCCAGTGGATCGTCCCTTTCACCTTCCGACCGTCAGGGGGATCCCCCCCGCGCGTCTCCGGATCGAAGGTGCAGCGCAGCTCGGCCACCTCGCCCGCACCGTCCCGCAGCACCTCCTCACACCGGATCACGTACCCGTACCGGAGCCGCACTTCTTCCCCCGGAGACAGCCGCTTGAACCCCTTCGGAGGAAGCTCCGCGAAGTCGCTCCGCTCAATGAAGAGCGTGCCCGAGAAGGGGAGGGAGCGCAAGCCTTCGAGCCCCACGTCACGCGGGAAGAAGGGCGCGTCCAGCCATTCCACCGCCCCCTCGGGCCAGTTCGTCAGCGTGACCTTCAGTGGATCCTGGACCGCAAGCACGCGCGGCGCGCTCCGGTTCAGATCGTCCCGGATCGCATACTCCAGCTTCCCCATGTCGACCCGCGAATCGGCCTTCGCCACCCCGATCATCTCGCAGAAAGCCCGGATCGCCTCAGGGGTCACGCCGCGACGCCGGAGCCCGGCCACCGTCGGCATCCGCGGGTCATCCCATCCGGAAACGTCTCCCTCCTGGACCAGCCGGAGAAGCTTCCTCTTGCTCATGATCGTGTAGTCGAGGTTCAACCTCGCGAACTCGTACTGGCGCGGGCGCGACGGCACGCTCGTGTTCTCGATGACCCAGTCGTAGAGCTCGCGGTTGTTGTCGAACTCTAGGGTGCAGAGGGAGTGGGTCACCTCTTCCAGCGCGTCCTCGAGGCAGTGCGCGTAGTCGTAGAGCGGGTAAATGCACCAGTCATCGCCGGTGCGGTAGTGGTGCGCATGCCGAATCCGGTAGAGAACCGGATCACGCATGAGCATGTTGCGCGATGCCATGTCGATCTTCCCGCGCAGCACATGGGCCCCATTCGGGAATTCTCCCGCCCGCATCCGTCGGAAGAGATCCAGGTTCTCGTCCACGGACCGATCTCGGAATGGACTGGCCGTCCCCGCCTTCGTGACGGTTCCCCGCCGCTCCCGGATTTCCTCTTCCGTCTGGGAGTCGACGTAGGCGAGCCCCTTCCCTATCAACTCCTCCGCGAACCCGTACATCGCCTCGAAGTAGTCGGAAGCGAAGTGGAGGTGATCGCCCCAGTCGAAGCCAAGCCAGCGCACATCTTCCTGGATCGACTCGACGTAGCGGACTTCCTCCGTGGCGGGATTCGTGTCGTCGAAGCGCAGGTGACACCGCGCCCTGACACCCGCGGCCTCGAACTCCTCGGCGAGCCCGAAGTTCAGGACGATCGACTTGGCGTGACCGATATGGAGGAAGCCGTTCGGCTCCGGGGGAAAGCGGGTGACGAGCCCCTCCGGATGCTTCCCCGCCGCGAGATCGCGGTCGATGATCTGGCGGATGAAGTCACGGCCGGCGTCGGTGCGGGAAGAGGTGGTCATGACCTCTAAACTATCGGCCCCCCGGAAGTGCTGGAAGTGTGAGCGTGCGCCCTTCTCTTGATGAAGAGCATCGGGAGACGTATGAGTTCGCCTGGAAGAACTCGAATCCACCCTTCCCCCAGGCGAGGTAGCCTCACGTGTCTGAACCCACCGCCCACCGGCCCCTCGTTGCCGAAGGCCTTCCCACGCCCATCGGACCCTACTCCCCGGGGATGATCTTCGACCGGCTGGTACTCGTGTCGGGACAGGGCGCTACCGATCCGTCCACCGGGGAGCTGGCCGGGCTCGACGTGGAGAGCCAGACGGAGCAGGTGTTCCGGAACATGGAGGCCATCCTGAAGGCCGCCGGCTCCGACCTTCAGCATGTGCTGCGCTGCGGAGTCTTCCTCGTGGATCTCCGTGACTTCGAAAGGATGAATGCGGTGTATACGCGGGTGTTCGGCGATCACCGTCCCGCGCGCACGACTGTGCAGGTTGCGGCCCTCCCAGACCGGAACCTCCGCGTGGAGATCGATGCGATCGCGTATCGCCCCTGACCCCTGCGCCCTGCGAGGTGGGACATGACGCTTCTTCCATCCTCGGCTTCCGGCCGCCGCCTCGTGTGGATCGCGGGGGCGGTGGCAGGCCTCGTGGCGCTGAGTCTCGCGGTCACCCTTCTCAGCGATTCTTCCCCGGAGCTTCTTCCCGAAGGAAGCCCGGAGCGCGCGGTGCAGGACTTCCTCCTGGCCATCGAAGCGCGTGATCACCCGGCGGCGTGGGCGCTCCTGAGCCCGGAACTTCAGCGGCAGTGCGCGGTCGGGGATTTTGGGCGATCGATCGGCTATCGGGAGCTCAGCTACCGGGTCCGGCTGGAGAGCGTGACGCAGGACGCCGCCGGGGCCGAGGTCGCGGTCCGGATCACCGAGCGCTTCAATGCCCAGCCGATCCCGAGCGAGAGCACTCACACGCAGCACTTCTTCCTGGTGGAAGTCGAGGGAGAGTGGCGACTCCGGGAGGCAGGGTGGCCCTTCTACGGATGTCCGAGTGGGCCAGCGGCTCCGATCACCCCGGCGCCAGCGGCTCCCACCAGTCCGGCGCCAGCGGATTCCACCGCTCCGACCCCGGATGAGGAAGCCGTTCGGCCATGATCTTCATCGGCCTCCTCCTGACCCTTCTAGTCTTCGGGGGGATCGTGACGCTCGTGGTGCTCGGGCTGCGGGGGAAGCTCGGGGGTGACGACGAGCACGCGGGCGGGGAAGTCGGCATCGGCTCGGTGCGGCGAACCTTCCTTTATGGGCTCGCCTTCGCCGCGCTCGTGCTCGGGGCGAGCGGCATCACTTCCCTTCTAGCCCAGCTTCTGGATTCGTGGTTCGGCGCCGTGCTTCTGCGGGATGACGCCGGGCGGGCCGCCTTCGGAATCGCAGCGACAGTCGTCGCGGTGCCGATATGGCTTCTCCTTCGTCGGGCCACCGAGCGTTCCGTGGAGGAGTACCCGGAGGAACGGGGGACTCTCGGTCGGAAGCTCCATGCCTATCTGGTTCTCGGCCTCTCGGCGGCGCTTCTGGGACGAGCGCTCATCGAGCTGCTCCAGGGGGCATTCACCCCGGCCCAGTTCGACCCGGGATCCATCGCGCCGGTACTGGCATGGGCCGCGGTCTGGTGGGTCCACTGGCAGTGGGAGAAGGAAGAGGGGCAGCCCAGCGCGCGAGCCAGGGGCGTCCGGGGCGGATACCTGAACCTCGCGTCCACCGTGTCGCTCGTGCTCCTGGCCGTGGGGGTCGGGGCGATTCTGATGCGAGCGTTCACCTCGGCTTACGATGGGGTGATGGGGGGGCGCCTGATGACAAGTGGGGTGGGCGGGTTCTGGGACTCCTCACTCCGCGACGCCCTGGCCGTCGGGGTGGTGGGCGCGTTGGGGTGGGGGTTCCACTGGTTCCGAACCTCCACGAGTGCCCTCACCCCCGGGCTGCGGTCTCTCGTGCTTTATCTCGTGGGCATCTTCGGGGGGCTCGTGACTGCGGTCATCGGCGGGGCGGCGATCCTGCAGACCGGGCTGGAATGGTTCTTCGCGGCTCCATCCTCCGTCTCTGCCGCTCTGCACTTCGACCTGGTTCCCGGAGCCCTCGCCGCGCTCTCGGTCGGAATCGCGCTCTGGTACTACCATTCGCAGGTGGTTCGGGAGGAAGCGGGGGGTGGGGGTGGAGCCGGGAGCGGAGCCGGTTCCGGCGCTGAAGGCGGTCCCAGCGCTGCAGCCGTCGTCCCGGCCGAGCGGGGTTACCACTACCTCGCGGCAGCTGTGGGGCTGCTGACCCTCGGGTTCGGGCTCACGACGCTCATCGGGGTCGCCGTGGGGCTGGTGGTCCGCGGAGCGGAGGCAGATCTGACGATCACTCGCTGGTGGGCCCCTCCCCTCTCGCTCGCCCTCACCTTGATCGCGGTCGGCGCCCCGCTGTGGTGGAGCTTCTGGTCTCGACGGCAGGAAGCCGCCGGGGCTGGAGTCGAAGGAGAACGGGACGCGGGAACGCGGCGAGTCTTCGTGTTCGGGGTCTTCGGGCTGGCGATTCTCTCGACTCTCGCCGGGCTCTCGACCTTCCTCGTGCTTCTCCTGCGACCCCTCCTCGAGGGAACGTTCGGGATGGACGCGCTGGATGACGGGAAGTGGGCGCTGGGAGTGGTCCTCACTGCGGGAACGATCAGCTACTACTACTGGTCGGTCCTGCAGGAGGATCGGGAGGAAGAGGAGGCGAACGCGTCCACGGAAGCGGCACGGGCTGAGGCGAACGCCCCTCCTCTTCCGTTCGCGATCACCGTTCTGGCCCCGCCGGAAGCCGGCGCGATCATTGACGCGCTCGCTCAGAGGCTTGGGGTGAGGCCCCGGGTGTGGTGGCGGTTGGACGGCGACCGGCTTCCCGCGACCGGCGACGAGGAGGCTGCGGCGGCGATCGCGCGGGCCCTTCCAGCCATCGAGGAACTTCGCGCAGACGGAGTGGGAGAGATCCTTCTGCTCATCGAAGGCGGGGCGCTTCGCGTCGTGCCGTTCCGTTCGGGGAGCTGAACCCGACCGAATGGCGGAAATCAGGGGTTCAGCGGGTTCGTGACCCTCACGGAGGGGAACTGGTGGAAGTCCGTGTCGGCCGTGCGGATCTCCGACACGCCGTGCTCCTTCATGAGGGCGACGGTGTGGAGGTCATGGAGGAGATTCCCGGACGCCCGGGGATGCGCCTGGGCAAGCTCTTCGAGAACGGGGCGGTGCCGGTCCGTTTCCACCAGCACCCCGAGCCCCGGCGTTTCCAGAAGGGCGTCCATCCAACTCTGGGCCTGGGTCAAGGTTAGAGGGTCCTGGAACACTCTCCGGTGCGTGCTCACGCGCAGGAACTCGTAGACGATCCCCCAGGTGAGGAACCAGGGCGCTCCGCCTGTGCGCCACTCCTCGAGTGCGCTCCGTGCACGGGCATGGTCCGGCGAGTCCGGGTTCACCGCGTATAGGAGAATGTTCGTGTCGACAACGAACATCCCTTAGTCCCCTTCCTCCATGGCGCGGTAGAGCTCTTCCCTGTCCGCTATATCCACCATGGCGCGACCCATGGCATAGGTTGGGAGAGGCTCCACCGCAACGGAACGTCGTCCCGAATCGAGCCCGCGGCGAAGGGTCTCTTCCACGACGGACGAGAGAGTTTCACCGCGCTCGGCGGCGCGTCGTTTGAGCTCACGCATGAGTTCGTCGGGGAGAATGAGGGTAGTCCTAGAGTGCATGTGTAAAAACATATACTATGTATGTGTTTCTGTACATCCCTGCGCACCCCGCGGGCCCCCGCGTCATTTGACCCTGGCTGGCACCCTCTGCGGCACGGAGGGCTTGTCGACGATCCTCGACAGTTTGCGCATGCGCCGGGACACCATATGGATGGCGTATCCGGGATCCTGAAGGATGGGCAGGTCGTTGACGACGATCGGAGGCCTGAGGCTCCAGAGCCAGTTCCACGTCGAGAGCAGCCCTTCCTTGCGGTACTCGAGCGCCGCGGGGACGTCTCGACCCAGCTCGACCCACTTCTGGCGGAAGTGACGGGCACGCGTCGCGACCGTCGGGTCTCCGTAGAGGGAGCGCACCGCTTCGTGGGCCAGATCCACGCCCACCGGGATGCCGATGTCGTCCCATAGACTGTAGCGGGGGTTGACCTCGATCAGCTTCGACTTTCCGTCCCTGGGATCCTGTTTGAGCTCGATGCCGCAGAGGCCCTGATACCCCATGGCGGCGAGGAACTGCTCGCACTGATCCTCGACCTCGGGCGCATCGATCAGTTCCACGAACGTCGCGGATCCATAGTGGATCGGCACGATCCGGCGCTTGCGGCCGATGAGCCGGCCACCCACGTGTCCCTCCGGGCCCATGAAGCCGCACCGGTACACCAGGTTGCGGTCCGGGCCGGGGATCACGTCCTGCGCAAGCACCCCTGGAGTGATCTGTGCGATCTCGTCGTACAGTCGCAGGAGGTCATCCAGTGTGTCCCCAGTGGCCACCTTGCGCGCTCCGATGACGTGTGCGGCGGATGGTTTCCGCCACTGGAAAGTGAAGTCGGGTTTTACCAGCACCGGCCCAGCAATCTCTTCAGCGAAGCTTGCGAGCTCGTCCCGACTCTCTACCCATCTCGAAACGGGCCGGGGGAAGTCATGCTCCTCTGCCAGGTCGAATGTGCCTCGCTTCGAGGTGAGCGAGGTGCGGAGGCCGTCCCCGAAGCCGTGCATGCGGTAGTGCCCCTCCAGGCGAGACGCCGCCCGGTCAAGAGCCACGACGTACACGTCGGACATCGGAAGAAGCGGAAGTGGATCCTCGAAATCCCGAGCCACCGTGAGCAGGGATTCCACCCACCCTTCGAAGTCGTCGTTCGGGTCGGGCGTTTCGAGGTGAGTGGCTCCGGCAACGTGCCACCCCGGCTCATCCAGATCGAAGCTCAAGCCCCACGCAGCATATCCGAGATGCACCAGTCGTCGGAGGACCGTGGCGCCGTTGAGGGTAAGGCCGACGACGACGACGGGTTGCAGCTCACTTTTGCTCTTTGCGATCATGGTGCTCCTGGATTCAGATGCGGTTCTCACCTGAATGCCATGCGAGGAGCGTGCCGTGATCGTGGGCGCTGTCGCGGTATGCGCGGAACCCCAGTGATTCCCGACATCCTGTCGCGAACTGACGCGCAGCGGCGACGGCCTGCTGCTACGGCGATGCGACAGGGGGGAGGTGACTCGTAGGAGCCTGCGAGGGGGCACCGACGGTGAGGATCTACCCGGCTCCTCGCCGTTTCGAGTGGGTAGCCAGATTCCGTGCGAAGGCGTGAACCGCCCGCCCACGATCGATTCCGTCGCTTCCGAGGTTTCGAACCGGCACGAACTCGTGAATCCAGGCACGCGGCCCCGCACCGCAAGTGGCAGGCGCGGTGACTATTGGCAGACTGTTGAACTACTGGAGGGCCACCGCCCCCGCCGTCGATGTTCCGTTCGTGTCCGCGTTCCGTCACCAACGGAACATCCACTGTCGCCACGACGGTCGATCTTCCACTCGTGAGTCCGCCTGGATCCACCGTTGGTATATCCA
>JBGTMU010000156.1:0-12827 GCA_041743405.1 Longimicrobiales bacterium | reverse complement strand
GCCCTTCGGGTTGGGGCGGCAGGGGGCCGCCTCGGTCGTTGGCTCGCCTCGACGTAGCCACGGCTATGCCCTCGACGAGCCGCCTACGATTCGGCCCCCTGGCGCTCCCAACGGTGGCGCCCTCCAGTAGTTCAACAGCCTCCTAGGGGCTATCGCTTCCCGGTCTCAGAACGGCAGATCGTCGTCCGGCTCCGAGAGATCCGGCTCGTTCCCGCGGCCGCCGAACCCACTGTCCGAGCCTCCGCCGAATCCGCCGCCGCCACCCGAGCGCCCGCCCCCCATGTCGCTACCGCCGCTCCCGGAACCGAGCATCACCATTTCCGAGGCCACGATGTCGGTGAAGTAGCGGACTCCGCCCTTGTCGTCCTGGGACTGCGAGTACTCGAGGCGTCCCTCCACGTAGAGGCGATCCCCCTTCTTCACGTACTGCTCGACAATGTCGGCCAGCTTCCCGAAGAAGGTGATACGATGCCACTCGGTCTTCTCCTGCTGCTGCCCCGTACGGTCCTGGAACGAGCGGTTCGTGGCGATGGAAAGCTTGGCCACCTTCATTCCGGATGCAGTGGAGCGGATCTCGGGATCTGATCCGAGGTTTCCGATCAACATGACCTTGTTAAGGGATCGGCTCATCTGGTGTCGACTCCTTTGGAAACGCGTGCGCGAGGCTGAAGTAAACGAGACCTTCACAGGATTCGAGAAGGTAAGACAAGCGAGGGGCAGGTGCCATGGGCGGATCGGCCGCGTCCATCTGGGGATCAACCGTGTCGCTACGAGGATCGGCCGTGTCGTTCCGGAGATCAGCCCTGTCGTTCCGGAGATCAGCCCTGTCGCTCCGGAGATCGGCCCTGTCGTTCCCCAGATCGGACCCGGTTCCCGTTGGCTTGGCCCCCGTGGGTCGATAGCTTTCGAACTCGACAGGAACGCATTTCGTCCGATTCCAGCCACCAGGGACCATGAACGAACTCAAGCACGTGCGAGTGGAGCGAGCCGACCGGATCGCGACCGTGATCGTTGACCGCCAGGAGAAGCTGAACGCCCTCAACCCCGACGTCATCCGGGAGATCGGGCTCGCCTTCGAATCCATCCGCGACGACGCGGAGGTTCTCGGCGTGATCCTCACCGGGGCGGGTGAAAAGGCCTTCGTGGCCGGCGCCGACATCGGGGTTCTGGCCGAGATGGAGCCGCTTTCCGCAGTCCAGGTGAGTCGGCAGGGGCAGGTGGTATTCCGGGCGATCGAGACCTTCCCGAAACCGGTCCTCGCGGCGGTCGGCGGGTACGCACTGGGCGGCGGGTTCGAGCTGGCTCTCGCCTGTCACATCAGGATTGCCTCGGATCGGGCGCGCTTCGGTCTGCCGGAAGTCGGGCTCGGCATCATCCCGGGATACGGCGGGACCATCCGCCTTGCGCGACTGACCGGGCTCGGGCGTGCGGTCGAACTCACCCTCACGGGCGGAATGTTCGATGCGACGAGGGCGGAGGCCATCGGGGTGGTGAACGCGGTAGTCCCCCAGGACGAACTGCAGGACCGGGCGCGCGAGATGATGGGGAAGATCGTGGCGAACGGTCCGGTGGCACTTCGGCTGGCGCTCGAGGCGATTTATCATGCGCAGGATGCGACGACGGAAGACGCGCTTCGCTTCGAATCGACTCTGTTCGGAATTCTCTCCGCTACCTCGGACATGAAGGAAGGAATGGGAGCCTTCCTCGAAAAGAGGAAGCCTTCCTTCCGGGGAGAGTGACTCGGCTCGCAACGCTCGGGCTGCGGGGTTTTCGAAACCTCGCCGACGCCTCGCTAGCCATTCCTCCCGAGGGCCTGGCGCTCGTGGGGGAAAACGCCCAGGGGAAGTCGAACTTCCTCGAGTCGATCTATTACCTCGAGATTCTCCGATCGTACCGCGGAGCGCGCGATGAGCAGCTCGTGCGATTTGGCGCCGATCACTTCAGGATCGTGGGGGGGATTGAGCGCTCGTGCCCCGATGGGGAGGCGAGGAATGCGGACGCCCCGGCGGAGGGAGATTCCCGGGATGGAGGAGCCGGGAGTCCGACCGACGGACTTCTCGTGGCAGCCGCATTCGAACGAACCGGCCGCAGGAAGAAGATCACCGTCGATGGCACGGAACCCCCCCGGCTCGGGGACGCGATCGGGGCACTCGGGGTCGTGCTCTTCACCCCGGATGACATCCGGATGGTGAGCGACGCACCTCAGGGGCGCCGCCGCTTCATGGATATCGTCCTCTCCCTGGCCGTGCCGGATTATCTCGAGGCGCTGCAGCGGTTCCGTCAGGTGCTATCCCAGCGAAACGCGGCTCTCCGGGACGGGGCCACATCCGAGGCGGTGGCGGCCTGGGACCCCCTCTTCGTACGATGGGCCGCGCGGGTGATGGTCCCGAGGGGAGAGTGGGTCGAGGCCGGTGCTCCGCGCTTCGAATCGCACTACGGCGCCATCTCCGGAGGGGCAGGGGGGTCCATCCAATACGAACCGGGATTGCCGGGCCTCGCTCCGAGTGAGTGGACACATGCTTCGCTGGAGCCACTTCTGCTCGAGGCGCTCATCGGAGCGCGTGAACGGGACCGGCGGCAGGGAGCGACCTCGATCGGGCCGCACCGGGACGAACTGAGGATCCGTGTCGAGACCTCTGAAGGGCAGCGTGACATCCGGGATTTCGGATCAGGAGGCCAGCGCCGCACTGCCGCCCTGGCGCTCCGGCTCGTCGAGGCCGAAACAGTCCGGGCGCACCGTGGGCGGGAGCCCCTTCTCCTGATGGACGATGTCTTCGCCGAACTCGACGAAGGACGATCGGAGCGTGTTCTCGATCTCCTGGAAGACGCCGCGGCCGGGCAGGTGATCCTGACCGCCCCGAAGGCGTCGGACCTCCGTTTCCGTGCAGACGCCCTCCCCAGATGGCGCATCCACTCCGGCACGGTGGAGGTGTGAGCCGATGAGCCGCGATCGAGCGCAGGGCCGGAGGGGAACGAGCGGCCCGGGGAAGATCGAGCGCGTGGGAGATCTCGTGGGAGACCTCCTTCAGCGGCTCGGCATCGAAGAGGAGATCGCGGGTCAGGGCGTCCTTCTCCGCTGGGACAAGGCGGTCGGCGAGGGCATCGCCGCAGTGGCGCGGGCCCGTGCGGTCAGCCGGGGAACCCTGTTCGTGGAAGTGGCCTCGAGCAGCTGGATGAGCGAGCTGAACATGATGCGTCGCGAGATCCTGTCTCGCCTGAACGCCGGTCAGGATGAAGGGCGGGTGGAGCGCATCGTGTTCACGCTCGCGGAGCGCTCCGATCGGATGCATGAACAGGGGGAAGAAGGGGGAGGAACCGGTTGAAAAGAGTGAAAGCCGCGCTTCGGATCTGCGGGTGGGTCGTGCTGATCGTCCTCGTTCTCCCCGCGATCGTGCTCCGGGTGGCGGATGAGTTTTCCTGGGCCGGGCTTCCGGCGCTCCCGGCCCCCCCGACAGAGACATTCTCCGATCGGGGAGCGTCGGTCCGACTGCATCTGCATGTGCATACCGACCTCTCCCACGATGCTGTGGGGACGCGCGATGAGATTGCCCGGGCTGCGCGGCGGTCGGGGGTCGACGGGGTGTGGATCGCCGATCACCTCCCCAGGGTGCCCGATCGGTCGACGTTTGCGCGCCCGGAGGACGATCCGTGGGCCGGCGGCAGCCGCTTGCCGGATGACTACGCGCCCCCTGGGCCGCCGGAGTGGAACGACGGAGTGCTGCTTGTCGAAGGACGGGAGTTCACGGTGGCTTCCGACGTAGGGCGCGTGCTTCTCTTTGGGGCCGACTCGACTTTTGCCCGCTGGGATGGGGGACTCGAGCCGCTCCTCGATCTGATCCGGCGTCGCCCCCGAAGCTTCGCGATGGTCACGCACGGACGCGGCGCGCGGGAGCGGGACTTCTGGCATGCGGGGAAGCTGGAGGAAATCCATGGATGGGAGGCCCTCACCCTCTCGGACTCGGGACGGCGGAGACTCGAAGAGCTTCGGGCGATCTGGCGGCTCCCGACCGCCGTCGTATCACTCGTGACCGGGCGTTTCCACCATGCCCTGGCCGGGACGCTCACCGAAGGCCCGCGAGACCCCGGCGTTCTCGCCTTCGACTCCCTGGCGGCGGAGGGATCGCTGGCCCTCATCGGGACGGGGAATGCGCATCCCAAGACTCGGATCCTGGGCCGCCTCGTCCCCTCGTACTCAGCCTCGTTCAGGGCGATCTCGACTCACGTCGCCCTGGACGGGCCGCTCCCCTCAGATCCGGCACGGGCCCGAGATGCCGTGCACGAGGCCCTGCGCGAAGGCCGAAGCTGGATCTCGATTCTGGATGGACAAGGCGCGCGGGACTTCCGGTTTCAGGTCGAAGGCGAGGGGGGGAGCGAGGAGATGGGAGTGACGGAAGAGATGGGAGGGGTCGTGACCTGGGCCCCGGGGCTCACGCTCCACGCCGGGTTCACGGGCTCGAACTCCGATCGGCGCATCTTCCGAGTTGTGAAGGACGGGGTGCCCATTCTGGAAGGGCGGGGGGGCGGCGTGAGTCTGACCGTGGAGGCTCCAGGGGTATATCGAATCGAGGTTGACCGCTTCGGCGCACGAGTCGGCAACCTCTTCGTCGGGCGCCGGTTCTGGATTGCGTCCTCGGCCATCCGGGTTGGCGCGGCTGAGGACGAGACGGGCGAAGGTCGCTGAAATGGCGGGGCGGATGACCTGGTTCTCGTCCTCCCATCGCTTCTTCTCATGCTTGCGTCGCAGTGCGACCTGGAGGCGCACCCGGGTGCAGTAGAGGTAGGGACGGTGCGGGATGGGGAGTCGGGAGTGCCGGTCTCCGAGGCGCCGGTAGTCGGCGCTTGGGGGCCCAAAAACCGAACCCCCCTCGACATGGAATATTCCCCGCAATTCCGCTAAATTTCAGGGTCTTTCAGGGCCGCATCGCGGTCCCACCTCGAATCTTCCCGAATCCGGCGAACTCGATGTCCGAATCCGCACCCGAAAGCACGGGGTCCGACTACACCTCTGGCCAGATCCAGGTACTCAAGGGTCTGGAGGCCGTCCGGAAGAGGCCCGGCATGTACATCGGCTCGACCTCTTCCCGGGGGCTTCACCACCTCGTGTACGAAGTGGTCGACAACTCCATCGACGAAGCGATGGCAGGGTACTGCAGCCGGGTCGATGTGACGATCCACCCCGACAACTCGATCACGGTGGTCGACGACGGGCGCGGGATCCCGGTTGACCTTCACCCGACCGAGAAGCTTCCCGGGGTTGAACTCGCGCTGACGGTTCTCCATGCGGGCGGAAAGTTCGACAAGTCGAACTACAAGGTTTCCGGGGGGCTCCACGGCGTGGGTGTAAGTGTGGTGAACGCGCTCTCCGAGGAGCTGGAGGTGACGGTCCGTCGCGGTGGACGCCGCTATCACCAGCGGTATGCCCGGGGGATCAAGACGAAGGAGCTGGAAGATCAGGGCCCGGATTCGGGGCAGGGGACGACGGTCTACTTCAAGCCCGATGACGAGATCTTCACCGAGATCGTCTTCAACCTGGACATCCTGACCTCACGTCTCAGGGAGATGGCCTTCCTGAACCGGGGGCTGCGCATCTCGATCCTCGACGAGCGCGACGAGAAACCCATTGAGCAGACGTTCCAGTTCGAGGGGGGACTTGCCGAGTACGTTGTCTTCCTCAGGGGGAGCCGGCAGGCGCTTCATGAGAACGTGATGTACTTCGAAGCGGAGAAGCCGGAGGCTGAGATCGCGCTCGCACTCCAGTACGACGCCGGTTTCTCCGAAAACACGCACACCTTCGTCAACAACATCAACACGCACGAGGGTGGAACGCACCTCACCGGGCTGAAGGCGGCGCTCACCCGGACCATCAACGATTACGCGAAGAAGAACAACCTCCTGAAGAAGGCCGACGACGCCCTCTCCGGAGACGACGTGCGGGAAGGGCTCACCTGCGTACTCTCGGTGCGGGTGATGGAGCCGCAGTTCGAGGGGCAGACGAAGACGAAGCTCGGGAACTCGGAGGTGCGCGGCGCGGTCGAGACCGCGGTGAACGAGAACCTCGCGATCTGGCTGGACGAGAACCCCAAAGCCGCCCGGGCCATGATCGAGAAGTCGCTCCAGGCGGCGCGGGCCCGTGAGGCCGCCCGCAAGGCGCGCGACCTGGCTCGCAAGAAGAACGCGCTCGAAGGCGGCGTGCTCCCCGGAAAACTCGCCGACTGCTCGCTCAGCGATCCCTCGATGACCGAGATCTTCATCGTCGAGGGGGACTCCGCCGGCGGCAGCGCGAAGCAGGGGCGGGATCGTTCCTTCCAGGCCATTCTCCCGATCAAGGGGAAGATCCTGAACGTGGAGCGGGCGCGGATCGACAAGATCCTGTCGAACGATGAGATCCGCGCGATGATCACCGCGCTCGGTGCCGGGATCCGGGACGATTTCAACATCGAGAAGACCCGGTATCACAAGATCATCATCATGACCGACGCCGACGTGGACGGCGCGCACATCCGGACCCTCCTCCTCACCTTCTTCTTCCGGCAGATGCGGGAGCTCGTGGACGCGGGGTACGTGTATATTGCCCAGCCGCCGCTCTACCGCGTAGGGAAGGGGAAGGAGGAGTACTACGCCTACTCCGAAGAACAGCGGACCGAGATCGTGAAGCGGGTCACGAATGGGAAGGGGGACGAAGCCAAGGGGCTGAACATCCAGCGCTACAAGGGGCTGGGTGAGATGAACCCCATTCAGCTCTGGTCCACGACGATGAACCCCGAAAGCCGTACCCTCTACCAGGTCACGATGGACAGCGCCGCCGAGGCGGATTCGATCTTCTCCCGTCTCATGGGCGACGAGGTGGAGCCTCGCCGCGAGTTCATCGAGAAGAACGCGAAATACGTCCGGAACCTGGACATCTGAAGGCCCTTCCGGGCTTGGAATGCCCATGAACGATCGACTCGTGCGCGCCCTCCGGCGGGAGCCCGTGGACTGCACCCCCGTCTGGTTCATGCGGCAGGCGGGCCGATCGCTTCCACGCTACCATGAGCTGAAAGGCGAGCGCGACCTTCTTTCGGTCACGCGTGACCCGCAACTGGCCGCAGAAATCACCGCGCTTCCACTCGAGTACTTCCCCGTGGACGGCGCGGTCCTCTACGCGGACATTTCCACCATCTTCCTGGGTGCGGGGATCCCGGTCACGATCGAGAAGGGGCTGGGCCCCGTCCTTCCGCACCCCTTCGATACGGCCGAACGAATCCGCTCTCTCCGCCCGTTCGACCCGCGGGATACTCTCGATTTCGTGCTGGAAACGCTGCAGATCCTGAAGGCGACGCTCGACGTTCCCGTGCTCGGCTTCATCGGGGCGCCCTTCACCCTGATGACGTACATGGTGGAGTCTCCCCGGACCCGCGAGCGCCATGGGACCAAGGGGTTCATGTGGCAGGAGCCCGGACTCTGGGATGAACTCATGTCCTACTGGACCGAGCATCTCATCGAGTTCGGGAAGGCACAGGCCGAGGCGGGGGCCTCATGCATCCAGCTCTTCGACTCCTGGGCGGGCGCACTCGGTCCGGAAGACTATCGGCGATCGGTGCTGCCATATACGAAGCGCATCCTCGACGGGCTTCGCGAAGCCGGAGTTCTCACCATCAATTTCGCCACCGGAAACCCCGCGCTCCTCCCCCTCATGGCCGAGGCCGGGGGGGACGCGATCGGGCTGGACTGGCGGATCGAGATCGGTGAGGGGTGGCGGATTGTGGGGGAAGACCGCGCCGTGCAGGGCAACCTCGATCCGACCGCGCTTCTCGCCGGGACCGAGGTGGCGCTGGCCCGCTCAGGAGAGATCCTCGAGAGCGTCGGTGGGCGCCCGGGCCATATCTTCAACGTGGGGCACGGGCTCCTGCCTCAGACGGATCCGAACGTGGTGCGGGAAGTGGTCGACTTCGTCCACGCCTGGCGGCGCTGAAGCCGACTTCAGGTCACCCTTCCCCGTCGTTCCACTCTGCCAGAAACACGTTGATCTCTCCGGGCGCGTTCCCTCCCCGACTCGACGCAAAGAGAAGGCGCCGCCCGTCCCGGGTGAACATCGGGAAGCCATCAAACCCGTCATGCCGGGTTACTCGTTCGAGCCCTGTCCCGTCCACGTTGATCAGGTAGAGGTTGAAGCTTCGTCCGCCAGGATCGTGGATGTTTGCGCTGAAGATGATCTGGCGGCCGTTCGGGTGGAAGAAGGGAGCGAAGCTGGAGGCGCGGTTGTCCGTCACCTGCCGGACGTTCGAGCCGTCCGCATCCATCACGAAGATCTCGAGACGCCCGCCGCGGACCAGCCCCTGTGCCAGCAGACTCTGGTAGTCCTCCCGCTCCTCGTCCGTTTCCGGGAGGAAGGCACGGAACACGATCCGGGAGCCATCGGGTGAGAAGAATGCCCCGCCCTCGTAGCCTTCGGTATGGGTGAGCTGGCGGGGGTTGGAACCATCCACATCCATGGTCCAGAGGTCCAGGTCTCCCCCCCTGAGGGAGGTGAACACGATGGTCTGGCCATCGGGTGAGAGCGTGGCCTCACCATCGTAACCGTCCGAGTCCGTGAGCTGACTCACTTCGCCCGTCTGGAGGTCGCGCACGAAGATGTCGTAGTCGAAGAGTCCCCAGAGATACCCCTGCCTCCGGTCCGGAGGGGTGGGGCACACGGGGGACTTGTGGTGCGTCGAACTGAAGAGGATCTGGTCGCGTCCGGGGATGAAGAAGCCGCAGGTGGTGCGCCCTTCTCCGGTGGAAATCTGCTGGAGGTCCGAGCCGTCGATCGCCATGGAGTAGATCTGGTCGCATTCCGAAACGCCCGGCCATGTGGCCTGAAACACGATCCGGCTCTCATGCGGCGAAAAGTACGCCTCCGCGTTCGTTCCGCCGTGGGTCAGGCGGGTGAGCGACCGCAGTCGCGGCTCATCGGGGGACAGCTCAACCGCCATGGCGCCGGTTGGCGCGCTCTCGGGGGAAGTGCCTGCCCAGGCGGAGGCCGGGCCCTCCTGAGGGTCGGCTTCATCGGCTCCGGGGCTGCATCCTGCGGCGAAGATGGCCACCGCGAGGACGGCCACGGGAAGGGTGATTCCCGTGCGGGCGAAAAGGGAACGCGCGCCTGGGCCGCTTCTCGAGTCGAGCATCGTTCTCTCCATGGGGGTCGAATCGTGGGTCGAGGTGTGGATCGAAGTGTGGGTCGAGTCGCAGGCCGAGCCATGGAGCGATCTCGGGACTACCTCCGAAATCGGACCTCGCCCCCGACGATGGTCAGGTCCACCAGGGTCCCCGGAATCTGGTCTTCCTCGATCGTGAGGATGTCGCGATCCAGCACGACGATGTCGGCGAGTTTGCCGGGCGTGAGCGAACCCAGGATATCTTCTTCGAACCCTGCGTACGCGCAGTTCAGGGTGTACGACTCGAGTGCCTCCATCCGGGTCATCGCCTGCTCCGGGGAGAGCCTCTCGCCGGTCCGCATCATGCGGGACACCGAAGCGTAGTACGAGGAGATCGGGGAAATGGGCTCGACCGGGACGTCGGTGCCGTTGCAGATCGTGGCGCCCGCGTCGATGAGTGCCCGCCATACATACCCGCGCTCCAGTGTGCGTTCTTCTCCCAGACGCTGCGGAACCCAGGGCCCATCCGAGGTGGCGTGGATCCCCTGCATCGATGCGATCACCCCGAGCTCGGCAAAGCGCGCCACGTCGTCCGGGTGCAGGTTCTGCGCATGCTCGATGCGCCAGCGCAGATCGCTCCGATCCGGGTGCGCCGCGAACACGGACTCGTAGATGTCGAGCGAAACCTGATTGCCCCGGTCCCCGATCGCGTGCGTGTTGAACTGGAACCCATGCCGGATCGCGATCTCGGCGGTCTCCCGAAGGTTCTCCGGGGTGACCTGTGGAAGCCCCGAGGTGCCGGGGAGGTCGTAGTAGGGATCGAGTAGCCAGGCCCCGTGCGTTCCGAGCGCCCCGTCGATCTGCCGCTTGATGGCTCTGACGGTGAGAAAGCTGTTCCCCGTCCTCTGAATCCGATACTCCGACAGGTGCCGGTCCATTTCTTCGTTCGACTCCCCGCGCACCATCACGTGGAGTCGGATCGGCAGACGTCCCGCCTCCGCGAGTCCACGCAGCCGGTCGATGGTTGCGAAGTTGGATCCTGCGTCGTGGAACGAGGTGACCCCGTGGCGCAGCGCCTCGACACCCGCGACTTCCACCTGGCGCTCGAAGCGGGCCTGATGGTCCGCTTCTGAAAGCTCGGCCTCTGAGCTCGCAAGTGCGCTCCGGACGAGACCCTGTGCCGCCTGCCGGAGAAAGCCGGTGGGTTCGCCGGAGGCATCACGGATAAGAGTGCCGCCTTCGGGATCCGGGGTGTCACGCGTGATGCCGGCCAGTTCCATGGCCCGCGCATTGGCGAAGGAGGCGTGGCCGCTCGCGTGGGTGAGAAGAACGGGATTGTCGGGGCTCACGGCGCTCAAGCCATGGTGCGAGGGGACTCCGTCGAAGGTCTCCGGAGGAGCGGGAACCCACTTCTCCTGATGCCATCCGCGTCCCGTGATCCAGCTTCCCGGGGCGGCTTCGGCGGCGGCCGCTCCGACCATCGCGACCAGGCCCTCCCAACTGTCGACCTCACTCAGGTCGAGGATCATCCGGGACTCCCCGAAACCGATGAAATGGCCGTGTCCCTCGATGAAGCCGGGGATCGCGAGCCGCCCGGCGAGATCGATGACCTCGGTCGCGGCACCGATCCTGGACTCGATCTCCTCGCTCGTTCCGACGGCGACGATCCGATCACCTTGAATGGCAAGCGCTTCCACTTCTCCGAGGGCTGAGTCCACGGTGACGATCTTTCCGTTCAGGAGAACCAGGTCGGCCCCGGGCTCATCGGAACCGCAACCGGCGAGGAAAAGGGTCGGAATCAGGAGCAGGGCGAGCGTGCGCGAGCCGGATCTCTGCATGGGGGGTACTCCCAGAATGGGCGGTGGGAAAGAGGGAACCGCTTAAAATGGGCGATCGGGGCGCCAGGGGCCACCCCCGGGCGGGCCGTCGCCACTCTGGCCGAACCACGCTAGGTTCACAGTTGCTCCGACAGTCTTTCCGTCATGCCCCGCGCAGCTATCTTGCGTCCGCGAAGCCGCGTGGTTTGAGGTCGTTCGGGGTGCGACGAACCCGGGAGCCCCTCCCGGAAGGCAGGAACCGGATGCGGGATCGATCCCTGAAAGGACTCCTACTCTTTGTGATGCTGGCGCTCACCGCGTGCGAGTCGCCGGTCCCCACCACCCTCACGCTGAGCCAGTCGACGGTTGAGTTTGATGCCGTCGGTGGCACCGTTGCGCTCACCGCCCAGGTGCTCGACCAGGACGGTCAGGCCCTCCCGTCCGCCCGCGTGACGTGGACGTCCGCTTCCCCCTCGGTGGCGCAGGTCTCGAGCACCGGGAGTGTCATCGCCGCCGGGAACGGAACTACCCTCATCCGGGCCGAAGCTGGCGCCGCATCCGCGACCGCAACCGTCGTGGTTCGGCAGCGTCCGGCTTCTCTCGTTTCGGACACGGGGGGAGGGCAGGAGGGCGTGGTGGGCGATCCCCTCCCGCTTCCGCTGTCGGTCCTTGTCCGGGATCGACTCGGCGCACCGGCGGAGGGGATCGTGATCCGCTTCGAGGTGGCCGAGGGGGGAGGAGATCTCGAGCCCGGGGTGACGGCGACCGGGTTCGATGGAAGAGCGAGCGCGACCTGGACGCTGGGTGAAAGAGCGGGGGAGCCCCAGGTTGTCACCGCATCGGTGTCGGAGGGGGCAGGAGAAGGACTGGGCCAGGTACGGTTCGAGGCTGCAGCCCGCGCGGGGCCACCCTTCGAGCTCCGCCGCGAGGGGGGTGACGGACAGAGCTTTCGACGAATGGGAACCCTTCCGGACTCCATCCGTGTGCGCCTCCTGGATCGGTTCGAGAACCCGATCGACGCCACTCCCCTCTCTTTCTCCGTAAAGGTCGGAGGCGGTGCGGTCGAGCACTCGAACCGGGTCACCGATATCGACGGAAGGGCGGCCACGAGGTGGACGCTGGGAGCCGAACTCGGACCGCAGCGGCTGGAGGTCACGGCGCCCGGTCTCTCGCCCGTGCCACTCACCGCACTCGCTCTCGCGATTCCCGACACTCTCCGCTTCATCGGAGGAATCGGGGTGAGCGCCACCGTGGGAACGGCGGTACCGGATCCTCCGGCGGTCCTGGTCCTTGACGCCGGAGGACTTCCGGTTCCTTCGGCGGCGGTGACCTTCACCATCGCCTCAGGGGGCGGGACCCTCCTGCCTTCCGGCGCCGCCGATGCCGCGGGGCCCCAGCGCTCGTCGATCTCGACGGCGAGCCAGGGCGCCGCATCGCTTGTGGTCATGACCGACGCCGCGGGCCGTGCAGCCGTCGGAGGGTGGGTTCTGGGGACTGCCGCAGGTTCCCAGAGCGTCCAGGCAGAAGTGGATGAACTTCCGCCGAAATCACTGACTGCCACGGCGATCGCCGGACCCACGACTGCCCTCACCATCGTGGGAGGGAACGGTCAGTCGGGGGTGGTCTCGACCGTTCTCACCTTCGCCCCGACGGTCGTGGCGAGAGACGAGCACGGGAATCCCGTTTCCGGAGAGCGGATCGAGTTCGCGCCTCTGCCGGGGATGGGCGTGGCGTCCCCCGCGCGGGTGCAGACCGGGTCGGATGGGAGAGCGGCAACGAGCTGGTTCCTCGGCCCCGATGTCGGACAGCAGCAGCTTCTGGCCCGTGTGGAGGGCACCACGATCGAGGTGACTTTTCTGGCCACGGCCATGGCCGGAGGTGGAGGCGCAGGCGGGGG
>JBGTMU010000155.1:0-6235 GCA_041743405.1 Longimicrobiales bacterium | reverse complement strand
GCGGGGCCTTGCGGGAGGCCGTGGGCACGAAAGTGTTCCCGCATGAGCAGAAGTTCTTTGACGACATCGTCGCCGCCACAGCCGAACTCCTGCCGGACGGCGAATGCGCCCGGCTCTGGAGGGAAGGCGCCACCATTTCCCTTGCAGAGCCGGGGGAGCTGGTCTCCGCCGCAGCGGCGAGGGAGCCGCCTCCCGCTACGGGTGGAGGTGCCGCGCATTCCGCCCCCTCTTCCGCGGACGCAGCGCCGGCGGGGGTGGAAGCGGCCACCGTATCCGTGGAGGGCACGGCGCCCGCGCTGCGGGTACTGGCCATGGGCGCGCTGGAGGTTCAGCGGCACGGCGAGCCCCACGCCGCCTCCGCATGGCACTATGCCAAACCGAAGGAGCTCCTGATCCTCCTCATGCTCTCCCCGACAGGCCTGACCCGCGAGCAGATCGGCCGTGCAATGTGGCCCGACGCGACGCATGCCCAGGTCAAGAACAGCTTCCACGTGACCCTCCATCACCTGAGGAAGGCGCTCGGCGGGGCGGAGTGGGTCGTGCACGAGGCGGATCGGTACCGGTTTGTGGCCGGGCCCGGCACGTTGTTGGATGCGGCCCATTTCGAAGAAGAGGCGCGAAGGCTTCTGCGGGACGCGGAACCTCGGGAGGAGGCGTTGCGCGCCGCCCTCGCCCTCTATCGGGGTGAGTTGCTGGAGGGAGAAGTCACGGGGCCATGGATCGAGGAGCACCGCGACCGGCTGCGCCGAATCGCAGTGGATCTCACGCTGGCCCTGGGCGCCGCCATGGAGGCTCGCGAGGACCACAAAGGCGCCGCAGAACTCTACTACGTTCTGGTCGCCCGCGAGGAACTGAACGAGGAGGCTCACCGCCGGCTCATGTCTACCTGGGCCCGCGGGGGAGACCGTGTCAGGGCCCTTCAGCACTATCAGCGTTTGATCACCCTGCTCCGCGAGGAGCTGGACGCGGAGCCGGAGCCCGCGACGGTAGCTGTCCACGAGGCGCTCCGGCTCGCGAATACGGCCTGACGGGGGGGCCGCCGGGTCGGAGGTAGCCGAGCTGGACCAGTGCATCGGCCGCCGGGACCATCACTGCGTGCCATGAACGCTCGGGCCAGCCATGCACCTACATGTTCATGCGAGCGTTCGAGGATCTGCCGACCGGCCGTCAGCGAAGCGCCTCGATCCTCCAGCGGAGGTGCAGAGCGTCCGTGCACGACCACTGCACGATTCCGGCACCGTTGTCGGTCGATCCGCCCACCACGGAGAGGCAGCGCCCGCTGTGGGCGGCTCGCAGCGTTCCCACGCTGCGGCCGGGCGTGTCCTCAACGAGTTCCAGGCGCCACTGCTGGTTGAGTGCGCCTGCCCAGCACTCCCACTGCTGGACATCGCCCCCGTCGCCCGCTGCGGCTTCGGCCACGTCGACGCACATGCCACTGTGAGCCGGGCGGAGCGTGACGTGCTGCCCATCGGACTCCAGCGCGAGGCGGATCGTCTGGTCCTGGGCACCAGAGCACTCGCGCTGGATTACTGATGCGCCGTAACCCCCGGACTGCCCCACCACGGACAGGCGGGGGATCCGAACGCCTGGGGCTCGTCCCATCGCACGAGTGAACATGGCCCATTCTGCTATGGACAGCTTTTCGGGTGGCGCAAAGTCGTTTGGCCGGGACCGGCCCCGTGCCTGGCGCTGGAGGCCCGGGGCGGGCCGCGAGACCGTCGCGGAGCCGGTGGTGCGATTTCGATGACCTGACACTCCCACTTTGAAGCCCCTGCGGCCTCCGGTGAAGCCGCCAAACCGCCCCTTATATTTGTTGTAACGTATTTCCTTACTTCAGCTTGGGGGGTGTGCAATGGTCCGGTTTACGGGGGCCCGGTTCACTGTGGTGCGGGAGACGGGGGTGGAGTACGGTGACCAGGATCCGGACGGGCGGGCGGAGCGAGGCGGGCGGGACTGGGAGCCCAATGCGTCCCCGGAGCCCGATGCGTCCGCGGAGCCCGATGCGTTCTCGGAACCCGACCCCTTTTCCGAGCCCGACGCCCTCGAGGATCTCGGCGACGAGATCGCAACAATCGCGGCGCGGATCCACCAGGCGACACATCGGCTCCTCGTCCTCCTCGCGGAATTCGATCGGCGGCGCGGGTGGGAACTCGGCGGCCATCGGTCGGCCGCGCACTGGCTATCGTTTCGAACCGGGATCGATCTCGGGGCCGCGCGCGAGCGGGTGCGTGCGGCGCGGGCACTCACGGGGCTCCCGGAGATCGGAGCCGCGATGTCCCGGGGCGAACTTTCGTTTTCGAAGGTCCGGGCGCTCACGCGGGCGGCCACCGCTGCGAACGAGTCGGAGCTGCTCGCATTCGCGCAGGAGAGCACCACCGCCTCGCTCGAGCGGCTGGTGCGTGGATGGAAGAAGCGGAGCCGGAGAGAGGAAGCGGAGTGGGAGCGGCTGCTCCACGAGACCCGGACCCTCGCGGTGTTCCCGGATGACGAGGGGATGTACTTGATAAGGGGCCGACTCGATCCGGAAGTGGGCGCGCTCCTGATGCGGGCGCTCGAGGCCGCAGGGGATGCGCTGTTTCGGGAGAGGGGAGGAGTGCCGGAGGAGCTGCGAGGCGAGGAAGAGAACCGGAAGGAAGCAGCACGGCGGCGGGCCGACGCGATCGGGCTCCTCGCGGAGCGGGCGATGGGGGTGGGGTTCGGGGAGGGGAGGGCGGAGGGAGGGTCGGTGGACGGCGCAGACTCCCCCATTTCCGGCACCCGCGCCGAGCGCTATCAGGTGGTACTCCATGTGGACCCCGCCACGCTTTCCGAGGACGGCGAACCGGGTCAATCGGAGCTGGAGGATGGTGTACGCGTTTCAGCTGCAACGTCTCGGAGGCTCTGCTGCGACGCATCTGTCGTGCGCGCGGAGCACGCTCCCGACGGCTCCCTCCTCTCAGTGGGGCGCCGCACGCGGACAATTTCGCCAGCGCTCCGGCGCGCCCTCGACATCCGCGATCGCGGGTGCCGGTTCCCGGGCTGCGGGCTCCGGTTCACGGACGCGCATCATGTACGACACTGGGCCGACGGGGGTGAGACGAGCCTCGGGAACTGCGTGCTCCTGTGCCACCATCATCACCGGCTGGTCCATGAGGGAGGGTGGCGGCTCGAGTGGTGGGGGCAGGGACGCCCGGTGTTCCACGACCCACGAGGCGGAATGCACTTCGATGGCAGGTTCGCGCGGGTGCGGGATGCGGATGCGGTGGCAGAATCAGCGGCGGCGGCCACCGGAAGAGGGGATGCTGCCGGATGGGAGGACGGGGCCGGGGGGTCGGATCGAGCGAAAGCGGCGGACCTAAGGGAGGGGCCGGATCGGGGGGAGGCGGCGGAGAAGGGGGAGGCGTCGGAGCAGGAGGAGGCGTCGGAGCAGGAGGAGGCGTCGAAGCAGGAGGAGGCGGAGCACGGACTCGCGGATCCGGCTTCCCCCCCCACCCCCGGCCCCCTTACCGCCTCCGCACGCTGGCGCCGCGACCTGGACATCCCCGAGTCCCTCCGACTCCGCGCAATCGAGGCGATGCTCCCGGAAGAGAGGCAGAAGAGAATCCGAGGCAGGAGACGAGAATGAAGCGAGCCCCCTCCTGCCACATGCCCTCTGCGGGCGATCTGCTTCCTCCCGAACGATCGGGACGAGCCCGCACACCAGAGTTGGGGTATCATCGACCGGGAGCCGAGGGGACGTCGCCGGGGCATCGCGCCCTCACCTGGTGGCCAGTTTCAGGATCGTGATCGATCCCCGTACCCAACCACCCGCAGGTCCGGCACCCGTCGGAAGTGGCCCTCGTTTCGGGTGACGAGCGGGAGTTTGTGGACCAGGGCCGTCGCCGCGATCCACAGATCGTTCGTCCCGATCAGGAGCCCGTTCTCCCTGAGGAAGCTGAACAGTCGACCGTACCGCCAGCAGACGTCCGGACCCGAGGGGAGCACCCTGAACCCCCGGAGGAGGTCTTCCCACCGGGCGCGGTCGTCCGGCTCCATTCCAGCGGCCATCTCTCCCGCCGTGGTCAGAGTCACGCAGAGCCGTGTTTCGGGGCGGGCTTCGAGGAACCGGTGGGCGGGTCCGAACACCCCGCGGCGCGCCTCTCGCTCAAGGTCGACGAGGAAGGTCGTCTCGAGAATCAGCTCCCCGCCCACTTGTCCTCCGGTGGACGGTCCGCCGCCTTGGCCTCATCAATCCGGTCCAGGGACTCTTCGGACAGGTAGGCCCCTCGCCGCTCGTACAGCGCGAGAAGTTCCCCGGCAGTGACGCCCGCGTCGGGCCATTCCGCCCGCATGACCACATCACTGAAGGACTCCCGAGGGCCCTTCCGGGCGCGCTTCAGGCGCTCGTAGGCCTCGAGACGGAGAGAGATGGTCTTGGTTGCCATGCACAGAACATACACAGTTCATGCACAGCGTACAACGGGAACTGGTGCGGTCAGGGCGAGGGGAGTGTGCGCTGACCGCGGTCGAAGGTGGGGACGGCTTGAGGTCTGGGAGCTAACCCCAGCTCAGATCGTTCCTCGAAATCGGCAGAGACCGGATCCGCCGCCCCGTGGCATCGAAGATCGCGTTGCAGAGTGCGGGGATCGCGGGCGGCAGCATGGGTTCACCCAGCCCGGTGGGGGGATTGTCGGTCCAGAGGAAGCTCACCTCGACCGGGGGCGCCTGGCGGTGCCGGAGCAGCGGGTAGTTGTTGAAGTTCCCCTGCACGGCGCGGCCCCCCTCGATCGTGATTTCCTGGCCGAGCGCGTGAGAGATTCCCTCCAGGACCCCTCCCTGGGTCTGGTGCTCTGCGTTGCTGGCATTGATGATCTGGCTCCCGATGTCGCCGACGGCCCAGACCCGGTCCACCGTCACCGCGCCTTCGCGGCTCACGGTGGCCTGCACCACTTCGGCGAAGTAGCCACGGTGGCTGAAATGGAAGGCGACTCCCATCCCGGTTCCCGGAGGAAGGCTCCCGCGGTTGCTCCACCCCGAGACCTCGGCCACTCGCGCCACCACTCCGTGCATTCGCACGGGATCGAGCCCCTGACCTTCCACGTCCCTGGAAAGGAGCTCCAGCCGGAAGTCCACGGGGTCCTTCCCGGCGGCGTGAGCGACCTCGTCCAGGAAGCACTGGTAAACGTAGGCGAGCCCGTTGCTTCCCGGTGCGCGGAGCGCTCCAGTGGGCACACCGAAGGGGATGAGGGAGGCCCCGAGCTCGAAGTCGGGGAGGAACCGTGCCGGGAACTCCGCGGCCGAGACACTCGCACTCGAGGCGAACCGCTCGCCCGCTCCGAACGAGACGAAGTGGTTCTTCCACCCATCGATCCGCCCTTCGGCATCGAGCCCGGCCCGAAACCGATGGAAGCCGGCCGGTCGGTAGAAATCGTGCCTCATGTCGTCTTCGCGGGTCCAGAGGAGCTTGACCGGGACCCCGACCTCGACCGCGATCCGCGCCGCCTCCACCATGTAGTCGTTGGAGAGCCGCCGCCCGAACCCGCCCCCGATCCGCTGGAGATGGATCGTGATATCGTCCGGCTCGAGGCCGAGCGTCTCCGCGACGAGCCCGTGACCGCTCTGCGGGGTCTGGGTGGGCGCCCAGATCTCCATGCGGCCGTCGTGGAAGTGGGCGGTACAGTTCTGTGGCTCGAGCGGCGCGTGCGCGAGGAAGGGATAATGGTACTCCGCCTCTACCACCTGCGCGGCGCGAGCGAGGGCCGTGTCCGGGTCGCCGTCCCGGCGAACGGAGAGCTGCGGTTCGCCACGGAAGAGCTCCCCGGCCTGACGCGCGTATCCCTCGCTGCTTTCACTCGCCGTCGGACCCTCGTCCCACTCGATCAAGAGCTCGCGACGGGCCCGGTTCGCGAGCCACCAGCTGTCGCCCACGATCGCCACCCCGTCCAGGAGGCCGGTCAGCGCCTCGCCCCCCTCGACCACGAAGGCGTGTGTGACGCCGGGGAGGGTCCGGATATGCTCCACATTGGCCCGGATGACCTTCCCCCCGAACACGGGGCACTTCTCGAACACCGCCCAGAGCATTCCCGGAAGGGTGAAGTCGATTCCGAAGAGGGGCTGCCCCGTCACGATGGCGTGGTTGTCGACCCCGGGGATGCGCGTGCCGATGATCCGGAAGTCGGACGGGTCCTTGAGCGCGACGGCGTCGAGCTCGGGCGGGGTGAGCAGCGCCGCAGCGGAGGCGAGTTCCCCGTAGGTGGCCGACCGGCCGCTCGCGCGG
>JBGTMU010000154.1:0-3189 GCA_041743405.1 Longimicrobiales bacterium | reverse complement strand
CCGCTGGCCGTTGCTCGCACGCCGCGACCTGTTCGACGAACTCTCGTGCCGACACCGGTCGCTCTTCCGGCAACTTCGCGAGCGCGGCGTGAACGACGTCTTCGAGCCCCGGAGGGAAGGTCCGGCCGGGCGCCGCCTGGGAGAGCCGGAGGGGCGCGACGCTCAGGCGCTGCATCATCAGCTCCTGTGCCGTGCTTCCCTCGAAGGGGAGGCGGCCGGCGAGCGCACGGAAGAGCACGAGTGCAAGCGAGTACACGTCGCTCCGTGCGTCCAGGGTATCGCCGGTGAGCTGCTCGGGGCTCATGTACTCCGGCGTCCCGACGACGAACCCCTGACGGGTGACGCCGGCTCCTTCCACCTCCGTGCCCCGTGCGATGTCGAAATCCACGACCTTGAGCTGTTCCGAGCCATCCCGCCCGCGCGCTACCATGAGATTGTCGGGCTTCAGATCGCGGTGGATGATCCCCATCTCGTGAGCGGCATGAAGCGCTTCCCCGACCTGCCGGATGAAGCGGATGGCCCGCTCGGGCTTGAGGCGACCCTCATCGGCCAGGAGCTGGCTGAAGGCGGGCCCGTCGATGTACTCCATCGCGAGGAAGAGGATTCCCGCTTCCGCTTCTCCGAAGTCGTACACCTGGCAGACATTGGGATGCTGGATCCGGGCCACTGCGCGAGCACCGCGCGTGAAGCGGGCGATCGCCTCTTCCTCCCGGGCCATGTCTCCCCGCATGACCTTGATCGCGTCTCTGCGACCCATGCGGAGGTGCTCGCCGAGGTAGACGGCACCCATCCCGCCGGAACCGAGCCGCCGCTCGATCCGGTAGCGGCCAGCGAGGATCGTGCCGACCAGGTCGTCCGGGTTCGACGTGGCTCCGGACGAGGAGGAAGCGGGGGGGTTCTCAGCCATGGCTCACGATGGGGGCGTCCGGTTTCGGGAGCGTGGAAGGGTCTGTTTCCGACGTGGGGAAGCGAAGGGAGGCGGCCTCGCGGGCTTCCCTTCAGCCTCCTCGCAGGCGGGTCGTCAAGGAGAACTCGAGCCCCGTGATGCCACTTTCACTCCCTTCCCGCACCAGCACGCTCCCGAAACGCCCCCGCACCGCCGGGATCAGCGTCTGCCCGCCCATGCGGATCTCCGCGGCCACACCCGCGCCCGAGATCCATCCCTGCCCGGCCCCGTCGTCTCTGCGGAAGACCCGACTGTCGACGCTCGGCACGAGCACGCCCCATGCCCTCGGAAAGCGCATCCCGCCACCGACCATGAAGAGCTGCTGACCCGGGGCGTCCGAGGCGGACTGGAGGAGGGCCGTTCCCTGACTTCGGTGGAAGACCCCTCCGTAGAGGATCGCGGAGGTCCGTGCGCCCGGGGCGAAGCTGTAGGAGGTCACGGCCTGGATCCGGTTTCCGGAGCGGTAGAGGTTCGTCCCGTCCAGGGCATCTTCCGAGTGGCGTTCCAGGTTCACGCTGAGAGTGAACTTCCCGCTCGAACCGACGTTGTGATCCACCGCCCCACGGATCCGAAGCTGATTGCCCGGTCGATAGGCAAACGACTGTCCGTCGACGGGCTCGAACTCGCGAGCAACGACATAGCTCGCGCTGAGTCCGAAACCAGTGTCGCCGGAAGAATGTGCGACGGACGCCTGGCCGCCCGCCCCGCCTCCGCTTCCCCAGTTCGAGACCCGGAAGGGGAGAAGCTCGGAAGCCACGACGCCTGCCACCACGGCCTCCTCGGCCGTCTGCGTGGCACGGCCGGTGGGGAGAAGTGCGATCGCTCCGAGCTGGACCACGGACGCGCCGCCCATCCGGAACCCGAGCCGAAGTTCAGTGTCCGTGAGCCCGGAAATCTCGAACGTCCCGCCGTCCGAAGCTTCGAGCGAGCCCCGCGCGAACGCGCCCCGAATATCAAGGACTCCGTATCTTCCGAGCGAGAGCGCGCCTCGAACTGGAAGGGAGAACATCGAGACCGAGCGGATTCCGGTCACGCCCTCGTCGGAGAACCGATAGGATTCGAAGACTCCGCCAAAATGGAACTCCGAGGGCGTCGCTTGAATCTGCGCGGAGCCCGGAGACGGAAGCGCCCACACCCCGACCACGAGCACCGCAAGAACATTCAGACCCCACCTCCCGTCACGCTGGAAGCCCATCGTTCCCCTCCTCATGGCCGTCGGATCAGGATCTCGAGAAGCGTTCGGCGCGCGATCCCCTCCGATCCCCGGGATTCGGCCACGGCGGCGCGTACGACCGGGTCCGGGATCAGCGTTTCCAGATCCGAAAAGGCACCCGCATCGGCGACCGCACTCATGCCCGCATCGTCGATCGACTCCGCAGGGACGCCCGCATCCGTCTCGGCGACCATCTCCGCCTCTTCAGCCCGGGTCTGGGCGTCCTGGAACCCCGGATCGAGCGTGGACGCCTCCCGGAAAAAGGCGGCCGCAGCCCGGGAATTCCCATCATCCGCGGCACCCAGCCCGCGACCGAACGCGATGAGCGCCTCGATGCTGCGGGTCCGTTGCTGGAGGACCCTCTCCCGCTCCGCCTCCGTCAACTGGATTCCAAGCCCCTCATACACGTCCAGCACCAGCCTTTTCTGTGCATCGAAAAGCTCCTCCAGCGCAGCGCGCTCGGACACCGGGTCTCCCTGGCGAAGTGCCTCCGCCACTCGGACCACGGAAGCCTCGAGTGTGACTTCCCGGCCCGACGCGTCGAGCCATCCCAGGACAGTGTGTTCGGCTCCGAGGAGGCGCCCGGTGCGGGCTGCGGTCCCGGGGTCCACCACGCCCTCGTCCGCCAGCTCCATTTCGTCCAGCAGGACCTGGACCTGCATGCGCTCGAGCACGACAAGCCGGTCCGTCTGGGAGAGGTCGACCGTGACGAGATGGGCGAGCGCGCGGCTGAGCGGCGCATACTCCGGGTCGGACCCGGTATAGTGGAAGGGGAGGACGGCGACGTGCCGTGGACGGGGGGGCGTCGCCGCGAGTTCCTGTTCCCGCAGGACCGCGTCCCGGGCCGCAAGGAGCATCTCCTGGCGACGGAGCGCAGAGGTCCGGCCTTCGATCCACCGCCGCATCTCGGATGAAGGATCGGACTCCAGGTAATCCGCATAGATCCGGCGCGCGTCCGCTGGACGCTCGGCCTCTTCGTAGGTCATGCCGAGGTGCACGACGACCCCCGGGTCGGTCGCATCCAGTCGGG
>JBGTMU010000153.1:0-3471 GCA_041743405.1 Longimicrobiales bacterium | reverse complement strand
CCACGAGCGCTTCGGGAATTCGAGACTCTCTTCCTCGCACAACTTCAAATTGAACTTCCCCGGAGCGGGCACTATCCCCACACCGGACCACTACGACCCACGGGCCTGGTGTGATCGGCCCCAGCACCACGCGTCCGTCGGACGCTGGCACGCCATCGACACGGAGTCGCTCCGGCGCGTTCCCGCTGCCGGCTGGCTTCGCGGTTGCACGGCAGTCATCGAAGCCAGTTTGCCCATCCGCGCGCGCCGCCCAGAAGTGGATCAGTCCACCTGCGCCAAAGCGGATCTTTCCAAGGTCAAGATCTCGCGCCAAGTCCACATCCCAGAACCAGACCGGGGCAAGACCATCCACGCGTGCCCGCAGATCGGTGCGGTTGCGCTGAGGTAGCTGGCAGCGGAAGCGCCCGCCCTCGAGCAGACACGCTTCCACCACTGGCGTCTCGGCGGTAGGGGCGCTCGGATCCCATGATTCAAGGCGAAGCTCAATTTCGTGCAGGCCCTCAACCTCGACGCGACCGGCAACTACCGCGGCTGAGCGCATCCGCAGGGTTTCGGTGACGAGCGTCCAGGCGCTCCCACAGCTGGGTGACGTGATCCGGGCCTCAAGCCACTCGCCCGACGGCAACAAGGCAGCCCCATCTGACCAGCGTAGCGGCGACTGTTGTTGCCCAGCGGAGCCACGCACAATAACTGCGGCGGTCTCCAAGTCGGGCCTGCAGCGCGTGGTGTCCACAACTATCTGCTCTGCGCCCGCCAGCTGGGGAACAATGGCAGCTAGGAGCAAGACTCGGCCGAGTGCGGGGAGCCGTGTCACTTCCTGGGAGCTCAGACGAGAAAGCACCGGTTGCCCGACAAGAAGCAATTGCCCTGGTGTACCGGACCATCGTCGGTGCAGTCCCTGCGCATGTCCACCGTGGGGTCGCCGCCACTGCCGCCGATACAGCGCTGGTATTTGGCGGAGGAAGGGTGACCGGGCCAGAAGAAAGTGAACTGAAGCTGCCCCGGTTCGGTGGACAGTTTAGGGCTTTCGGCCCAAGTGTATGGACCCCCGCCGCAGGGGACGGAGGGCTGTGGGAAACGCGAAGCGTTTTCCAAGGGTGTGGGAGGGTGCGGGTGGCTGGGCGGGGGAAGCAGCCTTCCATGCCCGCCAGCGCTCCGGACGGGGTGAGGGGGGTCCGGGGGGAGAGGGGGCGAATTCCACAGGCGAGGGATCCAAATCGAGCCTCTGTGGCTCGAGCGGTGGAGCTCGACCGTGCCCAAGGAGCGAGAATTCGCGACAGCGGTCCAACCGCAGAGCTCAGGCTGCATTCCTGGCCCCTTCGCCGGCTCGTCGCTCGTACTCGGCCGGACTGAGCTGCCCGAGGGCTGAGTGGCGCCGATGCCGGTTGTACCAGCTCTCGATGTACTCGAAGATCGCCATCCTCGCCGCGCTCTGGCTGTTGAAGCGGCGGCGATCGAGCAGCTCGCACTCGAGCGTGGCAAAGAAACTCTCCGCCATCGCGTTGTCGTAACAGTCGCCAACCGATCCCATCGACTGACTGACACCGAGCTCTCGGCAACGGCGACCGAAACCATACGAGGTGTACTGGCAACCCTGGTCCGAGTGGTGCACGACCCGTTTCGGCCGCCGTTGTTGGATCGCCATCTCCAGCGCTGCCAGCACCAGCTCGGTGCGCAGGTGGCTGGCCATCGACCAGCCGACTATGCGCCTGCTCCACACGTCGAGCACCACCGAGAGGTAGAGAAATCCAGTGCCAGTAGGCACATACGTGATGTCCGCCACCCAGAGCCGATCGGGCCCGTCGGCACAAAACTCCCGCTCGACCAGGTCCGGAGCCGGTCTTTGATCATCTCGCACCGTCGTGCGCACGCCACGCCGACGGCTCACACCGACCAGGCCCGCTTGTCGCATCAATCGGGCCACTCGCTTGGGACTGACCTTCTCGCCCTCATCCACCAAATCCGCGTGGATCCGCGGACGCCCATAGGTCCCACGAGACCGGTCATGGAACCCCTTGATCTTCGCGACCAGCGCAGCATCGGCCAGACTGCGAGGCGAGGGCCCGCGTCTAAGCCACGCGTAGTACCCGCTGCTGGAGACCTCCAGCACCCGGCACATGGTCGCAATCGGGTAGTCGGCCTGGTGTCGCTTCACGAATTCGAAGACCCCGATGGGATCGAACCGGTCTCCCGAGCGAACCAGGCCGCGGCTTTTGCCAAGATCTCTCGCTCCTGACGCAGCTGCCTATTCTCGCGCCGGAGCCGCGCCAGCTCCTCGCGCTCAGCAGACGTCACACCCTCCCTGCCTCCCCGATCGATCTCGGCCTGAGCCACCCAGTGGCGAATCGACTGTGCCGTCGGCTCAAACTCCTTGGCCAGCTCCTCCGGACTGCGCCCAGCCCGGACCAACTCCACCATCTGGCTTCGGAACTCCTCCGTGTAACGTGCTCTTGTTCTCGGCATCGTGAACTCCTTTCTCCCGAATACTCGGGTGTCCACGAAACCGGGTCAACTCCAGATTCGCTACGAGGTGATCACCTGTTGGAGCGACGAGGATGAAGTCTTCGTCGCGGAAGTTCCAGAACTGCCCGGCTGCTGTGCCCACGGCGACGACTACGAAAGCGCGTTGGCCAACGCGCGGGAGGCAATCGAGCTGTGGATCGCAACCGCAAAGGAGCTCGGCGATCCGATTCCGGAGCCAAAGGGTCGGCGGCTCGCTTTTTCGTAGTCGAAAGCAAGTAGGTCTGACCGTGCCCAGGCGTAGCATGGCGCTTGGCATGCGGGCCTCGCAGGGCTACAGTAGAGGCGTGAATACCGAAACCCTGACCCGAGAGAAGACCGAGAGCCGGCTCACCGCCTTGGCGCCGGCGATCCGTGCCCTCGGGGTGGTTCGGTTGGCCCTGTTCGGCTCCGTCCTGCGGAATCGAGCGCGACCAGACAGCGATGTGGACTTCCTGGTTCAGTTCGCACCGGGCCAGAAGACATTCGACCACTTCGAAGCCCTGGCCGAACTGCTCGAGCGCGAGCTCGGCCATCCAGTCGAGCTGGTTACGCTCGAAGCGCTGTCTCCGTACCTGGGCCCACGAATTCTGGCGGAGGCCGAGGATGTCCTTCGAGCCGCATGACTATCTCCGGCACATTCAGGCCGAGGCTGACTACCTGGTCCTGGAGAGTACTGGCCTCTCGCTCGAGCAATTCCTCCAGGACCCGACCCGCCAGCGCGCCTTCATCCGAAGTCTGGAGATCATCGGCGAAGCCGCCAAACGTGTGCCCGACAGTTTTCGGACGCGCCATCCCGAGGTTACCTGGCGCGGCATGGCGGGAATGCGAGATCGCCTGATCCACGGCTGGTTTTCCTGAGCGCGTAGCGCGAACGGGGACTTTTAGCCTGAACGATCGCGGGGGGCTTTCAGTGCCTCCGCCCTGGCCCGGTATCCTTGAAATCCCAAACTCATGCGTTAGTATTTCAAG
>JBGTMU010000152.1:0-7229 GCA_041743405.1 Longimicrobiales bacterium | reverse complement strand
CTTTTGCAGTTCGGGAGAAAGCGCTTCATCCGGGGTCGGCGAGCGCCGGTCCTGCAGCCGCCCCGTTCATCGGCACCACCGGCGCCAACGGTGTCTTCACGATCCCGAACGTGCCGGCCGGGACCTACAACCTCGCCATTTCCATCTCCGGGTTCATCACCCACACCGTCACCAACATCACCGTCCAGCCGGGCGTCACCCGCGCGTTCGATGTCACCCTTTCTCCATCGCTTCCCCCGGGGCAGTTCCGGATCGTGCTCACCTGGGGCGCGTCGCCAGCGGATCTCGACGCGCACCTCTACGGACCCCTGGGCGACGGCGGCACGTTCCACGTGTTTTTCGGGAACCCCGGGTCTATCAGCGGACCGCCGTTCGCCTCCCTGGACAACGACGAGACAACCGGATTCGGACCGGAAACAATCACGATCACTCAGCGCCGGATCGGAACGTACCGGTACTGGGTGCACGACTTCACGAACAGCGGCTCGGGGACAAGCAGCGCCCTCGGAAGCTCCGGCGCGATCGTACGGGTCTACCAGGGCGACGCGCTGATCGCCGAGTTCCCGGTGCCCCCGCAGCCCGGGACGTTCTGGACGGTGTTCGACATCGACGGCGAGAGCGGGGCGCTGACCCCGGTGAACGCCATGGGCTTCGGCCCCCCAGCCGCGCTCGGACCCGCACCGGTACAGTCGGCGGTGCCCAAGCCCTGAGGGAGGCGTTCTGAGAACTGGCACCGTGCCATCTCAGCACCCCAGGCAATCCCGCGCGGAGTCGTTCCGGAACGGCCCCTTCCCCCGGGTCCAGATCTCGATGGCGCCGCCGGAAGCGCTGAGTCCGTAGCGAAAGGTGGCTTCCACAGGATTCAGGACCGCGAGGCTCTGGACTGGGTTTGGGTGCCGCTGGCGACCTTGGCGCGTGATGCCGGTGAGGATGAGGATGAGTTGGCGCGCATACCTCGCGGACTCACCTCGCGGGGTCCCCGGCGCCGGGGCTCGCTGGCTCTGGCATCAGTTCCGCCCGGACCACCAGGATCAGCGCTCCCTCGTATCCCGGCGCCTCCGTGGTGCCGAGGACCACGGAGTGCCCCGCCGGGATCGTGACGGTGGTCGCCAGAATCTCCCCCACCCCGCCGGCTGCCAGCCCCACGTCCACGGTCACGGTGGTCGCCTCGGCACCCCGCCGCACTTCCGTCACGCCCCCCTGGATCATGAACTCCCAGTCGGGTCCGGCGCCCCCCACCACCTGACGGAACCCCGTCCCCTGGATTCCGCCGAGCTGCGTCTCCGCGACCAGGGTGTAGCCCTCGAATCGAAAGAGCCGCCGCAGCTCCCGCTCCACCGCCGCGATGGCCGGGTCACTCTCTCCGGCCCCGTTCGCCTCGATGATCTGGAAGTGCAGCATGACGCTCGGGCGCGGCCGGTCGAACTGTTCCAGTACCCGCTCGATCCGCGCCAGGTTGTCGGCCGTTTCCCGGACGGTCAGTGCGCCATCCATCGACGACATCGTTCCCGGTCGCCTCGTCATTTGTACCTGGGACGTAAGAGAAGGCCCGGGCGTTTACCGGGGGCGGACCACATCCCACCCCCTTCGCGTACCGCCCGCCAATGGTTGCCTTCCTGCCCGCGTTGGCGCGCCGAGGGTGGACTTCATGACCGCGCTTCACGGCAGCTTCGTGACGGTCGAGGTCAGGCAAGGCGTCGCTTTCCCGAGCGGTAGTCCGCAACGATAGTCGCCACGAGGATCGATGCCCATGAGGCATCCAACAGACCTGAAACGCGTCGCGGAGGGAAAAGGAGCGGGGAAGGGTCTGGATTCCTTCGACGGACTTCAATCCGATTCGAGGGCCGCGCGATCATGCGGTCGTCAGGCCCCGCGTCGACTACGATCGTCGGTGCCGGGCGGGCGATGCCGCGCACGCTAGGCCGTCGATGTACCGTTCGCGTCCGCATTCCATCGACAGCGGAACATCCACCGTCCCCATGACGGTCGATCTTCCACTGGTGTGCCCGGCTCGATCCAACGTTGGTACATCCACCGTCCCCACGACCGTCGATCTTCCCGTGTCGGCCGCAATGCGTCACGAGTGGAAGATCGACGGGCGCTTCGCTGATCCCTGCCGACATTCTACTCGGCCTGGCGGATCGAGTCAGTCGGCGGTAGCTCGACAGAGGGCGGATCGGCCTCGCGACCCCGGACCTCGCGTTGCAGAACGCTGCGGGCCGCCTGAAGGTTCGGCGACGACAGATTGAAGGTCAACTCACCCCCCCTCCCCGTTGCATCGCCAATTCCCGCGCCGTACCCTTCACGCCATGTCACGAAACCTGATCGCACTCCAGAACAAGTTCCTCGGCCAGGGAACTACCGTATACGACAAGCTGTCCGCGCTGCACGAGGCGAATGGGCATATCTCGGACGAGGACATCCTCGCCCTTGCCGGGCAGTACAACCTTCCGCCGGCCCACATCCGCTCCACGGCCAAGTTCTACGAGGAGCTGGCCCACGATGCCCCGGCGGCACACGAGGTGAAGGTCTGCATCGGCGAAGCCTGCCGTGCGGCGCCGCGCGGAGGGTGTGACGGCCTCGAGCGTCGCTTCGCCGAAGCGCTCGGGGTGACCCTCGGGGAAACGAGCCCGGAGGGGGTCCGCCTCGAACATGTGGCCTGCCTCGGCTACTGCGGGAAGGGGCCGAACGCCATGGTCGACGGCCTCCCGCTCTCGATGGAGGCGGGGAGTTCGGTAGACCGGGTCCTGGCACACCTGCGCACGGGAGAAAGCCTCGGACTCGAAGAGCCGGTGAACGCGGTCTACTTCCCTTCACAGGGGAAGCCCCGGATCCTCCTCAGACACTTCGATCGCAACGTGATCCCGCTGGAGAAGGCCCGGAAGGCCGGGATCTACGGGTCGCTGGAGAAGGCGATCCGGGAAATGTCCCCGGATCAGGTGATCGAGGAAGTCACGAAGAGCGGCCTTCGCGGCCGGGGCGGAGCGGGATTCCCCACGGGGATCAAGTTCCGCACCGTCGCCGACTCCGAGGCAGCCGACGGAAGTGGACGGAAGTTCGTGGTCGACAACTCGGACGAGGGGGACGCGGGCTCGTACATCGACAAGGAGCTCCTCGAGCGTGATCCGCATACCCATATCGAGGGGCTCCTCCTTGCCGCCTATGCCTGCGGTGCAGAGGAAGCCTACATCTACCTTCGCTTCGAATACCCGCGCGCGTGGCGGATCATGAAGGCGGCTGTGGCCGAGGCCCGGGAGGCGGGGCTCATCGGCCCCAATATCCTGGGCTCCGACTTCTCCTGCGAAGTGCATCTGGTGAAGGGAAAGGGCGCCTATATCTGCGGCGAAGAGACGAGCCTGCTCCGTTCGCTGGAAGGGGTGCCGGCGCTAGTCAGCTACAAGCCCCCCTTCCCCGCGATGGAAGGCCTCTTCGGCTGTCCCACGGCGGTGAACAACACGGAAACGCTCCAGAACCTTCCCTGGATCGTGGAGCACGGCGGCGACAGCTACGCGGCCTTCGGGCACGGAAGGTCCCGCGGAACGAAGCTGGTTTCCCTGAACACGGCGGTCGAACGTCCCGGCCTCTACGAGGTCGAGTTGGGCGTGACGCTCCGCGAAGTGATCTTCGGCCTGGCCGGAGGAATGGCCCGGGGACGGAAGTTCAAGGCGGCCCAGGTGGGAGGCCCGCTGGGGAACCTTCTTCCTGAATCCGCGCTCGACACCCCCCTCGCCTTCGAGGCACTCGCGGAAGCCGGCGGGATCCTGGGGCACGCGGGAATCGTAGTCTATACTGAGGACGATGATCTGGTCGAGATCTGCCGCGGGCTCATGGCCTTCTGCGCGGTCGAGAGCTGCGGGAAGTGCTTCCCCTGCCGGATCGGCGCGGTGCGGGGTACGGAACTCTTCGATCAGATGCTGGATCCGGAGGAAGGAGGGGTCACCGATGATCGCCTCGCCCTCCTCACGGATCTATGCGAAACGATGAAGGTGGGATCGCTCTGCGCGCTCGGGAGCATGACCCCGCTTCCCATCGAATCGCTTATGCACCACTTCCCCGGTGAGCTGGAACGACATCGGGGCGGTATGACAAACGGAAGCTTGCCGGAGGCCGGACGATGATCATGCGAGCGAAGGGCGAAGCGAATCCGGTGACCGTCACCGTGAACGGGACCCCCGTCACCGTCGAAGCGGGCTCCACCGTCCTCGGGGCGATCCAGGCGCTCGGGGTGAAGGTCCCGACCCTCTGCTACTCGGAGCGGATGAAGCCTTTCGGGGCGTGCCGCACCTGCCTCGTGGAAGTCGAAGGGAGGAAGCCCGTCGCTTCCTGCCACACCCCGGTGACCGATGGGGCCCGCTACCGGACCCACTCCCCCGACCTCACGCGGGTGCGCCGCAACATCACCGAGCTGATCGTGAGCGATCACCCGCTCGAATGCCTCGACTGCACGGCGAACGGGCGCTGCGAGCTGCAGGATCTGGCCCAGGAAGTCGGGCTTCGCACCCCCCGGTACCAGAACCCCCGCACCCACAACCCCCCTCGCGACGACCGGCACCCCTTCATCAAGCTGGAGATGGACAAGTGCATCGGCTGCGGGCTCTGCGTGCGCGCCTGTGATGAAATCCAGGGCTCCTTCATCCTGGCGATGGAAGGGCGGGGCTACGACACTCGCGTGATTGCGGGGAACGACACCGGGTTCGAGGAAGCGAAGTGCGTGAGCTGCGGACAGTGCGTTTATGAATGTCCAGTGGCCGCGCTCGAGGAGCCTGGGACGCGGGAGTTCGGCCTTCCCGATACTCAGGTAACGACGACCTGCTCCTACTGCGGGGTGGGCTGCTCGCTCGATGTGAATGTGAAGGATGGGCGGGTGGTGAACATCGAGCCGCACGCGGCTGGTTCGGCGAACCACGGACACACCTGTGTGAAGGGGCGCTTCGCGCATCAGTTCGCCCATGCCGACGACCGTCTCACTTCCCCCCTGATCCGGAATGACGACGGAAGCTTCCGCGAGGCCTCCTGGGAAGAGGCGCTGGATCTCATCGTGTCGAAGTTCTCCGGAATCCGGGAGAAGCACGGCCCCGAGGCGTTCGCCGCCATCTCCTCGTCGCGGTGCACGAACGAGGAGAACTACCTGATGCAGAAGTTCGCCCGGGTGGTCATGGGGACGAACTCGATCGACAACTGTTCGCGGGTCTGCCATTCGCCTTCGGCGCACGCGCTGGGGCAGGCGCTCGGCACGGGCGCAGGGACGAACCCGTTCGAGGATGTGTTCCATTCGGATCTGATCGTGCTTGTCGGAGCGAACCCGACCGAAGCGCATCCGGTGTTCGGATCGCGGATCAAGCAGGCCGTGCTCAAGGGGTGCCGGCTCATCGTGCTCGACCCCCGGAACACAGAGCTGGCGACGCTGGCGGACCTGCACCTGCCGCTCCGTCCGGGGTCGAACGTGGCGGTCCTGAACGCGATGCAGCATGTCCTCATCACCGAAGGTTACATCAAGTCAGACTTCATCTTGCGGCATTCCACCGGGTTCGAGGAGATGAAGGTGGAGCTGGAGGGATGCACCCCGGAGTGGGCCAGCGAGATTTCCGGCGTGGATCCCGACCTCATCCGGTCCGCCGCGCGGATGTACGGGGAATCGGAGAACGCCCAGTTCCTCTGGGGGCTCGGGGTCACCGAGGCGGGACACGGTTCGAACGCGGTCTTCGGCATGATCAACATCGCGGTCATGACCGGAAACATCGGACGTCCCGGAGCGGGGACGAGTCCGATTCGCGGCCAGAACAATGTGCAGGGGGCGTCGGACGTCGGTGCCCTCCCTAACGTTTTCAGCGACTACCGCCCGGTGACCGATGAGCTGGCCCGAGCCGATCACCGCCGGGTCTGGGGAATCGAGCCACCGTCGAACCACGGGCTCCGGATTCCGGACATGTTCGACGCGGCCCACGCTGGCACGTTGAAGGCGATGTACATCCTGGCCGAGGACGTGGCGCAGTCCGATCCGAACACGACCCATGTGGAGGGCGCACTCGGGGCGCTCGATTTCCTGGTGGTCCAGGAGATCTTCATGAACCCGACCGCGGAGTTCGCCCACGTCGTGCTTCCGGGCACCACCTTCCTCGAGAAGGACGGGACCTTCGTGAATAGCGACCGTCGCATCCAGCGGGTACGGCACGCGATCGATCCGCTTCCGGGAACCATGATCGACGGGGACATCGTGAACACGATCGCCCGCAGGATGGGGGTCGATCTCGGTGCGGACGAGGGGCCGGGGACGCCAATCAATCCGGGGAAGGTCATGGATGAGCTGGCGAGCCTGTCGCCCAAGTGGGGCGGCGTGAGCTACGCCCGCCTGGACGAGCACGGCTTCCTCCAGTGGCCCTGCTGGGACGCCGATCACCCGGGGACGGCCGTGGTCCATGCCGGAGGCGAGACGCTCAGAGCAGACGGGAAGGCGCGATTCACGCCCACGCCCTGGCAGGAGCCGGGAGAACTTCCCGATGACGAGTATCCGTGGATGCTCACCACCGGACGCCAGCTCTTCCACTACAACGTGGGCACGATGACCCGTCGCACGGACATCGTGAAGCTGGAGCAGGCGCAGGAAGAGACGCTCCGCATTCACCCGGCGGATGCACGGAGCGCGCGGATCCGACATGGCGAGATGGTGGACGTCGTGAGCCGACGGGGACGGGTCCGGGTGCGCGCGGAGGTCACGAAGGCCACGAACCGGGGGACGGTGTTCATGACCTTCCACTTCCCCGAGTCGCGCACGAACATCCTGACCGGCGAGGCGGTGGACGAGTTCACGGGCTGCCCCGAGTACAAGGTGTGCGCGGTGCGGCTGGAGCCGGTGGGGGTGGAGGTGGCGGGGGAGCGGGGCCGCGAACTTGAGGGGGAGGTCGTCGAGGCGGGACGGTAGGCGGGGCGAGGGTCTTCGGAAGCGCACGCCCGACTCTACGCCCAAGGTGGTTCGATCCGCCGCAGGTAGAAGCCGTGGCCATTCTTCGCGGGCGGCGTATTGTTCTCACCAGCGAAGCCGGGCCCCTGGGGCAACTGCCCACGCTGGGCAGCGATGCTGGGTTGCCGCCGGAACGGGGAACCCTCTGAGCCAGATCCAGTTCCCCTCGGCATCTGGTGTCACGACGTCGTAGGCTGGCAAAGTACCCGCACTGTGACGACGGCCGGCGCGGCGGCCGGCACCTGCACGGCCTCGACGCGCGTCAGGCTGC
>JBGTMU010000151.1:0-5931 GCA_041743405.1 Longimicrobiales bacterium | reverse complement strand
CGACCGGATCGGATGCGGGGGATGGCGCGGCAAGGGGTGGCTCGACGGAGGCCGGGGCGGAGCCGGGGGGCGGCTCGAGTCCGAGGGATACTACGCCTCCGGACGATGGCTCGGCGGAGGGTTCTGCGTCGGATGGGCCCGAGGCGCCCGGCGGGGCGGCCCCGATCTCCGGCACCCGCGCGGAACGCTATCAGGTTGTTCTCCACGTGGATCCGGCCACGCTCTCCGAGGCAGGTGAGCCGGGCCAGTCGGAGCTGGAGGATGGGGTCCGCGTTGCAGCTGAAACGTCTCGGAGGCTGTGCTGCGACGCGTCCCTCGTCCGCGCGGAGCACGCTTCCGACGGGTCCCTCCTCTCGGTAGGGCGCCGCACGCGGACAATTTCGCCCGCGCTACGGCGCGCGCTCGACATCCGTGATCGCGGGTGCCGGTTCCCTGGCTGCGGGCTCCGGTTCACCGACGCGCACCATGTGCGCCACTGGGCCGATGGGGGCGAAACGAGCCTCAGCAACTGCGTGCTCCTCTGCCGGCATCATCACCGACTCGTTCATGAGGGAGGGTGGCGGCTCGAGTGGTGGGGGCGGGGGCGCCCGGTGTTCCATGATCCGCGGGGCGGGATGCACTTCGACGGGAGATACGCGCGGGTGCGGGATGCGGATGCGGATGCGGAAGCTGCGGCGAGTGAGGCAGCAGCCGGAGGACGGGGTGTTACCGGACGGGAGGATGTGGCCGAGGGGCCGAAGCGAGTGGAGGCGTCGGAGCGAGCCGAGGTGACGAAGCATGGAGATGCGGCAGAGCGCGAACCCGTGGCTACCCCTGCCCCCGGCCCCTTCGCCGCCTCCTCCCGTTGGCGGGGGGATCGCGAAATCCCCGAGACGCTCCGTCTCCGTGCTATCGAGGCCATGCTTCCCGAGGGGGAAATCGAGGGAGAGGCTGGCTCAGGATAAGCGAGTGAGCGTCCGGCCCCGGGATCCTGAGCAGCGGTCCGACCCGCGCCGCCATTCTCGCCGCGCTGCCAACCCGCGAAGCCCAACGATCCAGAACACCCAGTTCGTCACCGAGAGGGGGGCTACTCCCTGGTCTTGACGCTGCACGCCCAGATCCTGCTCGACAGCTACATCTACGGGTTCGCGCTTCAGGAGACGTCGCTCCCTGTCGCGAACGACGAGGAGTCGGATGCCTTCGCTGAGGAGATGCTGGAGGTCATGGGCCAGGCGTATCCGCACCTGACCGAGCTGACCGGCGTCCGCGTCCTGAATCCGGAGTACCGCTTCGGGATCGAACTCGAGTTCGGGCTCGAACTCATCCTCGAGCGGCTCGAGGATATGCATGCGGCCGAGGTGGGATGCCGGTGACAGCGTGGCCGCATTCGAGGGACGCGGAGCCTGGTTGACCAGCCCGCAAAGTGGCCCTGGCTGACCGCTACCGCCTCAAGCCCAACCTCCGCCATGGATCCGCCGCGTTCAGGTTCCCGGATCGTCGGGGAGCGTCACCACGAAGGCCACACTGTCGGGGAGGACCTGGGGTTCGTGGAACTTGAACAGCACCTCGACCTCCTCGCGCACCGTGAGGATCACTCGATCGGGATCGTCATCCGGCCGGAACGTCAACTCGAAGCACGTCGCGATGAAAGGTGCAACGGATGTATGCAGTGCGATTCGCCGATGACCTTGGACGGCCCTGAGCTTTCCGGTGCTAGCCTTCCGCACGCCGCCGCACTCCTCGGGGTATGCGGCCACTGTGAAATACACAGGCCCGGAAGGGGTTCCCGAAGAATCCAGCACTCTCAGGTCGATCAGCGCCCAGGAGCTGTACTGGTGAGTCCGCACGGGGTCGGTGTCGCCGCACGCCATGACCACGCCCACGAGTATGACCATCGCTCCGGGGCGCTTCATCCATGTGAAGGCCCTCAAGTGGCTCGGCCGGGGTCGCGGCTCACGATGCTGGGTAGGGACAGGTCAACGTACGCGGTGCCTCCCTCTAATTCGTCCTGCGCGCCTTCGACACCTCGTCCAGCACCTTGCGCTCGGCGTTCGTGAGCGACCCCATCCCCGTGGCCGAGATCTTGTCGAGAATCCGATCCACCTCGTCGAGGATCGCCTCTTCCCCTCCCGACGGCTGTTTCTTCCGCGCCGTGCGACGGGGCCGAGCCGCGCGCTCTTCCGCCTCGCCTTCCTTCCCGGGAACGACGACGAACCGATCTGACCGCACGGACTCCTTCAGAGTCCCCAGCCGTTCCGCGATCCGGGTACCGAAATGTAGGTACCCGAGGCCAGCCACGAGCCCTCCGAGGTGCGCGAAGTGGGCGATGCCTCCGCCCGCACCCCCGAATGCGCTCACGAAGGTGATCAGGAAGAAGAAGCTCACGAGCCACTTCGCCTTGATGGGGAAGATGCCCCAGACGTAGATGGGGGCGTTCGGCCAGTACCAGGCGAAGGCCAGCATCACCCCGTAGATCGCGGCCGAAGCACCGATGATCGGCGCGCCACCCGCGAAGAAGAAGCTGAGCGCCACACCCCCCAGCCCGCACAGCAAGTAGTACTTGAGGAATTCCCCCGAACCCAGACGCGACTCAAGGGGGGGGCCGAAGAAGAAGAGGACTACCATGTTCATGAGGAGATGCCAGACATCCCCGTGCAGGAACATGTAGGTCACGGCACCCCAGGGGCGCGTGAGCACCTTTGTGGGCTGGAATCCGAACCATTCCCAGAAGAACGCCGGACCGAAGGCCCACGTGACCAGAAAGATGGCCGTGTTGGCCACGAGGAGACGGACCACCCAGGGAGTCGGGCGGTAACCGAAGGCGAAGCGGGCAGTTCCGTAGGACATCAGTTGAGCGGTTCGGTGCCGGGCGAAGGGGGGGATCGCGGGTGAGGCGGGCCTCTCGCTTGAACCCGTGCGGGGGGTGTGGGTTCCCGGAACACGGGGTTACGCGAAGCCCGGGGTCACCCAGGGCGTGTTCAGACCGTTCGCGCCCGGAGAGCCCTGGCGATGAACGCGAGCGTCTCGTTGCCTCCGTTCGCCCTGCCCACGGGGCGCCCGGGCGGGATCAACCCCGCCATCGAGCCCCTGCCGCAGATCATCGCCGGGGTTCGTCCCGGAAATCGGGATCAACACCGCCGGGGCGAGCCCGTGATCCGACCGGCGGCGGGTTTCGTCCCGATTTCCGGGATCAACCTCGCCGCGACCACGCACGATTCGGCGGTGGCGTAGTTGATCCCGGCGGACGCGGCCCCGATGCCCATCGTGCCCCTCCAGCCGCTCAATTCCGCTGCTCCCCCGCGCCAGCGGGACATCCCGGGGCACAGAAAAAGGGCGGGGCGCCCCGCCCGCCAACCTGCTTCATCCGGCCAGAGCCCGTTCACTCTGCTCGAGGCCGGAGCGCCTCTCGCTGTGTCCCCTCAGGATCCTTCTTGCCCCCGGGCCAGCGCGAGTGCCGCAATCCTATCGCAGAGATCCGGGAATGCGATTCCCGCCGCGCGGGCCGCCTTCGGGAGAAGCGAGTTCGCGGTGAGTCCGGGGAGGGCATTCGCCTCGAGGCACCACGCCTTTCCTTCGGAATCGAGAATGAAATCGATCCGTGAAAAATCCCGCAGGAACAAAGTACGGTGGACCGCCAGCGCCAGCTCCCGAACCGCATCAGCGAGCAAAGGAGGCAGATCGGCCGGGAAGATCTCCTCCGCGAGCCCGGGCTGGTACTTGCACTCGTAGTCGAAGATCTCATGCGCCGGGATGATCTCGCCCGCCGGGAGCGCATCCTGCCCCACGACCCCGACGGTGAGCTCCCTCCCCTGGATATAGCGCTCGAAGAGGATCCGCTCCTCGTACCGGGCGGCCTCGCGCACGCCTTCGTCCAGCTCCGCGCGATCGTGGGCCAGAGTGAGTCCGAGGGTTGACCCCCCCGAGGGAGGCTTCACGATGAGCGGGAGCCCCAGCCGGTCCACGATCGCATCCAGCCAGCCCGAGCCTTCACGCTCCTCCACGGGGGGCGCCATCGCCCAGTCCGGGGTCAGGATCCCCGCATCCCGGAGGAGTCGCTTCGTGACCTCCTTGTCCATCGAGAGAGTGCAGCCGAGCCGCCCGCTCCCCGCGTAGCGGAGCCCCGCCAGGTCGAGGAGCGCCTGGAGGGTGCCGTCCTCCCCGCTCCCGCCGTGGAGGGCCGGGAAAATGAGTTCCACCCCTTCCATCTCGGGGGCGCGGGTGAGCGCCGTGGTATCCCCCGTTCTCAGCAGATCGAGCGATTCGGGCGGGGGGGCCTCGGCCCGCACCCCGGACTCGAGAAGCCGGGCTTCCTCCGCCGCCGAGAGCACTCCGCGGGCGGTGTCGACGGCCACGACGGTGTGCCCCTTCTCGCGGAGCGCACGCGCCACCTGGGCGCCCGAGGCCAGCGAAACCTCCCGCTCCTCGGACGTCCCCCCGAGGAGGACGGCGATCCTCACACGGCCCCCGTGAGCGTGCGCACCACATCGTACCGCGTCACGATCCCTCCGAGCGCACCGCCGGAGCGCACGAGCACGGCGGGGTTCGCGCGCGTCAGCAGGCGGGTGAGGTGCTCCACCGGAACGTGACCATCCACCACCGGGAAGGGGCGTTCCATGACCTCTTCCACTGCGGCATCGAGGAGCGCCGGATCTTCCAGCACGCGCGACATGATGTCGCCTTCGGTGATCGATCCGATGCACTCGCCGTCCTGCAGCACGGGGAGCTGCGAGATGTCGTGCGAGGTGAGGGTCGAAATGGCCATCCGCACCGGGGTACCCCGCCCCACCGAGATCAGCCCCGCCCCCTTCCCGCCCTTGCGTGTGAGCAGCTCCTCGACGCTCCGTCGCTCGGATTCGAGGAAGCCGTTGGAGCGCATCCACTCCTCGTCGTAGACCTTGGTGAGATAGTGCTCACCCCAGTCGCAGAGGATCGCGACGACGAACGCATCGGGGTCATCCAGTTCCCGGGCCAGCTCGACGGCCGCGTGCACGATCAACCCCGTCGACCCTCCCACGAAGAGCCCTTCCTCCCGCGTGAGCCGCCGGGTCATCCGGAACGCGTCCGCGTCGGACACGGTCACGTACTCGTCCACGAGTGAGAGATCGAGCGTCCCCGGAATCTTGTCGTTCCCGAGCCCCTCCACCTTGTAGGGCTCCCCCTCGGGGAGCTCGCCCGTGTGGAAGTAGGGCGCGATGACCGAGCCGACGGGGTCGACGCCCCAGACCTGCACCTCCGGGTTCTTCTCCTTCAGGAAGCGACTGGTTCCGGTGATCGTCCCCCCGGTTCCTGATCCCGCGAAGAAGTGGGAGATCCGCCCCTCGCTCTGCTCCCACAGTTCGGGACCGGTGGAGGCATAATGGGCATCCGGGTTCGCCTGATTGTAGAACTGATTGGCAAGGATCGCTCCGGGGGTGCGCGCCGCAATCGCCCGGGCCTTCTGCAGGTAGTGCTCGGGGTGCTCCGGCCCCACGGCCGTAGGGGTGATTACCACCTCCGCGCCGAAAGCCCTGAGCAGCTTCACCTTCTCCTGGCTCATCTTGTCAGGCATCGTGAAGATGCAGCGGTACCCGCCCGCGACTGCCGCCATGGCGAGGGCGAGGCCGGTGTTTCCCGAGGTCGCCTCGACGATCGTCCCTCCGGGCTTGAGCGACCCGTCCTCTTCGGCGGCGCCAATGATCGCGCGACCGATGCGGTCCTTCACCGAGCCACCGGGATTCATGAACTCGCACTTTCCGTAAACCGGGGTGCGGATTCCGTCGGTGACCGTCTTCAGGCGGACGAGGGGGGTCCATCCCACCATGTCCATTACATCGTCATAAGGCCTGCGATGCCGTTCATTCATCGATGCGCGTCCGTGCGGAGGCGTGCGTGTGACGAGATCCGATTCCTCAGGATCGGCAATGTACTACCGGGAGCCCGAGGCCGCCGCAATCGGGGGCCCGAGGCCGCCGC
>JBGTMU010000150.1:0-2373 GCA_041743405.1 Longimicrobiales bacterium | reverse complement strand
TCCGGCCCACCCCGAGGCCCCGGGCCTCCGGATGCACGGCGACCCCCGCCCCGTAGAGCGTGTCGCCGGACAGGTCGTGCGTTCTCAGGCGACCGTGATCCGTGACCACGCGCCAGGGGGCGTCGGCGGGCCAGAATCGGGAGTCGAGGATCAGGCTCACGACCATCCCCACGGGGGCGCCGCTCCCGGCATCCACGGCGAGGAGCTGCCCGGCGGGGAAAATCTCCTGGTGGAGCCGGAGTTCACGCTCCCGCCAGGAACCGCGCTCTCCGTAAACCGCCCGGGAGAGCGCCACTACACCCGCCAGGTCGTCCGGCGTGGAGGGGCGCACGAGAATGCGGGGGCCGGACGACGCGACCGGTGGGGAATCCAACTTGAAAGGAGCCTGCAACATGGGCTCAGCCAGGAAAGCCGGGGAGAAATGGGGAATGCCTTGTTGATCCTACCCCGTCCCGGCCCCGGCGTTCTCGCACCGCTCCGGGCTTCCTTTCCCCGACCCCCTCTGCCATTCCCGGTCCCCGACCCCGGTTTGACGCGGTTCCCCGATTCTGCGTATTCTCCGCGACACCTCCGGGGCGCGGAACCTGCTTCCCGGTGAGCCTCCAGACCACCCTGAAGTCCTTTACCTGTCCTGTCATGATGAGGCGGTTCTGATGCTGCAGATGCCCGGTCGATCTTCGCACGCTCTTCGTCTTCTCCTCCTGGTCGCGGGAGTCCTCCTTTTCCAGGCCCCTTCGTCCGTCGCGGCGCAGGCCATCCCCACGCCGGAGGAGGTCATCGGATTCAGTCCTGGGGACGACTATGTGCTGGCCGATCTGGATCAGCTCTATCGGTTCTACCGTGCGCTGGCCGCCGCTTCCCCCCGCGTGCATCTCGAAGAGATCGGGCAATCCGTCCGGGGAAGGCCCATGCTTCTTCTCGCGATCTCCTCCGAAGAGAACCTCGCCCAGCTCGAGCGCTGGCGTTCGACGGCGGAGAGGCTGGCCCGCGCGCGGGACCTTTCCGAGGCGGAGGCGAGGGAGCTCGCGCGGGAGGGAAAGGCGATCGTCTGGATCGACACGGGGCTCCACTCCGCCGAGGTGGCGACGTCGCAGCATGCCCCGCACCTCGCGTACCATATGGCCACCGACGAGTCGGACGAGACGCGGCGGATCCGCGACGATGTGATCCTCCTCCTCATGCCGCAGATGAACCCGGACGGGCATGAGATCATGGTGGACTGGTACCGCGGCGTGGCGCGCTCGGAGTTCGAGTTCACGGCCCCCCCGGAGGTCTGGCACGAGTATGTCGGCCACGACATCAACCGCGACTGGTACATGATCCGCCAGGCCGAAACGCAGGCCGTTTCCCGTCAGCTCTACGAGCGGTGGTACCCTCAGATCATCTTCAACCACCACCAGCATTCACCTTTCCCGACCCAGATCTTCATCCCTCCCTTCTCCGATCCGGTGAACCCGCACATCGACCCGCTCGTGGTGCGGGGGGTGAACATCGTCGGTGAGCACATGGCGAAGCGCTTCGAAGAAGAGGAGATGCCGGGGGTGGTGAGCGGGCTCACCTTCACGATGTGGTGGAACGGCGGCATGCGCACGGCGCCCTATTTTCACAACATGGTCGGGATCCTGGCCGAGGTTCAGCATCGCTATGCTTCGCCCCGGTGTGTCACCGACGAGGAGATCCCGGACTTCATCTCGGCGGGAAGCCGGACCCTGTCCACCCGTGGACCCTCGATCCACTACTCGAACCCCTGGCGGGGCGGGTGCATGACGATCGGGAGCGCGGTGCAGTATCACCTCACCGCGTCGCTCGGCACCCTCGACATCGGATCGCGTCTCCGGGAAGACTGGCTCTTCAACATCTGGCGCATGGGAACCCGGCAGATCCGGGACGGCCGGGAGGGCGGGCCCTTCGCGTACGTCGTGGATCTCGAGTCGCAGTGGGATGCCGGGGAAGCGGTGGAGCTTCTGAACGTACTCCGCCGCGGGGGGGTGGAGGTGCATCGGGCGTCGGCTCCCTTCCGTGCCGACGGGCGAGACTTCCCTGCGGGGAGCTACGTGGCCTACGCAAGCCAGGCGTTCCGGCCGCACCTCATGGACCTGATGGAGCCGCAGGAGCATCCGCACCGCGAGATCTATCCGGGCGGGCCACCCGAGCCACCGTACGGCGGGCTCTCCGGGTGGACCCTGCCCATGCAGATGGGCGTGGGGGTGGCGCGGATCGAGGCCCCCTTCGCCGTGGCCTCGGAGCCCGTGGATCGGGTGCCGCCGCCCGCCGGCGGGATCCGTGGGGATGGGGGGTGGGGATACGCCCTCTCCATGGCCCGTAACGACGCACGCCACGCCGTGAACGTGCTCCTCGATGCCGGGGATGCCG
>JBGTMU010000149.1:0-5798 GCA_041743405.1 Longimicrobiales bacterium | reverse complement strand
CTGTCTGCGGCCGCCGCTTCCGCAGCGGCCTGCTCGGCGCGTGCGACGCGGAGCGAGTCGAGGTCCACATCGCGGCCCGACTGCGTTTCGTACATGCGCATCATGCCGTTGTGGTTGTATGCCACGGAGCCCAGGTACCCGGGCGACCAGCCGTCCATGAAGGCATGCGTGTACACGCCGGGCATCCCCCATTTCGTCATCTGGGAGAGCTCCCAGTTCGAGAAGAAGCGGAGCTCACCGAAGAGCAGCGGGTCGAGGTTCGGGTTCTGCGGCGGGCCGCCGCTGTACGTGTAGAGGAGGGAGAGAGACTCGTGCAGGTCGTGCATGATCGGCGGGTAGGCGGTGAAGTACCAGTCGGTGATCGCCCGCATGGAAATCTGCGACAGGTTGATGTCGCGGTTGTTGTCGTGATACACGTAGCGGCCCCAGTAGGGAATCCCCGCAGCGCCGCGCCGTCGCGCTTCCGCGGCTGCGGCCGAGTCCGGCCTCTGGTCCTCGGGGAGCGCGGCCTCTTCGACCGCGATGATCGAATCGCGTTCGAGGTTGCGGTAGAACCAGTCGACCAGCCTGTCACGCCCGTCCGGATCCGCGACCGGCGTGACCGACACGATCACGTTGTCCCGGATGTCACTGATGAAAGGGGACGTCTCGACCGCGAGCCGGTACACCAGCTCCATCAGCATCTCCGGTGGGCCGAGTTCGCCGCTGTGCAGGCCGCCCATCAGGTGGTAGTGCGGCTTCGTGGTCCGGATCAGTCCCTGCACCTCGGCGTCCGACAGACCGCGCGGGTCTGCGAGGCGGGCGAGCGCGTCTCGATTCGCCGGGATCCCGTTGATGTTGTCTTCCGAAGACACCCACACGACCACAAGCTCCCGACCCTCGTCCGAGCGACCGATCGTCTCGACCGTGACTCGCGGCGATGCAGCGGCCAGCGCGCGGTAGTAGCGCACGATGTCCTCGTAGTACGTCAGCGTCTCGGGTGCGCCAACATAGTAGCCGAGGAAGTCCTTCGTGGTGGGTACACCCTCCGCCAGCGGAAGATGGTCAACCAGTGGGCTGCCATACCGCGGTTCGCTCGTCCACTCCGCGTAGACTCTCGCGAATGCGGTATCCTGCGGCTGCGCCGGGTCACGCACTCCGTTCACGAACGGCTGGGCGGTCAGCTGCGGCGCACTCGCCAGCAGGATGGTCAGGCCCGACAGGACGAACTTCCATCTCGACGGCCGCACGGATGCCTCTCTCATTGGCTATGGGAACAGGGAATCAAGACCCCTTGGAGATGCAGAACGGCAAGGTAGGAGGCGGTATCTGGGCGGGCAAGGCGCTGAGCAGGGACGGGCCGGAGAGGGTTGGAACGGGAGGACGAGCAGAAGGGTGGACCGCGCGACGCCGAGGAGGGAGCGCGACCGCCAGGAGCGCGGTTCGTCGTCCCGGCGGCTTGCTCCTATCTCGATTCGTCGGGTGGAGACCCCGACCGGCCCCCTTCGAGGAGCCTCTCGTTGAAGTCGACGCGTTCACTGAGCTTCTTCACCTGCTCCTCCAGGTCGCGGATCTGCTCCTGTGCGTGGTCGACCCTGCCGCCGTCCTGCTCGAGCCGAGCCCATTCCAGCTTCGCCGCCAGCCGCGCCGTGTAGGCGCGCAGCAGGATGACCCCGATTCCCACGGCAGCCGAACCAAAGAACAGCGCAACCGTTCCAATTCCATCCCAGTCCACGTTCAATTCTCCATCGGAAGTGAGGGCGCCGGTCTGCACCCGAAGCTGTGCGTCGACCTACGATGCGGGAAACCGAATGGATTCGCGAGGGGCCGCTGGACCCGCTACCTCCTCTATGGCATCGGTGCGGGGCTCCTGGCCCGTTCTGATCATCGCGCTTCCGGCTCGCTGCCCGCTTCGCTTGCTGGATCCAACCGGGGACGCCTGTGTTCCCGCCCCATGTCCATCGACCCGCAGCGGCTGGACGAGTCCCTCGAAGGCCGCTACCGGATTGTGCGCCAGCTGGGCGAGGGAGGGATGGCGACTGTCTACCTCGCAGACGACGTCCGGCATGGATGGCAGGTGGCGCTCAAGGTCCTGAAGCCCGAGCTTGCAGCGGGATCACCACCGCGTTTGCGATCGCGATGTGGGCCGGGGCCAATGCCCGGTTCGGAGCCTCGCTCGCCTACGGTTCCATCTACTTCGTGGGTGTGGCTGTTTCGGTGTTCATCGCCCTCCGCAGTCTGTTGCGGGGAAGAAGGCGCATCGAGTGGAAGGGGCGGCGGTATGATGTCCGGGGAACGCAGGGGTAGCCCGCTTCGTCTCCCGGCCCCGGATCCGCTTTGCGCCCGAGGCCGCGGAGAGCCTAAGATTCCCGATCCACAACGGACCCGGAGTCCGGGGGCGCATCCTGCCCCTGCGGCCCCGCTTCTTCCCCGGATTCCATTCTCGGAGATCCTCCTGATGCCAGCGTTCCGTTTCCCGCGCCAACCGATTTCGGCGCTCCGCCTTCATCTGCTCGTCGCGCTGTTCCTCCTCTTCTCCGCGACACCCACGCTTCAGGCCCAGCAGCGCGGGATCACCGCGGAAGACTACTACGGGATGACCTTCGTGGGCGACGCGGCACTTTCGCCCGCGGGCGACCGGCTCGCCTTTACAGTAACCCGGGTAATCGAGGCCGAGAACCGGCGTCACCGGACGATATGGATGGCCGAGCTGCGTGACGGAGTCCTCGTAGGCGAACCCTTCGAGTTCACCGACCCGACACGGGATGCGGCGGGCCCGCAGTGGTCGCCGGATGGTCGCCTTCTCTCGTTCCAGTCGCGGCGGGACGATGAGCCCGGCCCCTGGTTCATCCGGATGGAAGGTGCGCGAGGAGAGGCATTCCGGATCGAGGGGCTCGAGGGAAGCCCGATCTGGTCGCCGGACGGGAACTGGATCGCCTTCCTCAAGCGCGTGGACGCGGAGGATGCGGAGCGCGGCCCCCGGGTCGGATGGATCGCCCCGGACGCCATCACCACCACCCTCAACCGCGAGCGATTCGACGGACGGGTCATTACGCACCCGCGCTACAAGTCGGACGGCACGAACCCGCTTCTTCCTCACCCGGACTCCCGCGGACAGATGCAGATTTTCGTCCTCCCCGCAGCCGGAGGCGAGGCTCGGCAGGTCACGGACGCTCCCTTCGATGTAGGGAGCGTAAGCTGGAGCGCAGATGGTGAGCGGTTCTACTTCGGGGGCGACGAGGCTTCCGAAGAAGTGTTCACCCGCTCAGGCGACCTGTTCTCCGTGGCCGTGGAGGGTGGCGAGATCCGCCGGCTCACCGGGGGGCCGGGCACGGGGATCTGGCGCTCGCCGATCCCCTCGCCCGACGGGCGCTCGCTCGCTTTCTTCTACTCATCAGCGACTCCGAACGAGCCGACGGCCCTCCAGGTGGTCGCGCTCGGGGCAGACGGGGGATTCGCAGGCGATCCCCGGACCCTGCTCGATGGACGCGACCTGAGCGCCGGAGCGCCCCGCTGGAGCCGCGACGGATCAACCCTCCGATTCACCTCGTCGCAGCGGGGTGAGTCGCATCTCTACGAGCTCGAGGTGGCGAACGGAGAGGTGCGGCAGATCACCTCCGGGGCGCGCCAGATCGGATCACTGGACGAAACCCCCGATGGCCGGATCCTCGCGTACACATCGACCGACGCGGCGTCCCCCGCGGAGCTTTTCGTCGCGAGGGGCGATGGCTCAAACGAAATGCGGGTCACCGGGTTCAACGATACCTGGGTGGAAGAGGTCGCTCTGATGCCCGCGGAGGAGATCACCTGGCGAGTCGCCGATGGAACCGAGATCCAGGGATGGGTGATTCCCCCGGTCGGGCATGTGCCCGGGCGGGAGTACCCGCTGATCCTGAAGGCTCACGGCGGTCCCCATGGGAGCTATGGGCACACCTTCTTCCAAACCTTCCACCTCCTTTCAGCCGCCGGCTTCTATGTCTTCTACCCGAACCCCCGCGGCTCAACGGGCTATGGGCACGACTTCCAGTACGCACAGCTCGGAGGGTGGGGGCTCGTGGACGAGGAGGACTTCCTCACGGGGCTGGACGCGGTGCTCGCCCGGTATCCAGACATCGACCCCGCGCGGGTCGGGGTCTCCGGGGGAAGTTACGGAGGGTATGTCACGAACTGGCTCACCGCCCGGAGCGACCGCTTCGCCGCGGCCGTGACCAGCCGGTCCATCGCGAGTCTTGAGAACCTCTGGGGGATCTCCGATGCGCTCGGCACGCTCGAGTACGAATTCGGCGGGGTACCCTGGGAGATCCCGGAGGTCTACCGCGAGGCGTCGCCCATTGCGCACGTCGGGAATGTGACGGCGCCCACTCTCATCATCCACAGCGAGTTCGATCACCGCACGCCGATGGCCGACGGCGAGCTCTGGTACCGCGCGCTCCTGCGGCAGGGCGTACCGGTCGAGTTCGTCCGGTATCCGCGTTCTTCCCACGGGCTGTCCCGCACGGGTGAACCCTGGCTTCTCGTGGATCGGCTGGAGCGGATCCGGAGCTGGTTCGTGCACTGGCTGGGGGAGGAAGAGGTGGCGGCCGATCGATGACCCCCAGTCGATGAACTCCGAAGATCTGAAGGCCCTGGCCCTCGACGAGGGGTTCGAGCTCGCGGGCGTCTGCAGGGCAGAGCCCTCGGAGCATCTGGAGTTCCTGGAAGGATGGGTTGCGGCCGACTACCATGGGGAGATGGGGTATCTCGCGCGCCCCGACGCCATCCATCGCCGGGGCGATCCTCGCCGTACCCTCCCGGAGGCCCGAAGCCTCCTCGTGGTTGGGCACAACTACAATCAGGAAGATCCCGCCGGGGTCCCCGACGACCCGTCGCGCGGGGTGATCGCGCGGTACGCGCGCGGGCGGGACTACCACAGGGTGGTCAAGAAGGGGCTGATGAGGGTGCACCGAAGGGTCGAGGAGACGCTGGACCGCGAAATCGGGGGGCGGGCGTATGTGGATACGGGCCCTCTTCTGGAGCGGGAGCTTGGCAGGAAGGCGGGGCTCGGATGGTTCGGGAAGAACACGATGCTTCTGCATCCGAAGAAGGGTTCCTGGTTCTTCCTCGGATCGCTCCTGCTGGAGCTGGAGCTGGAGCCGGATCCGCCCTTCGAACGGGATCACTGCGGAACGTGCCGGGCGTGCCTCGACGCCTGCCCCACCGGAGCCCTCCTCGGACGCGACGCCGACGGGGCGCCGGTGATGGATGCACGCCGCTGCATTTCGTATCTCACGATCGAACATAGGGGGGCCATTCCAGAGGAGTTGCGGCCGCTCATCGGGAATCGGATCTACGGGTGCGACATCTGTCAGGAGGTCTGTCCGTTCAACGTCCGGTTCGCGGAAGAGGCGGCGGAACCGGGGTATGCGGCGCGGGGGCCGGGGGAGCGGCCGGTGGGGGTGAGTGCCCTGCCGGGTGAGATGACCGTGGTCGCAGACGTTCCCGCGGAAACGCGCCGAGCTGGTCCCGCGGGACCACGCGGGGTCCGGAATCCAGCACATCCAGGGACTCATGCACCATCGCTCATGGAGCTCATTCGGATGACGCGCCACGACTGGGACGCGTTCAGTCGCGGCAGCGCAATCCGCCGGGCGGGCTACGCGGGGTTCAGGCGCAACGTGGCCGTCGCGATGGGGAACTGGCTCGCAGGCGTGCAGGGGGATGCGCCCGTGGAGGCGGTGGCGGCGCTGCGGGAAGCGCTGGACGACGACGATGCGCTCGTGCGCGAGCACGCCTCATGGGCGCTCGAAAGGGCGAGCCCATGACCAGCCTGCAGCGCTGGT
>JBGTMU010000148.1:0-2903 GCA_041743405.1 Longimicrobiales bacterium | reverse complement strand
CGCGTTGTGCCAGGAGCTCCGCGGCGTGGCGCTCGAGCTGGTGGACGGCTGGGGGATCCCCGATGCAGTCCTCGCCGCCCCGGACGCGATCGGCTGAGGGTTTCCCCCTATCTCCCGCCCTCCCCCGCGAGCGCAGAGTCCCCATCCGCCCCATCCGCACGCGCGGCGCCCTCTCGCCACCGCGATCCATCCGACATTTCACGTGGATCGGCGTAGTCACGCTCCAGGAACGGAACCCCGTCCACCATCCAGCGGGGCGCGAGCGCTCCCCGGACGTGGTGGTCGAAGTACTGCATCATGCGGATCTGGAAATCGATCTGGTTGTCACGGTCGGCCAGATGGTGCGGTTCCCCGGGATAGCTCAGGAAGATGACCTCCTTCCCCATCCTCCGGGCCATGTTGTAGAACTCGAGACCCTGCATCCAGTCGACCGCGCCGTCTTCCGTCCCATGGAGGATCATGAACGGGGTCGAGATGTTGCCGGCCTGATGCACGGGAGACTGGCTCACGTACAGCTCGAAGTCCTCGAATGGGGTGGTCCCCATCCGGACCTGGCCGACTTCGGTAATCCCCTGCTGCACATTTCCGCTGCTGCGGTAAAGAGTGTTGTAGAAGGAGATGAGGTTGGTCGGCGGGGCGCCCGTCACGACCGCGGCGAAGAGGTCGGTCTGGGTGACCACGAAGCTGGATTGGTACCCTCCCCAGGAGTGGCCCTGGAGGCCGATCTGATCCCGGTCGGCGTACCCGAGCTCGATCACCTTTTCGACCGCGGCCGTGAGGTCGTCCACCGCGGCGCTTCCCGGTCGGCCATCGCTGTAGACGATATCGGGTTGCAGCACCAGGTAACCGTTCGAGGCGTACGTGGCCATGTGCGGCCGGTCGTCGTAGGCTGGACCCTGGTAGCTGTGGTGCCGATCGCTCATCAGCTCGTAGAAGTAGACGAGCATGGGGTACCGGCGTCCCTCCACATAACCGGCGGGAAGCGCGAGGGTAGCCTGCAGCTCGTTCCCCCGGTCATCCACGTAGTCGATCAGGACCCGACCCGGACTCCATGCGAAGTCGGCCTGCTGAGGATTGGCATCCGTCACCTGCCTGCGCTCCCCGAAGCTCCCGTCGGCAACCCACCAGTCGGGAAACTCGACGAAGGTCTCGAGGGTGAAGGCCAGGCGGTCCGCGTCTGCGGCGCGCATGGGCGCGCCCACCGCCATGTTTTCCCAGATGAGTTCGCGCAGCTCCCCGTTCGGCTGAAGCTCCACGTAGCCGTCCCACTTGGAACGGGTGCCGTAGGCCGACAGGAGGAGAGGCTCGGAGAGGTCGATCCCATCCGCACCGCTCGATCCTCCGAATCCCTCGCCGCTCACGCGGAACTCGGTGATCCGGTAGCGGATCTGCTCTGAATCGCCCCGCCCGGCGGTCAGGTTCCGGGCCGCGCTCCCGTCCATCGGGACGGCCCAGAGGTCGTGGCGGGTGTAGAGGATCACCTCGCGTCCGTCCGTACTCCACCCCCCCACCCCGTGGATGGGCAGCTCGTAGGGGTGATCGTCTTCGCGGTCGATGAAGTCGACCCCGGATGTGGCGGTAAGGTCGAGTTCCTCACCCGATCCGATGTTGCGTGCGATGATGTGCTCGTCGCGGAGGTACAGCCACCAGCTACCGTCGTCCGACGTGCCGATTGCGCGCCCGACGCCACGGACCATGGGGGTCCGAGCCCCGCTCGCCAGATCGACCCGGAAGTAGTCGGCCCGGCTTCCACCCCATGTGACCTCCTGCTCGTAGGGAGTCCCATCGCGACCGATTCCCCACCCGGTGTCTCCGGCCTGCGAGACGGTGGCCAGAGATTCATCCGCGAGGCGCACGAGGGAAGGAGTGCCTCCGTCGAAGCTGATGACCGCACCCCAGGTCCGGTCACGATTCGCGTTCGCCCGGACCCTCTGGCGCGACTGCACTTCGGAATCGGCCCAGTGCCAGACGTCGAGGTCGGCCCTTCCCTCCCGGGCTTCGCGGGCCTCCCGCTGCTCTTTCAGCCCCACGAAGAGTCGGTCCCCGGGTGCGGACCACTCGATCTCCGCGAGTTCGCTGATCACGAGGCCGTCTTTCCCCTCCGTCTCTCCCTCCGCATCGACGGAGAGAACCTCACCGGGCCGGTCGATGTCGCGCACGACGCTCAGCGTGTTGGCGCGCTGTTCCTGCTTTTCGGGGACGGACCCATGGAGGAAGGCGAGTCGACTTCCCTGCTCGTCCCAGGTCAGCCTCGCGAAGGTCTCCGCCGCGGTGACGAGCGGACGAATCACGTTGGTGTCGAGGGTCAGAAGATAGGCCCCGTTGCCAGCGTCGTCGCGGGCATCGACGAGATACGCGAGATGGGTTCCTCGCTCATTCACTTCGTAGGCAGAGACGTTGCCGAGGTTCAGGGATGTACCTTCCGCGAGGCGGTACACGATGAGGTCGGCGCCGTCCCAGCCGGCATCCCTCCCCGGTCCCCGCTTGCGCACGAGGGCGATCCCGGTGTTCGGGGGGAAGGCGAAGGAAGCGACGTCGGCGAAGTCCACGGTCTGGCCGGTCTGGAGATTCCGGAGCCGGAGGGCGCGACCGCCGTTCTCGTCTTCATCCTCATCTTCATCCTCATTTTCATCCTCAACGAGGTACCCGACCCACCCCCCGTCAGGGGAGAAGGCTGCCGAGCCACCCCTCGGCACCATGTGAACTTCGTTCCCGTCGAGTTCCCGAACGAAGAGAGTATCCACGCCGTCCAGTGGCTGGTATGCGTACGACATCCATGCCCCATCCGGAGAGAGTGCGGCTGAGCCGATGCGCTTCCACTGCGCGTAGTCGTCCACGGTGATGGGCGGACGCTCCTGCGCGGTGATGGGCGAGCGCTCCTGCGCGGTGATCGGCGAGCGCTC
>JBGTMU010000147.1:0-3085 GCA_041743405.1 Longimicrobiales bacterium | reverse complement strand
CCCTCGAGCCCGGGGACGCGACGCTGCTCCGGGGAAGCCGCCCCGAGATCCGGATTCATGCACCGGGCCGTGACTCCGTTCGACTCCACTGGCAGGCGGTGGGAGAGGTGGAACGTGAGGCGGCGCTCCCCGTGAATGCGGATGGCGCGGAAGCCCTCCTTCCCCCGCTGCAGGGCGACGTCGTGTACTGGGCGAGTGCCGCGGACGGGGCGATGACCGCGTTCGCGCGGCTCACACCCCGGGATCCGGCGCTCCTGTCGGAGCTCCGCGTGGAGGTGCGCTTCCCCCCTCACACGCGACTCCTGCCAGAGAGCTATGCGGGTTCCCCTCCGCCTCTGACGCTTCCTGAAGGGAGCACGATCCGCCTGGAAGGCAGGGTCGAGGGAGAAGGCGCGGCGGTGCTCCTCCGGGCCGAAAGCGGACCGCCCGTGCTGCGGGTCCCCGTGGTGGAAGGGCGCTTCGCAGGGGTCTGGCGGCCACTGCGCTCCGTGACCGTGGGCTGGGAGGTGGAGGGTTCGCAGGCGGGCGCCTTCCTCCCGGCCCCTCTCGAGGTCGAAATGGTTCCGGACCTCCCTCCCCGCATCAGCCTCCCCGTGCCCGGCTCCGATGGTGAGATGCCGGTTTCGCTTCGCCTTCAGCTTCGCCTCGAAGCGAGGGATGACTTCGGCATCGAATGGGTCGAGGTCGAGGTGACGCCGGTCGGGCGGGATGGCGTGGAAGAAGATCCGGTGGTGGAGCGGATCCAGACGGGCGCCCGCCCCGAAGTGATGATTCAACCCCTGCTCGACGTGGCCGCGTGGGGGCTCGAGGGTGGCTCCGAACTCCGCGTGAGGGCCAGGGCGGCAGACAATGCCCCGAACCCGCGCATAGCGGAGACCCCGGCCTACCGGCTCCGCATCCCGGACGATCGGGAGCTTCGCGACGAGGCGCGGGATCGAATCGAGGAGGGAGGCGCTCGCGTGGAGGCGCTCGCAGAGGCGGCCGCCGGCGAGACGGACGCTTTGACGGAGCTCGCTCGCAGGCTGGCGCAGGAGGGCGGGCAGGCGGACGCCTTCCGCAGCCGCGAGGAGCTGCGGGATGCCCTCGAAAGGCAGTCCGAGTCCGCCCGGGAGCTGGCCGCCCTGAGCCAGGAACTGGGGGAAGTGAGGGAGGCCCTCGGCAGCTCCGTCGAAGACGAAGCCCTCCGCCGTCAACTGGGCGAGCTTGAGCGAATGCTCGATGAAGCGATGACCACGGAAGCACGGGAACGACTCCAGGAGCTCCTCGAGCGGACGGATGCAGGGGAGTCGACCGCCCTTCCCCGAACGCTCGAGGAGCTCATCGCGGCCCAGGAGGCGCTGCAGGAGCGCCTTGAGGAGGCGCTGGAGCGGATCATGCGCGCGGCCCTCGAGGAGACCTTCCGCGGCGCCGAGGAGGAGGCCCGGGCCCTCGCCGATGAACAGGAGGAAGTGTCGGATTCCCTCCGCGAAGGGGCGAGTCCGGAGGCACAGGAAGAGCTGGCGGCCCGGGCGGAGGCCATGGAGGCCCGTCTCGAGGAGCTGGCACGGAGGCTCGAAGAGGCCGGAGACCCGGACGCGGCCGAACGCGCCCGGGAGGCGGGGCGCACGATGGACGAGGCCACCTCGGCCATGGAGAGGGCTCAGCAGGCAGCCTCCGCTGGGGAGCCCGAAAGTGCCGGCGCGGAGGGGGACGAGGCGGAACGGGCGGCTCGCGAGGCGGCCGAGGAGCTCGAGGAGGCGAGGGCCGACTGGCTCGAGGAATGGGAAGAGCAGATCCGTTCTGCGCTCCGGAGAGGCGCCGAGAGCGCTCTCGCACTCGCGCGACTCCAGGGCGAGGTGCGCGAGAATTTCCAGGGGGCTGGCGCTCTCCGTCGATCGGAACTCCAGGGAGAGGAGGCCGCGATCGGAGAGGGGCTCCGCAACCTGGCCGCTCAGATCGCCCTGGCCACCCGCCAGGCACCCGCCGTGGGGCGCGAGGTGTCCATGGCGATCGCGGTGGCGATGGAGGCGGTGAGGCAGACCCTCGAGGGGCTCATCGGTGGCGGAAGTGGCCCCGGGAGCAACCCCTACACGATGGCCAGTCAGGCGCAGTCCGCGATGAACATGGTTGCCCTCGCGGCGCTCCGCGGCATGGATCAGGTGGGAGGTGGCGACGGGAGTGCGGCCGAGCAGTTGATGCAGGAAATGGAAGCCCTCTCATCGGATCAGAGTTCGCTCAACGAGCAGAGCAGCTCCCTCGCCGAGGCGATGGGGGGAGAGCCTTCCGAGTCGCAGATGGATGCGCTCGCGGCTCTCCAGGATGCGATCGCCGGCGCCATGGGAGAAATCGCGGAACGCCCGGGCGAGGGGACTCTCGGAGATCTGGAGAGGATGGCCGCAGAGGCTCGCGAGATCGCCGAGGAACTCGGTCAGGGGCGTCTCACCCCGGAGCTTCTGGATCGACAGCAGGAACTTCTGGACCGGCTTCTGGACGCGACCCGCGGGCTGGATCGCGACGGGGAGACGGATGAGAGGGAAGCCACGTCGGCGTCGCCCACCGAGCGAAGGGCCGTGGCGCCCCTCCCGGAAGAGCTGCTGCGCTCACTCGCGGTCCCGCTCCCCACCACGGAAGAGCTCGCCGCCATGACCCCCCTGGAACGAAGGCTCGTGCTCGAGTACTTCGATCGACTTAACCGGCGCAGCGCCGGCGGAGGGCCCCGGTGATCCGGTTCATCATGCTCGCTGTGGGAATTCTCCTCATCGCGGCCCCCCCATCCGCCGGGGCGCAGACGGGGATTGACCCGGTCCCCCTTCCGGAGCGTGTTCTGGCCCTGCTCGCGAACGCGGAGAGTGAGGAGGCGCAGGGGGAGGGGAAGGTCCAGCTGCAGGAGCTCGTCCTCCATCTCCTCCCCGCCCAGGCCACACTCTGGCTCCGACTCCTTGCAATCGCGGAGCGATCCGGGACCGGGGCCACCTCACTGGCCGCCCGGGGGCTGGAAGCCGCGGAGCTCCGGCGCGCACCGGCGGAAGGGACGCAGATCCTCCTCGAGGGGATGCCCACCCTCCCGCCGGAGGACCGCGCCGGGCTCCTCGGGCTCGCGGCGCAC
>JBGTMU010000146.1:0-2939 GCA_041743405.1 Longimicrobiales bacterium | reverse complement strand
GAACCCGGCGCGGGGCGCCCGCGGAAACGCCGGCCTGGGACGTTCCCCAGCCGGCCACCCGACGGTATGGAAGCGGGGAGCCTCCGTCTGCCCCCACGCTTCCCTCCGGGGGGGTGCTGCGCTGCAGCGCATGTGGCTTCTACCCCCTCCGATCGGCACCCGCTCCGAAGGATCCGTGTCCGAACTGCGGCGATGCCGGAAGAGGGACCGCGGGCCCCGCCAAAGGCGGAGCGGAACGGGGGACCGCAGGCCCCGCCGAAGGCGCAGCCGGACCGAAGACGGTTCGGGTGGACGCTCTGGCCGGGGCACCCGAGGTCCCGGTCCGACTGACCCTGACCGAAGCCCAGTCCGGAAAGAGCGTGGAGTTCGAGGGGACCCGGATCGAGGTCGGCCGGGAGAATCTGAACCCCGGCGATGCCACCGTCTCCTCCGGGGCGCACCTGATCTTCGACGTGGAAGGAGGGATTCTGATGGTGCGGGACGCCAGCAGCACGGGCGCCAGCTTCATCCAGCTCCAGCGCCCCGCCGAGGTCCGGGACGGAGTTCGCCTCGTGATCGGCGGCCGGATCTATGACGTAGGCGTTCGTTGACAGCATGAGCACTCCCGGCGCCGTCAAACTCGAGGAAGGGAGCTTCATCCCCTCGCAACGGGCCACGTACCGGATCACGAGAGAACTCGGAGAGGGGGGGTTCGGTTCGGTTTACCTCGTGGAGGACGGGGGGCGTCACTACGCCATGAAGCTCACGAAGATGTGGACTTTCATGCCTCACGAGCGACTTGAGTTCGCGAAGCGCTTCCGCCAGGAATACGAGTACGGATCCCGCCTGAAGAGCCGCTACCTGGTCCGGAGCCACGACTTCGATACTCTCGAGGGCAATCCCTTCCTGGTCATGGACCTCTGTGACGGGGGAAGCCTGCGGGACTGGGTAGGGCGCGAGGTGGACGGTCGCGCCCTGGATCGACTGGCCTACGGCATCCTCTCGGGGCTTCGTGATCTCCACGCCGAGGGGATCGTGCACCGGGACATAAAGCCGGAGAACGTTCTCTTCGACGAGGCAGAGACCCCGAAGCTGGCCGATTTCGGGATCTCCGCCTCCGTGAAGAAACGCCACACGATCGCCAACTTCATGGGGCATGCGAAGGCGGTATTCGCCACGGGCACCTATTCCCCGCCCGAGCAGTTCGATCCGAAGCGGGCCATGAAGGTCATGGGGCCCGGGAATGACTTCTATGCCTTCGGCGCCATGATGTACGAGATCATCACGCGGGGGCGCCTCCCTTTCGGTCCCTTCGAGGATTTCATAGCGGACATGGAGGGATACGAGGCAAGGAAGGCGACGGAGCGGTGGGATTCGGAGTCGCTTCGATCCCTGGCTCCCGACCCGAAGTGGGTCGGCATCATCGCCCGATGCATTCGATGGGATCCCGAGGAGCGGTATCGCACCGTAGACGAAGTCCTCACCGACCTGGGATGGCAGTCGGGGCAGGAGGCGGCCGTTCCTGCCATGCGCCCGGATTCAGTCTGGAGGCTCCGGGTGCAGAATGGGGAGGAGATCGGCCGGGAGTACCAGATCACGAATCTGAGCCGGCACCTGGCCCGGAGAGCGATCACCGTCGGCTGGTTCAACGAGGAAGACCCTTTCGCCAACGACGTGGGGATCGCCGAGCAGTTCACGCGGTATATCTCCTCCTTTCACGCCACCCTGGAGTTCGATCCGACCAGCGGGCACTGGGTGCTCCGGGATGGGCAGTTCCGCACGAAGGATGGCGTGGCGGGATGGCACCCCTCCACGAATGGCACCCTTCTGAACGGGCGCCGGGTGGGCCCCCGCGGAGAGGTGCTCCGGCCGAGCGACATCATCGCCATCGGCGATTCCACACTGAAGGTTCTGGTCGATAACCCATGACGGAGATCCGGGCCCTCGCCCCGGTCCTTCCAGGAGGATCCGATGTACGAGCCGAATGACATCTTCGCGAACCGCTACCGCCTCGAGTCCCGCATCGGACTGGGGGGCTTCTCCGAGGTGTGGAAGGCAGTTGACGAGATGGCGGAAGACTCGGTGGTGGCCATCAAGATCTATTCTCCGGAACGGGGAATGGACGATCGGGGGATCGCCCAGTTCCGGAGAGAATACGCGGTGGTTCTCGATCTGAACCATCCGAACCTCCTCACGGCGAGACACTTCGACGTCTATGAGGGACGCCCCTATCTGGTCATGCCCTTCATCAAGGGCGGGTCGCTTTCGCACGTCCTCGGGGATCGGGGGTCGCTCGGCGAGGAGGAGATCGCCGGACTCCTGGCCCAGATCGCAGGCGCGCTGGCCTATCTCCATGAGAGGGAGATCCTCCACCAGGACCTGAAGCCGGACAACCTCCTCATCGGGAACTGGGGAGACTACCTCCTCACCGACTTCGGGATCAGCGCACGCGTCCGGAGCACGCTGAGGAAGAACACCAGCTCGTCCGCGGCCATGACGGTGGCCTACGCTCCACCCGAGCGCTTCGACTCACAGCCCCGCCAGCTTCCGGCCTCGGATGTGTTCTCGCTGGGGGTCCTGACGTACGAGCTGGCGACGGGCGATGTGCCCTGGATGGGGAATGGGGGGATGAGTCTTCGCACGGGTGCCGCCATTCCCGAGGTGGGGCCCGAGTTCAGCGGCCGCTTCCGGGCCCTCCTCCGGGCCATGATGGACCGTGTGCCCGATGCACGTCCGAGCGCCGCCGAGATCGCGGGCGCCGCGGGCGCCTTCCTCCGGGATGGAAGCTGGCCCGAGCTGGCTGCCCGGACCGGGGCGGAGGCGCCCCGGGGCGAGGGAGCGGCTCCCTCCAGAGGCCGATCCACCGAACGGATGGATCCTGCTGCCACGATGCACTTCCAGCCTGCGCCGCAGGGCAGAGGCCGGTCCACCGAACGGATGGATCCGGCGGCCTTCGCGGC
>JBGTMU010000145.1:0-12882 GCA_041743405.1 Longimicrobiales bacterium | reverse complement strand
GTACCGGGCGTTCAACGATCCGCGGATCAAGTTTATCGATGCGGGTCGCGATGCCCAGGACGGGGTTCTCCGGTTCTGGAGCCAGCGCAAGTATGACAACTGGGCGGCGCCGATCCCGGCAGGATCTGGGCTCATGGCCCGATACATCGAGGTCGAGGCCGGGCAGAATGCGGCCGCAATCCTCGCCTTCGTGAACACGCGGAGGGCCGCGGGCAACCAGGCCCCGATCGCCACCACGAACATGACCGAGCTCATGGCAGAGCTCATGGCACAGAGTTCGCGTGACTTCTGGCTCGAGTCGAAGCGGTTCGGCGACTGGACGCGGAACCCGAACGCGGTGCCTGGAATCATTCCGCCGGGCGACAACTACTACAAGCCGGCGGTGGGTACGGTCAGCAACCAGACCTGCATGCCGCTTCCCTTCGGGGAGCGGAATGCCAACCCCAACATCAGCGGCGGTTGAGCGGATGAAGGGAGGCCCTGCGGTCCCCGGGTGACCGGGACCGTCTGAGGCAGGAAGAATACGGGCGGGCGTCCGACCTTCGGGTCGGGCGCCCGCTTCTGCGTGGGCGAGACGGCAACTCCAGCTCCCCCGGTCCAGCGCCCGGCCCTTCAACGGGATTGGAGGGGTACCCGTCGGGTGCAAACGGAGACATCTTCCATGGCATGGCGATGAATGCAGAAGAAGGTCCCGTCGTGCTCGTCGGGATCGGCTCGAATCTGGGCGATCGGATGAACACGATTGAACGCGCCCTGAAGCGCCTGGCGGAAGTGCTCGCGGTCGAGAAGGTGTCCTCGATCTATGAGACGGTCCCGGAGGGAAACCCGCACCAGGGGCGGTTCTTCAATGCGGTCCTCAGAGGCCGATCGCTCGACCCCGCCGAAACACTTCTCGCCCGCCTCCTCGAGATCGAAGTGGGTTTCGGGAGAGTGAGGACAGAGAAGAACGGCCCGCGCACACTGGACCTTGACCTCCTGTTCGTGGGAGATGAGACGCGCGAGATGCCGGGCCTGTCCCTGCCCCATCCGCGGTGGAAGAGCCGAGGTTTTGTGATCGTTCCCCTGCTGGAAGTCGCCTCTGATTTCGTGGATCCGGACAGCGGGGAGCGTGTCGATGCCCTGGTGCGCTCAACCGGTTTCGAGGCGTCGGTGTCCAGAGTCGCAGCTTCGCCCTGGCCCGCAGGGCACGCCTCGTGAACGGGGATTCCGCTGGCTTGTCCATTCCTCTCCCCGGCCTCACCCGGACCGAGGTGACCACCTCGGGGGGGGGCGGCTACCCCGTCTTCGTGGGGACCGCCGGAGTGCGCTTGCTCCCGGATCTCCTCGGACAGCTTGCGCCGTCCCACCGATACCTGATGATCGCGGACGACACGGTCCAGGACCTCCATGGTGACACCCTTCTCTCGCGCCTGCGTGCCGCGAACCTCAAGGTGGACCCGCTGAGCTTCCCGGCAGGAGAGGCCAGCAAAACCCGGGAGGAGTGGGCAAGGCTCACCGATGCGCTCCTCTCCCTCGGGGCCGGGCGCGATAGCTGTATCCTCGCCCTGGGTGGGGGGGTCACGGGCGACCTGGCCGGCTTCGTGGCGGCGACGTTCATGAGGGGGGTTCCGGTTGTTCAGCTTCCGACCTCCCTGGTGGCGATGGTGGATGCCTCGATTGGAGGCAAGACCGGAGTGGATGTTCCCGAGGGTAAGAACCTTGTCGGGGCCTTCCATCCACCGAAGTTCGTACTCGCGGACCCGTCGTTCATCGGGACTCTCCCGAGGCCTGAACGGGTCCAGGGACTCGCGGAAGCGCTCAAGCACGGCGCCATCGTGGATATCGACTACCTGGAATGGATCGAGCGTCATGTCGCCGAGCTTCTGGAGGGAACTCCCGAGGCGACACGCGAACTCGTTCTCCGTTCGGTCGAGATCAAGGCCGAGGTCGTGTCCGGGGACGAGCGCGAAGCGGGGAGGCGCGAGATCCTGAACTTCGGACATACCCTCGGGCACGCCCTCGAGACCGTGACCCGCTACACCGTCCCGCATGGGGACGCGGTGGCGATCGGCATGGTCCTTGAAGCGCGGGTCGGGGAAGTCCTCGGAGTAACCGAGCCGGGTACTGCGGACAGGATCCTCTCGGCGCTCGAGGGGGTAGGTCTTCCGATCGCCCTCCCCGAAGGGGTTGACCCGGCGGAGCTCGTCCAGCTCGCCGGTCGCGACAAGAAGGCCCGGGAGGGCGAGGTGCGCCTGGTCCTGCTTCGGCGTCCGGGCGAGGTCGCCCGGGAAGGAGGGTGGAGTCGATCTGTCCCCCATGATGCAATGATTCAAGCCATGATACCTGTTTGACGAAGCCACCGGGCTTGCCTATTCTTCCCCGCCTTCCCCTGGACCTCACCCCGTTTGGAGGAGCCATGGCGCTCACCGAGCGCTCCCGCGGTCTCACGGTTTCCGAAGTTCTCTCCCACCGCGCGACTACGGATCCCGAAGCGACCTTCCTGATCTCTCAGGGCCGGGTGTTCAGCTTCGGCGAGGTGGATGGCCAGGCCGAGGCGCTGGCCGCTTCGCTCGCGAATCTCGGCGTCGAGCCGGGAGATCGGGTGGCGGTGGTGCTCCCGGTCTGCCCGGAGTTCGTCGTGACCTTCTTCGCTCTGGCGAAGCTGGGAGCGGTTCTCGTGCCACTGAACCCCGGCCTCACGCAGCCCGAACTGCACTACATGCTCCGGCACTCCGAGGCCGTGTGTGCAGTCACGATCGAGACCCACGAAGGGGTCGATTTTCTTCAGCTTTTCGAGGGGCTGTTCGCCCTGCTTCCCGAACTCCAGTATCTGGTAACCGTAGGGGAAGAAGACCTCTGGTACGACGACAGGATCTTCCAGTTCGAGGATCTGGTTTCGGCCGGATCAGGCCGGGACTTCATCGTCCCGAAAGTCGACCCGGACCGGGATCTGATAGCCATCCTGTATACGTCGGGTACGACGGGCAAGCCGAAGGGCGTCGAGCTTCTCCATCGCAACCTCGTCCATGCCGCGGCCGTCACGGCGGATGCCGCAGAACTCAAGACTTCCGACCGCGTCATCGGGGTGACGGCATTTTTCCATGTATTCGGTCTGGGTCCGGGGGTTCTCGGATGTGCCCTCTCCGGCTCCTCCCTCATCCTCCAGGAGACGCCGGATGCGGCCGAGGCGCTCGACCTGATCGAGGGTCAGGGAGCCACCGTTCACTACGGGGTGCCTACGCACTTCGTGGCTGAATTGCGGGAGCAGCGGCGTCACCCTCGGGACCTCAGTTCGCTGCGACTCGGCCTGGTGGCGGGTGCGCCCATGCGGGACGATGCTTTCAGGGAGGTCGAGGCTGAGCTCTTTCCTGATCTCCTGGTGGCGTACTCCCTGACGGAAACGGCTTCTACGGTGTCCATCACCCGACGGAATGACCCGCCGGAGAAGCGTCGTTCGACGGTGGGGCGTCCCGGTCCCGGAACCGAGGTCCGGGTGCTCGGGGAGGACGGCGTCGAACTCCCGGTCGAGAGCCTCGGTGAGCTGTCAGTGCGGGGGCCGGGGGTCATGCGGGGATACTATCGCCAGCCAAAGGAGACGGCCGTCTCTCTGGATGCGGAGGGGTTCTTCCGGACCGGAGACCTGGGGATGCTCGATGATGAGGGCTTCCTGCATTTGGTGGGGCGGCGCAAAGAGGTTATCATTCGAAGCGGATTCAACGTCTATCCGCAGGAGCTCGAAGATCGACTGCATGCCCATCCGGCGGTTCAGGAGGTGGCTGTGGTCGGAGTTCAGGATGCGCTCCTGGGGGAGGCGATCTGCGCGGCTGTTGTCCCCGTGGAAGGGGCGATCGTGAATGCCGAGGAACTCAGGGCCTGGTGCCGCCGCACCCTGGCGGAAAACAAGGTTCCCGACCTCGTGCGCTTCCTCGATTCCCTCCCGATGACAGCAACCGGCAAGATCCGCAGGGTCGAGCTTTCCCGCCTGATTGAAGGCGAGAAGGGGACACCCGGAATTTGATTCAGCGGGCGGCTTCCCCGACCCTTCTCTGCAGACCCGATCGGGTCAGGGAATCGGTGGGGAGGTCTCGCGACTGACCTTTGATCCATACAACGCGAGACGCAACATCATCCCATGAGCAACCAATTTGTGCGAGCCCCCCACATCGAGGGCTCGAATCGTTCCCTCCTGTCTCCCAACTCTCCCAACGCCGCCCTCCTCATCGACTTCGACAATGTCACGATGGGGATGCGCAGCGACCTCTCGAAAGAGCTGAAGTCGCTTCTCAACTCCGACATCATCAAGGGAAAGGTCACCGTACAGCGAGCCTATGCCGACTGGCGTCGGTATCCGCAGTACATCGTGCCACTTTCCGAAGCCTCCATCGACCTCATTTTTGCGCCGGCCTACGGCAGCAGCAAGAAGAACGCCACGGATATCCGGATGGCGATCGATGGGATGGAACTCGTCTTCACCAGACCTGAGATCGGGACGTACATCCTCCTGACGGGGGATTCCGACTTCTCATCTCTCGTTCTGAAGCTGAAGGAGTACGGAAAGTATGTGATCGGGGTGGGAATTCAGGAGTCGTCTTCGGACATCCTCGTGCAGAATTGCGACGAATACTACTCCTACACCTCGATTTCCGGGTTGCGGAAAACCACGGAACCGGGCTCCCATTCTGCGGTGGATCCCTGGGTGCTCGCGGAGAAAGCCGTCGAACAGATGGTCAAACGCAACGACGTGATGCGTTCGGACCGCCTCAAGCAGGTCATGCTCGAGATCGATTCGTCCTTCGATGAGAAGAGCCTCGGGTTCAGCAAGTTCTCGAGGTTCCTGACCGAGGCGGTCTCGAAGGGCGTCCTTCAGCTCCAGAAGATGGAGAACGGGCAGTACGAGATTGTCCCCAAGGGCGGGAGCAGGCGAAGCCCCGACAGCACCGAGCGGTCGGACGGCCGGACGACGAGTCGGGGGCGCGGGCGGGATCGCTCTCGTGACGAGGGGAGCAGCCGTGACGAAGGCCGGGGCCGGGAGGCTTCCCAGCCTTCGCGATCCGGAGGCGCCGGGAACGACGCCTCGGTTTCGGCTGGTGTGGCTTCTTCCGCAGGGGCCACAGCAAGCTCAGCGGGGACCTCCGAAGGGGGACGCGAGGCGCTCGAACCCTCCTACCAGCTCCTTCTGAAAGCGCTGGGCGAGCTACTGGTGGAGCAGTCGTCGGACTCGGTCCGGGACTCGGACGTGAAACGGCGCATGCTGGCCCTGCAGTCCGGGTTCGACGAATCGGATCTGGGCTTCGCCAAGTTCTCGCTCTTCCTCCGGCAGGCGCACGACCACGGGGTCATCCTCCTCCGGAAGGGTGAGGAGGGCAACTACCATGTGGGACCCGGGGAAGGGGGACCGGCCTCCTCGTCTGCAAGCACTCCCCGATCGACGAGTTCCCGATCGACGGGTTCCCGTGATCGGGCGCCTCGGACCCCTTCGGCCGTACCGGACTCGGATGCACGGGGTTCGGAGGCACAGGGGAGGAACACGTCCGGAGGCACGGCTTCAACGCCCGGGACTGCGCCCGCCCCCGGGTCGGCCCCCGCGACCGATACCGTGGAGGTGGAGGTCGAGGGTGGCGAAGTGAGAAGGCTCCGCCCGCGGCTGGCTGCGCGCCGTCGAGGAGGAGATTCTCACCCGCTGGAGCTGTTCGAGGGTCAGGCGGTGTCTTCCTCGGCGCCACGCAAGGAAGCGTCTGCACCGCGGACCGAGTCAGCACCACCGACGGAGAAACAGGGTCGGGCTTCCACGGGGGAGGCTCCGAGCGGCAGGCCGTCCGCCGGATCGATCGACCCCGTCCGGTTGCGCCTCCCCGTCGAACGGGAGAGCATGGTTCTGTATCTCACGAACTCCTACCGGGGGGTGGGACAGAAGACCGCGGAGACCGTGGTCGATGCCTTCGGAGCGGATCTTTTCAAGGTTCTCCAGTCGGATCCTTCCAGGGTCACGGCTCTGCTCCCGCCCGCCCGCTCCGAGAAGCTGCTCGAGGGATGGACGGCAGACTTCGAAAGACGTCTGGAGCGTCTGGCTTCCGAAACGGGTTCGCAGGGAAGCGCAGGAGAGCCGGGTGGCGGAGATGGGAGTGGAGTGGAAGCGGAGTCGTCGAGCCGTCCACGGGCACGGCGCACCCGCGGAAGTGGACGGTCCGCCCGCTGACCGACTCTACGGCGTTTGCCAGCGGACAGGGCATGCCGCTCGCGTGCCAGCCTGGGAGTGCTCCCGCCAGGAACGTTTCCGCGGCATGGCATGAGGTCTTTCCCCTTCCCATCGAGTCGGAGATTGCACTGCGATGACCGATCCCACCTGGGTGTCCGTCCTCCCCCCCGTACTCGCCATCGTCCTGGCCATCTGGACCCGGCAGGTCTATCTGTCGCTTGCGGCCGGGATCTGGATCGGGTGGACGATTCTGGAGGGATGGAATCCCCTGGCCGGGATCGGGCGGGGAATCGAGGAGACGGTCGCAGTGCTCGCGAGCGCGGGGAACGCGAACGTCATTCTCTTTACCCTCGTCATCGGTGCGCTCATCGCGACCATCGAGACGTCCGGGGGGGTGCGCGGCTTCGTCAGCTACCTGGAGAGCCGGGAGTGGGTCAACACGCCGCGGCGGGCGCAGGCACTCGCCTGGACCATCGGTGTGATAATCTTCATCGAGTCGAACATCACGGTGCTCGTTGCCGGGTCGGTGTCCCGCCCGCTCTTTGACAGGTACCGTGTGTCCCGCGAAAAGCTCGCCTACCTGATCGACTCCACGTCAGCTGCCGTCTGCATTCTGATTCCGATGAACGCCTGGGGTGCCTACAACCTCGGGATCCTGGACTCGCTGGGAGTGGAGAATCCGCTCAGCGTGTTTCTGACCTCGATCCTCTACAATTTCTATGCTATCGCCGCGGTTCTTCTGGCCCTCGCAACGGTGATATGGGGGCTGGATTTCGGCCCGATGAAGAAGGCCGAGGAGAGGACCCGGGGGGGGCAGCTGCTGTGGCCTGACTCACAGCCGATGATCGACGAAGGGATCCTTTCTCCCGAACCGAACGACCGGATCCCGCCGCGTGCGATAAACATGGTACTCCCGATCCTGACCATGGTCGTAATGATGCCGGTGGGGCTCTGGATCACCGGCGATGGTGACTTCCTCGCGGGGTCCGGATCGACCTCGGTCCTCTGGGCCGTCATGACCGGACTCCTGATGAGCTGGATCCTCATGCTGGCGCAGCGAGGGGCCACAGTGGATGAGCTGATGCGCACGGGGCTGAAGGGGGCGGGTGGACTCGTTCCTCTGGCTCTGATCCTGCTCCTGGCCCTCGCGATCGGTGACGTGGCGAGAGCGCTTGGGACCGGAGCGTATGTGGCACAGGTCACCGCGGGGGTCCTTCCCCCCCCGGTGTTCCTCCCACTCATCTTCGTGGTGTCGGCAGGGATCGCGTTCTCGACGGGAACGAGCTGGGGGACGTTTGCGATCATGCTCCCCATCGCGGTACCGGCGGCGGCGGCGCTCGGCCTCCCGCTGGCGCCGTTCGTGGCGGCAGCGCTGTCAGGAGGGATCTTCGGCGACCACGCCTCACCGATTTCGGATACGACAATCATCTCATCGATGGCGGCTGCCACGGACCATATCGATCACGTCCGGACCCAGCTCCCCTATGCAGCGATCGCAGGCGGCGTGGCCGCCCTGGCGTTCGCTCTGGTGGGAATGACGATGTAGCACCGAAGGTCAGGGACCGCAGCTTCGTGCCCGGGGTAGCCGGGCGGGGCCGAATCCGGGAGTGCCTCCGGACGACGCCGGGAAAGATCAACCTGAACGGCTGGAGTAGCGCGTGAACACGATCGTATGCATCAAGAGGGTCCCGGACACTGAAACCCGGATCCGAATCGGGGGTGACGGGACTTCAATCGATTCGAACGGGGTGAAGTTCGTGCTGAGCCCCTACGATGAAATAGCGGTGGAAGCGGCGCTCCGCCTGAAGGAGAGCACCGGTTCCGGTGAAGTGAAGGTGGTCACCCTCGGCGACGACAGCTCGCAGGAAACCCTCCGCACGGCGCTCGCGATGGGAGCCGACTCGGCAGTGCTCCTGCAGGGAGTCGTCACCCAGGATGGACTGGCCACAGCCAAGGCCCTTGCAGCGGAACTGGGCGAGGCGGAAGCACCGCTGATCCTGCTCGGCGTAAAGGCCGCGGACGACGATCAGCAGCAGGTGGGACCCATGCTGGCGACGCTCCTCGGCCGACCCTGCGCAACGGGTGTTTCGCGGTTCAACGTCGAGGGCGACCGGGTACGCTGCTTTCGCGAGGTCGAAGGGGGCACCGAGGAGGTGGAGCTTCCGCTTCCCGCGGTCCTCACGATCACGAAGGGCGAGTACGAGCCGCGATACGCATCGCTCAAGGGGATCATGGCTGCGAAGCGGAAGCCTCTCGAGGCCAGGCCCGCAGCCGAGATCGAGTCGAGGCTGAGCATCGAGACGCTGGAACTCCCCCCTGAGCGCGCCGGAGGGCGTATCGTGGGGGAAGGTCCCGATGCCGTGCCCGAGCTCGTGCGGATCCTTCGCGAAGAAGCGAACGTCCTCTAAAATCGAAGTCGACGACCGGGCAGCACGGCCGAGGGCCGATGCCGCCCGTACTCAGCCCAGGAGAGAGATTGCATGTCGCGGATACTGGCGGTTGTTGAACAGAAGGATGGGGTGCTTCGGGGTACGGGGCGCGAGGTCATGTCTGCGGCCGCAGCGCTCGCCGGGGAGACGGGCGGCAGAGCCGATGCACTCGTCCTGGGGGGCCCGGGGGTTGAATCCACGGCCTCCGAACTGGGGACCCATGGTGCTGCATCCGTGAAAGTCGCGTCCGACGACGCGCTGGCCATCTACAACCCCGACGGATACGCGGGCGTGGTGGCGAGCGCGGTCCGCAGCGGCGAATACGAGGTCGTGATCCTCTCCGCGACCGGGCAGGGGAAGGACCTCGCTCCACGCGTGGCCGCGCTCCTCGATGTGCCTCTGGCGCAGGATGTGACATCGCTGTCGGCCGGTGCGGACGGGCAGGTCGAGATTGTGCGTCCGGTGTATTCCGGAAAGGCCTTCGCACGGATCCGGATCAACGCCTCTCCCATTCTCGCGACGATTCGACCCAACGTCTTCCAGCCGACGGAGCGGGCAGGGACAGGGGAGGTCGAGACCGTCGAGGTGGCAGCGGACTCGGGCACATGGCCTACAAAAGTCCTGGGTTTCACCGCGGCAGGGGGAGACATTCCCGATGTGGCGGAGGCGTCCGTGGTGGTATCCGGCGGACGGGGAATGCGCGATCCGGAGAACTGGGGGCTCCTGGAGGACCTTCGATCTGCACTCGGGGACTCGGCGGGGCTCGGAGCTTCAAGGGCGGTGGTGGATGCCGGGTGGCGGCCGCACGGCGAGCAGGTGGGCCAGACCGGCAAGACGGTAGCTCCCAAGCTGTACTTTGCGATCGGCATCTCCGGAGCCATTCAGCACCTTGCGGGGATGCGGACCGCCGGGACCATCGTCGCGGTGAACAAGGACCCGGATGCGCCGATCTTCAAGGTCGCCGACTACGGGATCGTGGGAGATCTCTTCGAGGTGCTTCCGCGGTTGACGGAGGAAATCCGCTCGCTGCGAAGCGGGGAGTAAGCTCCCGCGAGGGTTGGGAGCGCGTCCGGGTCATGGGGTGAGCCCGCGTTGCTCGGGCACTAGCGTCGAATCGGAGGGCCGCCTCCGAGGAAGGCTACCGGGTCGACGGGGCGGCCGTGCATGCGGACCTCGAAGTGCAGGTGCGGAGACGAAACGGCGCCCGATGCTCCGGACAGGCCGACGATCGCATCGGCCCCCAGGCTGGCCCCTGCGGTCACCCGGATTTCGGAGAGGTGGGCGTAGACCGAGATCACCCCTCCGCGGTGGTCGACCCACACCACCGTCCCATACCCGCTCATCACCCCGGCGAACCGGACTCTGCCGGGTGCCATGACCCGCACCGGAGTCCCGGCAGGCGCCCGCAGGTCAACGCCGTGGTGAACCCCGGGGAGGAGCCCCTCTCCGGGCCGGAGCCCGAATGGGGAGGTTAGAGGGCCTTCCACCGGCCATGCGGGAAGGGCGCACGCGCTGAGGAAGCACGCTCCCAGGAGAGGCCAGGCCCGGGAGAACCTGCCAGCCCTCATCCGGGCCGCAGGCTCCCTGGCGTCCCCTGATTCTCGGGCCATCCCGCGTTTCCGAGGAGGAGGACTTCGACCTGGGCTCCTACGGGAAGCTCTCCCTTTCCAGCCGGGAGGATTGCGAGTCCATCCGAGAGCGCCAGGCTCCGTATGACCCCCGACCCCTGCGGGGCGGAGCTCCGCACTCCCCAGACTCCGCCTCCCTTCGGTTCAAGCCGCACCCTGAAGAAGTGGGTGAGGTGTTCCGCGCCCACGAGCGGCTCGTCGAGGATCGCCCGGATCCGTGGGAGGTGGAGACGGCGATGTCCCCCCATCCGTCGGACCGCCGGGCGGGCCAGGATGTGCCAGGTGACGAACGCCGAAACCGGGTTGCCTGGAAGGCTCATGACCGGGATGCCTCGGGGCCTTTCCGCCACCGAGAGCAGTCCCATCCCGACGGGGCTCCCCGGTCGTATCCGTGCCCGCCAGAAGCGGAGCTGGAAGTGGAGTTCGTCGAGAGTGCGCTTGACCAGGTCGGCTTCGCCCATCGACGCACCGCCGGTAGTCAGGATGAAATCCGCGTGCGATGAAGCCTCCGCGAAGGCCGCATGCAGAGAGTCCCTCGAGTCGACCGCGCGGATCGGATCGAGGGGGATGCCCCCGGCCTCCCGGATGAGTTCTGGAAACACGGGAGACATCACATCGATCCGGAGGTTTCGGTCGGTCGGACCGCCTCGTCGGCCTTCCTCCAGGTTGATCAGCTCGTCTCCGGTGACGATCAGAGCCACCTTCGGTGCCGGTACGACGTCGACCCTGTCGATTCCGGCCGAGGCCAGGAGCGCGATCATTCCGGGGGTCAGGGTATCCGCCCGCGAGGCCAGGAGGTCACCGGTCTCCATCTCCTCTCCGGCGGGCCGAACGAAAGCGCCCCGCTCTGGCCGAGCGGTCACGCGCACGGCGCCTCCGTCCTCTCCTTCCGTCCGCTCCACCGGAATCACGGCGTCGGTTCCCGGCGGGAGCAGTCCCCCGGTCATGATGCGGGCCGCCTCACCGGATCCGACGGGAGCCCCCGGGGGATCGCCGGGGCGACTCGTGCCTGTGACCGTCAGGAGGGCTGAGGATGGTTCTTCATCCGGTTCGCGGCCGGGCACCGCATAGCCATCCATCGCCGAGGTGGGCCCAGGAGGGAGGGTCCGCGGGGCAACCAGCTCCTCGCCCAGCGCCAGACCATGGGATTCAAGGAGAGGTCGGAGCCGGGACTCCAGGGGTGGCGACGTGTCGAGGGCTACCCGGACGGCTTCTTCCCATGAAAGCCAGTCTGCGGTGCGTTCTTCGAATTGGGGCACGAGGCCTCCCTCAGAAGCGGAGCGACGCTCCCAGCACGAACGAACCGACGCCTGGCCATTCCTGTTCGGGGACCGTGAGGAGCTCGTCGTCAAGTCCGAAATAAGCTCGGGGGGTTCCCAGCTTCCAGATGTGCAGGACGGTTTCGGCTCGCAGGGTCAGCCGGTCGAAGGGAGTCCAGCGGGTACCTGCGCCGAGGGTTCCGAGAAAGGAAGGACCGAAGGAGAAGCGATCCTCCGGCTCGAAGTCTTCTTCCAGCTCCGACCGCCCGTAGAAATCGCCCACGACGCCGCCGCCTGCCAGAAGGAAGGGGGCGAGACCTCGCCAGGTGCGGGCACCGGTCAACGTGAAGCGGACCCTGCCCTCGAGCGCTGCCACGAGGGCGTCGGCATCTCCCAGGTACTCGAGGCCTGCGTCTGATCGAGGGTTGTAGACCCGCCGGTCGGTCGGAAGCAGGAATGCCGAGCCTTCCAGAGCGAAGGGGCCCGTCAACTCAATCCCGTAACGGGCACCGAAAAACAGCCCCCCGCCCGGTCCGAGCTGCAACTCCCCTCGCTTCTCATTCATCATCCCTACAAAGATCCCGGCGTCGTGCCGGGTTTCGATGAACCGATAGGGAGAGGGAATCGACTGGCCTGAGACTCCCGTCGGGTCGACGAGGCAGAAGAGCGTCAACAGAAGCGCGGAGGTCCGGAACATGAAATCTGTGTCTGGGGGGAGTGGGCCACGACGGCGCGCGGAAGCTACCGGAAACCGCGCCCGGCGGGCAAGCAGGTTTGACGCGGATTTCCCGAGCCGACACCTTTCGGAAGTTGCTCCTGTAACCCCTCGCAACCCGGATCGTTTCCTTCCATGACCCTCCCGCTCCCCCTGGAAGGCTGTGGGCCACGCCCCGACTCCAACGGCCTTCTGAGCCTCTGGGTGTGCCTCGCGCTCGGTTCGGTCGTGAACTTCGCCCTGCCGCTTGCCGCGCAGACGGTCCAGGTCAGGGTCGAGGAGAACTTCCGCTCGACACCCAACGGAGATCTGGTGGCCGAGCTCATGCCCGGCACCCGGCTCCGGGTAGTCGGCACGGAAGGGAGCTGGAGCCAGGCCGTGCTCGAAGGGGTGGTCTGGATGCGTTCGCTTCAGGTACTCTCGAGCGGGGAGCTCGACCTCATCGTATCGGAGGCGGGCGGCGAGAACCTGCGGGACGAGCCATCGGGTCGAATCGCGGGACGTCTGGTCCAGGGTGCCCGGCTCGAGGAGGTGGGGCGGATACCCGGGTGGGTGCAGGTCCGACGCACAGGCTGGATCTGGTCCGCCTCCGTGAGTCCCACTTCGGGAGGAGGTCCGGGTGCGGCCGCCACTCCGGGGCGCGTGGCCGCGGGGGCTGGCGCGCTCCCGGTGCAGG
>JBGTMU010000144.1:0-17916 GCA_041743405.1 Longimicrobiales bacterium | reverse complement strand
ATGGCACGATCGAGGCGGCCCGGGAGCGGGGGATCGACGTGATCGTGACCGACCACCACACGCCCTCCGCGACGCTCCCCGGGGCGCATGCCGTCGTGAATCCCAACCGCAGCGACTGCCCGCACCCCGGCAAGGAGCTCTGCGGCGCAGGTGTGGCGTTCGCGCTCTGTCGCCTCCTCGCCGAAGTGCGGGGGATCCCGGAGGAGGAGCTCCTCCAGCACCTGGATCTCGTAGCGCTGGCCACGGTGGCGGATCTCGTCCCGCTCGTGGGCGAGAATCGCATTCTCGTCCGCTTCGGACTGAAGGCGATCGCCCGGAGCCGGAAGCCGGGGATCCGCGCGCTCCTGGAGGTGTCCGGAGTTGCGGCCGATCGGATCGACGCGGGAGCCGTCGGATACAGGCTGGCGCCGCGGATCAACGCGGTGGGGCGGATGGGCGCGGCGGACACGGCGCTTCGACTCCTTCTCACCGAAAACAGGGTTGAAGCGGCCGAACTCGCGCGCGAGCTGGACGATGAGAACAGGAAACGGCAGGAGGAAGATCGCCGGACCGCGAACGAAGCACTCGAGATCCTGGCGGCCGAGTTCGATGCGACCCGGGACTTCGGAGTGGTGGTGGCCCGTGAGGGGTGGCATCCGGGCGTGATCGGGATCGTGGCTTCGAAGATCGTGGAGAGGATCCACCGCCCGGCCGTCCTCGTTGCCCTGGATGGCTCCGCGGCGAGGGGGAGTGCGCGTGCGATCCCCGGGGTGCACCTCTACGAGGCTGTGGCCGCGTGCGCCCCCCACCTCCGCCGCTTCGGCGGACACCGTCAGGCCGCGGGGATGGAGCTGGACTCGGGATCCCTCGCTCCCTTCCGGGCGGCCTTCAATGAGGCGGTGCGTGGCCAGCTCGAGGGGGTTGTGCCACCTCCCGTCCTGAAAGGCGATGCACCCCTTCCGCTCGCCGAAGCCACGGAAGAGCTGCATCACTTTCTCCAGTACGTGGGGCCCTTCGGGATCGGGAATCCCCGCCCCGTCTTCTGGGCTCGCGGGCTCGAGGTGACGGGGCGTGCTGGCGTGGTGGGATCCGGTCACCTGAAGCTGCGGCTCCGCGACGGGAACTCGGAGCTGGACGCGATCGGCTTCGGCCTGGCGAGCCGGGTCGATGTATCGGCGCTGGCGGGCACCCGGGTGGATGCGCTCTTCCAGGTCACGGAGAACGACTTCCGCGGACGAGTGACGCTCCAGGCCCAGCTCCGCGATATCCGTCCTGCCGGATTCATGGCCGGGCTGTGACGACGGCCGCCTTCCTCGAACGGGCCCCGGAACATTGAGGATCATCGCCGGGGAGTGGGGGGGGCGCCGGATTCGGGCCCCAAAGGGACGGGAGGTCCGTCCCACGACCGACCGCGTGCGGGAGGCCTGGATGTCGGCGCTCGCCCCCGCGCTTCCGGATGCCCGGGTTCTGGATCTCTTTTCGGGCTCGGGTGCGCTCGGCCTCGAGTGCCTCTCGCGCGGAGCTTCCCACGTGGTTTTCGTGGAATTGGCGCGTGAGCCCCTGGCGGCCGTTCGCGACAACGTCCGTGCACTCGGAGCCGAATCCCGGGTCGAAATCGTGCGCGGTGATGCGCAGGCCTTCGTGAAGGGATTGGAGCCGCTTGCCTTCGATCTGGCGCTCGCCGACCCTCCCTACGAGCGGGGGATGGCGGAGGCGCTGCTGCGAGCCTTCCTCTCGCGCCCGTTCGCCCGGGAGCTATGGGTCGAACACCGAAAGGGGGAAGCCATCCCGGAGGACCCCCGCCTTCGTCAGCGCAGGTACGGGGACACCACCCTGACGGTGGCGGAGGCGCTTCCGGATGACGGCTGAGCTCAGCAGATGGAGGAGCCCGGCCACCGGCGAAAGCCCGGCCTTGCAGCCGCCCACCGGCGCTTCTACTCTCCACTCCCGCATGCCGAGCATGCGTGCCCCCACCCCCCGGAACCGGACACCCTGAATGACGAACCACCGGAGCACCACCGCACTCTATCCGGGATCCTTCGATCCGGTCACTCTCGGCCATGAAGACATCGCCCGCAGAACGCTCCGGATCGCGGACAGGCTCCTGGTCGCGGTGGCACACACGGCCACACAGGCCAAGACCCCGGCGTTTTCGGTGGAGGCACGGATCGAAATGTTGAAAGAGGTGTTCGCCGACGAGCCACGGATCGAATGTGTGGCGTTCAGCGGCCTCCTTGTGGACTTCGCCCGTTCGATCGGGGCCGACTTCGTGGTGCGCGGGCTCCGGGCGGTGTCGGACTTCGAGTACGAGTTCCAGATGGCGCAGATGAACCGGGAGCTCTACTCCGAAATGGAGTTTGTCTTCCTCACACCCGATGTGAACCACGCTTTCCTCTCCGCCTCCCTGGTGCGCGAGGTGGCCCGTCTCGGGGGAGACGTCGCACCCTTCGTTTCACCGAGCGTACTGCGCAGGCTGTCGGAAAAATGGGGGAGAAGCGACCCGTGAGCTTCCTCAGGAGCATCCGCACCCGGGCGCGCGATCGGCCACGAAGAATCGTGTTTCCGGAGGGAGAAGAGCCACGGACGCTCGCCGCGGTGGCGCAGATCCAGGAAGAAGGGCTCCTGAGTCCGGTCCTTTTGGGCTCGCACGAAGTCACGCGGGCCGGACTCGAGGCGGCGGGCGGAGACCCCGATGCGGTGGAAATCGTGGATCCGCGAAGAATGACGGGGAGCGGCCGATATGCCGAGACGCTCCTCGAAGTCCGGCGATCCCGGGGGATGACCGCATCCGAGGCTCGCGAAACGGTTCTTCTTCCCCTGATCCGTGCCGCGCTCATGGTCCGCTTCGGCGAGGTGGACGGATCGGTGGGAGGCGCCATCCATTCGACGGCCGATGTGCTTCGGGCCGCCCTCTGGTGCATCGGAACTGACGAGGGGATCCGCACGGTTTCCTCGGCCTTCTACATGGTCGTACCGCCCTTCCGAAGCGGGGAGGGGGAGGTGCTCACCTTCACGGACGGGGCGGTCGTCCCGGACCCCACAGCGCCCCAGCTCGCCGACATTGCCGTCGCCGCGGCCCGGGCCCGACGCCGCATCGTGGGTGACTCCCCGGTCGTGGCCTTCCTCTCGTACTCCACGGCGGGGAGTGCCGAGGGACCGAGCGTCACACGGGTCCGGGAGGCGCTCGCGCTCTTCAGAGACATGGAATCCGGGATACCGGCGGACGGAGAGCTTCAGGCGGACACGGCGCTCATCGAATCCGTGGCGCATCGGAAGGCCCCGCACTCCGCAGTCGGCGGGAATGCGAATGTGCTCGTGTTCCCGGATCTCGACGCCGCGAATATCGGATACAAGCTGGTGCAGCGCCTGGCCGGGGCTGAATCCGTGGGGCCGATCGTCCAGGGCCTCCGCCGCCCGTACAACGATCTCTCGAGGGGTGCCACACCCGACGATATCGTGAATGTCGCGTGTATCACTTCGTTGATGGCGGAGTAGGGAATCGGCGTGCGCGCTGGAAAGCATTGCCACGGAACTTCCTGCCACGGACTCCTTGCCCCGATGAGTCCGGTTTCCTTACCTTTTTTGTTCGATCGTCCGGCGTCACCACCTCATTTGGAGATCCCATGGCGTTTCATGTGAACCGGGAAGGGGACGTCCTCGTCGTCGACGTGGATGGCCAGCTCATTGTCGGGAACCGGCAGGAGCTCAAACAACGGGTTCTCGAGGAGCTGGAGAAGGGTGAGCGACGGTTCCTGGTCGACTTCACGAAGACCGGATACATCGATTCGTCAGGGCTTGGCGTCCTCGTCAGCCTCTCGAAGAAGATCCGTGAGCAGGGAGGGGAGCTGCGGCTTTCCTCCCTCAACGAGGATCTCCGAACGCTCTTCGAGCTTACCAAGCTGGACACCCTCTTCCGGATCGCCGGATCGAGGGCGGAAGGGCTCAGCGGCTTCTGAGGGGGACTTTCCCGATGGAACGTCTCCTCACCTTCGAGCTCCCCACCGACCTCCGGTGCATCGAGGACGCGGTGGAGGATGTGGTTGCGGGGTGCGTCACCTGTGACGGTGTGCGCGCCCGACTCCAGTTCAACTTCCGGATCTGTCTCATCGAGGCCATCGCCAACGCGATGATCTATGGGAATGGAGAAGATCCTTCGAAACGGGTGAAGGTGGAAGTGGAGGTCTACCACGAGCGGATCGTCGCACGGGTGGCCGATCAGGGGGCTGGATTTGATCCTTCCCGCCTCCCCGACCCCACCGCGCCGGCCCACCTTTTCGGCACGAGCGGTCGAGGGATCTTCCTGATGCGGCACCTTGTGGATGAGGTTCGTTTCAACGAGTGCGGGAACGAAGTCACTCTCATCCTCCGCGCTGCCGGAGTCCCGCGCAGGGAGGCCTCAGCGTGATCCTCATCGAGAGGCTCCCCGGGAATGAACTCTGATCTCCCCTCTCGGGAGCTTCTCCCGGAGGCGGTGGTCCTGGTCCTCGAGGAATTCCGTCGGGCATTCAAGCTGGACTTGAGCCTCTGGCTGATGAGGACGGAGGGCGGGCCCCGTCAGCTTTTCCCTCCGGGTCGTCAGGGCGGAAAGCCCGATGAGGCATCCATCCTCCTCCAGATTTCCACCCGCGAAGGCATCGACCTCATCCTCGAGGCGCGAGGAGGCGACGCGACCCTCGCCGGTCCCGCCGCGAACGCACTCCGCACCTCGCTCGAGCAGCTCTACGCCTTCGCCGAGGAAGTGCGTTTCTTCACCTTCGAGGTGTCCGAGCGGTACGAGGAGATCAACCTCCTCTACTCGATTGCCGAGACGCTCGGATCGGTCCTTCATCTGAATGAGGCTTCCCGACTCATCCTGGCGGATGTCTGCGAGGTGATGGGCGCCCGCCGCGGCTCCCTGTGGGCCCACGATCCGGAGGTCAATCTCCTGAATCTCGTGGCCTCGGTCGGAGATGGCGGACTCGAGGGGCCGCTCCGCATCGACGACACGACGGCGGTCACTTCTCAGGTATTCCGCGACGGCCACCCCCTGATTCTCACGGGGGAAGGGCTCGCTTCCTCCCGTTCCGGCAACCAGGGGGCTCCGTCCAGGGAAGACTCGGTCCTTTCGGTTCCGATCCGCTATACCCCTCCCAACGGAACCGCGAGAACCGTGGGGGTCATCAATCTCATCGGGAGGAGCCGCGGAGGACCCTTCACCTCATCCGACCAGAGGCTCCTGAGCGCGATCGCCTCCCAGGTCGGGTCGGCACTGGAGAACACCCGGCTCATCCGGGAGAGCCTCGCGCAGGAGCGAGTCAGCCGGGAAATGGAGCTGGCGCACGATCTCCAGATGAAGCTCCTCCCCTCGGCCGACGCGCTGGATCCCGAGCGGGGAGCCGCCCGGCTGGAATCCGCGGAGTCCGTGGGGGGAGACTTCTACAACTTCTTCAGTCTTCCGGGCGGGCGGTTCGGGGTCATGATCGGGGACGTATCGAGCCACGGCTTCCCAGCCGCCCTCATCATGGCTCTTTCAATGAGCGCAGGGGCCATCTATGCGACCGAGCTCGGCGCGCCCGCCCGGGTTCTCAGTGAGATGGATGAGGCGCTTCGGGAGGAGCTTGCGAGCACCGAAATGTACCTCACCCTGTTCTACGGTGTGGTGGATCCTGCGGCAGGCGAGTTCACCTACGCGAATGCCGGTCACCCGCATGCCTTCGTGGTGCGCGAGGGCGGGGAAACGGAGCGGCTCGAGGCAATGGATCTCCCGATGGGGATCGCGGAGGGAGGCGAGTATCATCAGCGCACCGTCCCATTGAGTTCCGGCAGGGATCTCCTCTTCCTCTTCACCGATGGGCTTTCCGATCCGCTGATCCCCACGTCCAGGAACCGGGCTGAGGCCCTCGTGCTGGACGAGATCGTCGCCCGGAGGGCCGAGCCCGCTGCCGACATCGTCAATGCGCTCTTCGCGCTCGAATCGGGGGAAGACGGAGTCGAGAACGTGGGAGACGACCGCACCGCCGTCGTGCTCAGGATCTGACCTTCGTGGGGCTCAAGCCCGTCGGCGGGAAGGGACTGTGTTCCGGCGGTCCCGGACGGCCATGAGCGCCCGCCCCCGCCGCTCGCTCGGGCAGAACTTCCTGGTCGACCCGAACACGAGGCGGCGGATCGTGGAGGCCGCGCAGGTCGCCCCGGGAGAGACCGTACTCGAAATCGGTCCGGGACGGGGCGCGATCACCGAAGGACTCGCCGCCGCAGTCGCTGAGGCGGGGGGTCGGCTGATTCTCTGCGAGGTGGACCGGGCGCTGGCGGCCGAACTCGAGCTGCGCTACCGGGACCGTGCCGACGTGACGGTGCTCGCGCGTGATATCCTGAGCGTCGGGCTGGAGGAGATGACCGCGGAGCCTGGACGCCTGCGGGTGGTCGGGAATCTCCCCTACAACCTCACTTCCCCGATCCTTTTCCACCTTCTCGCTCCTCCGCGTCCCCGCGAGATCGTGGTGATGGTCCAGAAGGAGGTGGCGGATCGGATTCTGGCCGTTCCCGGAGGGGGAGAGTACGGGGCCCTTTCCGTGGGGGTGCGCACCGTAGCCGGGGTGGAACGGGTGCTCACGGTGGGCCCGGGGGCATTCCGCCCCCGACCCCGGGTCGATTCCACGGTGATCCGCATCACACCTTTCGATCCCCCCCCGTTGACCTCCGAGGAGGAGGACGCGCTCCGACGGCTCACGCGGGCCTGCTTCCAGTGGCGGCGCAAGCAGCTCGGGAAGATCCTGCGGGATCATCCGGATCTCGCAATTCCTCCCGAAATGATCCCATCGGTGGTCGCCGCCGGAGGCGTCCGTGCCACGGATCGTCCGGAATCGGTATCGCCGGAAGGATTCGTCGCGATGAGCCGGGTGGGTCTCCGTTGACCAGCCGTCCTCTTCCCCGGTACTTTCTTGTGAAGAATTTCACAACCGAAGCATCGCTCTGGATCCGACTCAACCACGCGCGTGACTACCTCACCTCGCAAGCCATCCGAATCGGCCGTCCGCCGGCTCTCGCTCTATCTGAGAGCGCTGGAGGAACTCCAGGCTGAGGGCGAGGTGTCGGCCCCGAGCGAACTCCTCGCGCTGCGTGCAGGCACCACGGCCGCGCAGGTCCGGAAGGATCTCTCCGCGTTCGGGTCGTTCGGGCGACGGGGGCTGGGGTATCCGATCGATTCCCTTCGTGTGCGCCTCCACGAGATCCTGGGCCTCTCCCGCAAGTGGCGGGTGGCGCTCATCGGCGCAGGGAGGATCGGCGCCGCCCTCTTCGAATATCCCCACTTCCGGAAGCGAGGATTCGAGATCGTGGCGATTTTCGATGCCGATCCGGAGAAGACGGGGACGCGCTGGCGCGACATCACGATCCGGCCCGCTGCGGAAATGGAGGAGGGGATCCAGAGCGAGAAGGTGCAGATCGTGATCCTCGCGGTGCCCGCCACATCGGCCCAGACCGTGGCCGCCCGGGCGGTGTCCGCGGGGGTTTCGGGAATCCTCAACTTCGCTCCAGTTCAGCTTCAGTTGCCCCCCAATGTGGAAGTGAACGACGTGGACATGGCGGTGGAGCTGGAGGCTCTCACCTTCTCGCTCCACGCCCGGAAACGGAGCTGAGCGGGGTGAACGGCCGTCGCCCCTCTCTCATCGAGGCCACGGCCGCGCTGCTGGCGTCGGGTCCGCGCCATACCCTCGAGATCGGCGAAGGCGTGATGCGACTCCGGGGGAATCCGGGGGCCGTTTCCGCCGCCGTCCATTTCCTCCTCGGCGCAGATGAGAGGTTCGAGGTGGATGGGTCGGGGGTCTGGAACCTGGTCGCGGGCGCCGCTCGGCCCGGCCCTCCTCTCGACCGAACGTCCTTCGCGGTGGTGGACGTGGAAACCACGGGAGGAAGCTGGGGACAGGGACATCGCGTCACCGAGGTTGCGATCGTTGCCGTGGACGAAGGGAGGATCGGGGAATCGTTCCACACGCTGGTGAATCCGGGCCGGTACATCCCCCCGTGGGTTCAGGGGCTCACCGGGATCACGAATGCGATGGTTGCATCGGCCCCCCACTTCGACGGGATCGCCCACGAAGTCGAGGCACGCCTGAGAGGGCGCGTGTTCGTGGCGCATAACGTGAGCTTCGACTGGGGGTTCATTTCCGGCGAACTCCTCCGGTCGTCCGGAGCGGCGCCGGATCCGCCCCGCCTCTGCACCGTCCGTCTCGGACGACTTGTCGTGCCGCGACTGCGGCGCTACGGGCTGGACTTCCTCACGAACCACTACGGGATCCATGTCCATGACCGACACCGCGCCCATGGCGACGCGCTGGCGACGGCACGGCTTCTCCTGCACCTTCTTCTCGGGGCGCGGGAACGGGGGATTCATGACATCTTCTCGCTCCAGGAAGCGCTCAAGCCGCCCAGCGGGAGGCGGGAGGGCGCACGACCGCTGCGCCGCGTTGCGGATCCATAGAAGGATTTTACCTTCGCACCCCGAGGACTGAGCGAATGCCGACAGACGAACTCGAAGCCCTCCCCCTCGTCCGGTCGCGCTCCGTCGGCAATATCCGGATTCACGCGATTGAGGCCGGACTCCAGCGGCTCGATGGAGGGGCGATGTTCGGGGTCGTTCCGAAGCCGCTCTGGGAGAAGCGGATTCCCGCCGATGGACGCAACCGGATTCCCCTGGGGCTCCGGTGCCTTCTCGTCGAGGCCCCCTCGGCGCTGGTTCTCGTGGATACGGGGATCGGGAACAAGGAAGACGATCGGTTCCGGGAGATCTACGGGGTCGAGAATGACGGAGCTCCCACCCGTCTTGAGGATGGGATCCGGGCGGCGGGCTTCCAGCCCTCGGACGTGGATATCGTACTCCTCACCCATCTTCACTTCGACCACGCGGGCGGCGCCACGCGAGTGCGCGACGATGGCGAGGTGGTTCCCGCCTTCCCCGGTGCCCGCTACGTCGTTCAGAAGGAAGAACTCGCCTTTTCCGCGATCCGGAACGAACGGATCCGGGCGAGCTACCTCCCGCCCAACATCCTCCCGGTCGAGGAGGCTGGACTCTGGAGCCTGCTCGATGGCGACGTCGAGGTCACCGAGGGAGTGCGGGTGATCCGGACGCCGGGCCACACGCCTCATCACCAGTCTGTCGTCATCGATTCCGATGGCGCCCGGGCCTGCTTCCTTGCCGATGTATGTCCCACGGCGGCCCATATCCCCCTCCCCTGGATCATGGGGTACGATCTCGAACCCCTCGTGACCCTCGAATCGAAGCGCAGACTCTGGCAGCAGGCGCGCGACGAGGAGTGGCTTCTCATTTTCGAACATGACCCACGGATTCCCTGGGGGAAGCTCGACGAGGACGCCCGCGGCCTCGCGCAGTAGGAGGGGTCGGCTGGGATCGGAGGGGTTCGGGAGAAACAGGATCGCCCGAGAGGTGACCTTGAGGGGGTTTCTTCCTATCTTTTTTGGGCTAGGCTGGAATTTCTTCCCGCCGTGGCCTCTGACCCTTCAGTATTTGAGACGAACGGAGAGCGGATGAGCGACAAGTCGCGGATCCCGGTGATCGTGAGTGGTGCCCGGACCCCCATCGGCCGATTCCTCGGGGGGCTGTCCCCCCTTCCTGCCACCGAGCTCGGCGCAATCGCAGTCCGTGCGGCGGTCGAGAGGTCGGGTATCGACCCCTCGGCGCTGGATGAAGTGATCCTCGGGAACGTGGTGCAGGCCGGAGGGGGACAGGCTCCCGCTCGCCAGGCCGCGATCCGGGGCGGGCTCCCGCCCACGATCCCAGCGCTCACCGTCAACAAGGTGTGTGGGTCGGGGCTCAAGGCGGTGATGCTCGCGGCGCAGGGCATCCGGGCCGGGGATGTGAAGGCCGTGGTGGCCGGAGGGTTCGAGTCGATGTCGAACGTCCCCTTCTACCTTCGCGGGATGCGCAACGGGGTGAAGTTCGGTGACCAGACGGTGCAGGACGGCCTCATTTACGACGGACTCTGGTGTTCCTTCGGCGACTGCCACATGGGCGGGCATGCCGAATACACGGCGGACAAGGGCGGGGTCTCGCGCGAGGAAGCCGACCGATTCTCCTTCGAGTCGCATCAGAAAGCGATCGCCGCGATGGATGAGGGTCGCTTCGCCCGCGAGCTCGTCCCGGTCGAGATCCCCGGACGGAAAGGCCCGACGATCGTGGATACCGATGAAGGTCCGCGGCGAGATACCTCCATGGAGGCGCTCGCCCGTCTTCGCCCGGCTTTCCCGAACGACGCGCCCGAAGGTCTCGATGAACTGGTGGTCACGGCCGGGAACGCGCCCGGCCTGAACGATGGGGGTGCGGCGCTCGTCGTCACCTCCCTCGAGTTCGCCGAAGCGCACGGGCTTCCCGTGCGGGCCCACATCACCGGATACGCCTCCGGTGGCACGGAGCCCCGGGACCTCTTCTTCGCTCCGGTCGTGGCCGTCCAGAACCTCATGGCGAAGGCCGGAACCTCCATCGGAGACTACGGCCTGTTCGAAGTGAACGAGGCGTTTGCGGTGCAGGCCCTGGCAGACATGAAGGCGCTCGGGATGGACGGAGCGAAGGTGAATGTGAATGGTGGTGCCGTGGCTCTCGGCCACCCGATCGGGTGTTCCGGCGCGCGCATCCTGGTGACACTCATCCACGCGATGGAGGACCGGGATGTTCAGACGGGGATGGCCACCCTCTGCCTCGGCGGTGGGAACGCGGTGGCGCTCTCGGTGGAGCGCGTCTGATGGCCCGCGGCATCGAGAAAGTCGCCGTCATCGGGAGCGGCACGATGGGGAACGGAATCGCACATGTGTGCGCACAGAGCGGGCTCGGGGTGGCGCTGGTCGACTTGAACGACGAACTCCTGCAGCGGGCCCGCACGACGATCGAGAAGAACATGGACCGGCAGGTCCGGAAGGGCGCCATCACCGAGGAAGAGAAGGACGCGGCGATGGGGCGGATCCGGACCGAGGTGGATCGGGCTGCTGGCGTCGGCGACGCGGATCTCGTGGTGGAGGCCATTCCGGAGCGAGCCGAACTGAAATACGAGCTCTTCGAGGCGCTCGACCGCCTCACCGGTGCGGATACCATCCTCGCTTCGAACACCTCTTCCATCTCCATCACCGAGATCGCCGCGCGCACGAGCCGTCCCGAAAAAGTCATCGGGATGCACTTCATGAACCCGGTTCCGGTGATGCAGCTCGTGGAGGTCATTCGCGGGCTCGCGACCTCCGATGAGACCACCGCCACCGTGATGGAGCTCTCCCGGGCGCTCGGAAAGACGCCGGTGGAGGTCAATGACTTCCCTGGCTTCGTGTCCAACCGGGTTCTGATGCCCATGATCAACGAGGCCGTCTTCGCCCTGATGGAGGGGGTCGCGGAGGTCGAGGCCATCGATACCGTGATGAAGCTGGGGATGAACCATCCCATGGGCCCGCTCGCCCTGGCCGATCTGATCGGCCTCGACACCTGCCTCAACATTCTCGAGGTCCTGCACCGGGAACTCGGCGACGACCGCTACCGTCCCTCCCCGCTCCTTCGGAAGTATGTGGCGGCGGGGTGGCTCGGGAGAAAGAGCGGGCGCGGGTTCTACGGGTACGAGGGCTGATACGATGCCCTCTACTGAAGCTCTCGAGATCCGCGCCCTCGCTCGCGAGTTCGCAACCGGCGAACTTCGCCCCCACTCCGCCGAATGGGATGCAGCCCGGGAACTCCCCGCCGACATCTTCCGGAAGCTTGCCGAACTCGGGTTTCTGGGGATGCGCATTCCCGACAAGCATGGCGGGCTGGCTCTGGACCTTCCGACCTACCTTCTCGCGCTTGAATCGCTTGCCTGGGGAGACGCAGCCGTCGCCCTGGGAGTCGCCGTGCACAGCGGGCCGGTCACCGAGATCCTTCTCCGGAAGGGGAGCGAGGAACAGAAGGCCCGGTGGCTCCCGGCCATGGCGGCGGGCGAGTGCTTCGCGGCCTTCGCCCTCTCCGAGCCTGAAGCCGGGAGTGACGCCAGCGCCGTAGCGCTCGACGCCCGCCGCACGGGAGACGAGTGGGAGCTGAACGGAACGAAGCGCTGGATCTCGAACGGCGATCGAGCCGACCTGATTCTCCTCTTTGCGCGCTCGTCCGGCACCCCGGGAGAGCGCGACGGGATCTCCGCATTCCTCCTTCCGCGCGATACGCCCGGGATTCGGGTTGCGGGCCGGGATCGCACCCTCGGGCTTTCGGCTTCCGAGACGGTGACGCTCGAGCTGGAAGGGGTGAAGCTCCCAGACAGCGCCCGGATCGGGGAAGAGGGGACGGGATACCGCATGGCCATGGACGGGCTCGTGGTGGGCCGCATGGGGATCGCCGCGCAGGCGCTGGGGATCGCTCAGTCCGCCTACGAACATGCGCTCCGCTATTCGGCGGAGCGGGAGCAGTTCGGTCGTGCGCTGGCGACCTTCGGGGGAATCCAGGAGAAGCTCGCCGGCATGGCGATCCGGATCGCCGGAGCGAGGGCCCTCATGCTGGACGTGGCCGCGCGGATGGAGGGGGAAGAGCGCGGCACCCTGGACCTGCCCGCGAGCCCCCGAGCCGCCTCGGCGATGGCGAAGGTGGCGGCGAGTGAGGCGGCGATGTGGGTGACCGACGAGGCGGTCCAGATCTTCGGGGGCTACGGCTACATGCGCGACTACCCCGTCGAGAAGCTGATGCGCGACGCGAAGGGCACGGAAATCTACGAAGGTGCGAACGAAGTGCTCCGCATGGTGGTGTCGATCGATGCCATCCGCGAGAGCCAGGAATAGATCGCTTCACGAGGCATTGAACTTCAGGGGAGACACCCGATGGGCATTTTCGAGCAGTTGAGCAAGCACGGGCACGAGCAGCTCGTCTTCTGGTCCGAGCCTGACCTCGGTTACCGCGGAATCATCGCGATTCACGATACCACCCTCGGTCCCGCACTCGGCGGAACCCGATTCTGGAACTACGCGAGCGACGACGAAGCGATCATCGACGCCCTTCGCCTGGCCCGCGGGATGACCTACAAGGCGGCGATTGCAGGCGTCGCTCTAGGGGGCGGAAAGTCGGTCATCATGGGCGACAACCGCATGGCCCACCGCGAGATGATCTTCCGCGCACACGGTCGCGCAGTGGAGTCGCTCGGGGGGCGCTACATCACGGCCGAGGATGTCGGGACTTCCGTGGACGACATGGAGTTTGTTCGACTGGAGACCGACTCGGTGGTGGGCGTGCACGGCGGATCCGGCGACCCGTCCCCGGTGACCGCGTACGGCACTTATCAGGGTGTCCGGGCCTGTGCGCTCGAGGCCTTCGGTGACCCATCGCTGGACGGGAAGCATGTCACCGTTCAGGGGCTCGGGAACGTCGGATACCACCTCTGCTCCTTCCTGCACGAGGAGGGGGTCCGCCTCACCGTGACCGACATCGATCACGGAAGAATCAACCGCGTGGTGAACGAGTTCGGCGCCACGGCGGTCGGGCCGGACGAGATCTACGGGATCGAGGCGGACATCTTCGCTCCCTGCGCGCTCGGTGCCATCATCAACGACGACACCATCCAGACCCTGAAGGTCAAGGTCGTGGCCGGGGCCGCGAACAACCAGCTCGCCCACTCGCGCCATGGGGACCTCCTGCATCAGCGTGGGATCGTCTACGCTCCGGACTACGTGATCAACGCCGGGGGGCTCATCAACGTCTACGGAGAGCTCCACGACTGGTCGGCCGACCGGAGCCTGAGGAAGGCCGGGGAGATCTACGGCACCCTCGTCCGCATCTTCGAGCGCGGACGCACGGAAAAAATTTCCCCCGGACTCGCCGCCGACCGGCTTGCGGAGCAGCGGATCCAGGAGGTCCGGCACCTCCAGCGGAGCTGGGTCTGAGCCCCGCACCTTCGAGGAAGCGATCACCATGGCTCTCCCGATGACTGACGCGACCTTCCCCTACCTCCGCGAGGCCGATCCCGAGCTCTTCGAGGCCGTCCGGAGTGAGACATTGCGTCAGGGCTCGCAGCTCGAGTTGATTGCTTCCGAGAACTTCGTGTCCCGCGCCGTTCTCGAGGCCGCGGGGACCGCGCTCACGAACAAGTATGCCGAAGGGCTGCCAGGAAAGCGGTACTACGGTGGATGCGAATTCGTGGATGTGGCCGAGGAACTCGCCCGTACCCGCGCGAAGGAACTTTTCGGGGCCGAGCACGCGAATGTGCAGCCCCATTCGGGTGCCCAGGCGAACATGGCGGTCTATCTCGCATTCCTCAAAGCGGGCGACCGGATTCTCGGGATGGACCTGTCGCACGGGGGGCACCTTACGCATGGGTCCCGGGTGAACGCCTCCGGGATTCTCTACGACGCCCACTCCTACGGAGTGCGGGTCGACGATGCGCGGATCGACTACGATGTTGTTCGGTCCCGCGCCCGGGAGGTGAGTCCCCGCATGATCGTGGCCGGGGCCTCCGCCTATCCCCGGATCATCGACTTCGAAGCGTTCGGGGAGATCGCGCGTGAGGTCGGGGCGATCCTCATGGTCGACATGGCGCACATCGCAGGGCTCGTGGCGGCGGGGGTCCATCCGAGCCCTGTTCCTCACGCGGATGTCGTGACGACGACTACGCACAAGACGCTCCGTGGCCCGCGGGGCGGTCTGATCCTGTCGAAGGCCGAGCACGCGGCGGTGATCGACAAGGCGGTTTTCCCGGGGATGCAGGGGGGGCCGCTCATGCACGTGATCGCCGCGAAGGCGGTCGCATTGAAAGAGGCGCTGGATCCCTCCTTCAAGGAGTACGCCCTGCAGGTGGTCGCGAACGCCCGGACGCTCGGGGAACGGCTGGTGGAGCACGAATTCGAACTGGTCTCCGGTGGGACCGACAACCACCTGATCCTGGTCGATCTGCAGAACCGGGGAGAGCTCACGGGGAAGGCTGCCGAGCACGCCCTCGAAGCCGCAGGAATGACGGTGAACAAGAACACCGTGCCGGGTGAACCCCGATCGCCCTTCGTGACCTCCGGACTTCGGATCGGTACGCCGGCCGTCACTTCGAGAGGGATGCGTGAAGAGGAGATGCGACAGGTGGGAGACTGGATCGCGAGGGTGCTCGCAGCCCCGGAAGAGCCGGAGATCCTGGCTGGCGTGCGAGCCGAGGTGACGGAGCTCTGCAGGGCATTTCCGCTCTACGACGACCTTGTGGCCTGACCGCGGTACTGGCGCCGGGCGCCGGTGCGTTCGAGATTGACCCCATGTCCGACGTCCAGTTCGCCGATGAGATCCTGAGTCGTCTTCGGAACCGGAACCCCCGGTTTCACGAGAAGGCGTATCTCTTCGTGCTGTCCGCTCTCCACCACGTGATGCAGGGTCTTTCCCGGCCCCGGCACATCGCGGGGGCCGAGCTGGCGGACGGGACCCGCTCGCTTGCGATCCAGCAATTCGGGCCGCTCGCGCGAACCGTGCTGGAGCACTGGGGCATCCATTCGACCGAGGACCTCGGTGAGGTGGTCTTTGCGCTGGTCGAGGCGGGGATCCTCGTGAAGGAAGATGAGGATCGGCCGGAGGACTTCCGGGGGCTCTTCGACTTCGAAGAGGCTTTCGACAGGAACTACCCCTGGGTAGCAGGGGACATGGAAGGCTGTTGAAGCCATGGGGAGGCGCCGAACACGGTGCCACAAACGAACCGACACGCCGATGTGATGCGGGGGGATGAACATGCAGGGTGATGCTGGATTTCCGCAGTGCCAGAAGTGCGACCGCGGCCTCCTTCTCCCTCTCTCCGACTACGGTCGGGACGGGGCGCCGATCCGGTACAAGGCGTGGGCCTGCTCCAATCCGGAGTGCGGCTTCAGCCTCCGGATCGACAATGGGGAAATCACGTTCGGGCGCGAGATCGGACAGAGCTCGAAGTGACCCTGAGCCACGTGCGGGGATGACCGGCCGGTGAGTGGACGCGGATGCGGGGCTTCGGGAATAATCCCTTCGCTCCCCCCGTTCCGCCTCTTCGGCCGGACCCTCGTCCATCTCCCGACCGGGGCCGAGTCGGCCCGCATGGACCGGGAGGCGGTGGAGAAGGGGGAGATTCCGGCGCGTCTCCTCATGGAGAATGCCGGTCGGAGCGCGGCGCTCCTTCTTCGTGATCTGTATCCGGAGGCTCCCGTGGTCGTGGTCGCAGGGTCGGGGAACAACGGTGGGGACGGCCTCGTGCTTGCACGCACGCTCGGTTCGTGGGGGGTGTCCGCCCGGGTGCTGACCGTGGGTCGAAATGCGCTCGAGGCGCCGCTCCTTCACGGTTGGAATATCCCCGTTTTGCCGCTTCCCGAGGATCCCGCCGAGGCGGACCAGGCGCTCGGCGGCGCCGCCGTGGTGATCGACGCGCTCCTCGGAACGGGGATCTCCGGTCCGCCGAGAGCGCCGCATGCGAGGGCCATCGAGGCCATCAACCGCGCCCCCGTTCCCGTAGTCTCGCTCGATCTTCCGTCGGGGGTGTCCGCGGATTCGGGCGAGACTCCCGGCGCCTCCGTCCGAGCCGAGGTCACGATCGCATTCGGCGCGCCGAAGCTGGGCTCTCTTCGCTTTCCCGGACGCGAACTCTCCGGCCGCATCATCGCAGTCGAGATCGGCTTCCCACCCTGGGATGATGCCGCGTGCGGGGCCCGGGTCATCACTCCGGGGTGGTTCTCCCGGGTCCGGCCTCGCCGAAGCCTCGTGACACACAAGAATGCGGAGGGGCGTCTGCTCCTCTTTGCAGGTCGCGAGGGGATGGCGGGGGCCGCCATTCTCGCGGCTCGCGCTGCGCTCGAAGCCGGGACGGGATTCGTGCGCGTGATGTCGGCCGCGGGGAACCGGGAGGTCCTTCAGCAGGCAGTCCCGGAGGCCACCTTCGTGGAGGCCCGGGATCTCGCGGGCGTGAGGGAGGCGGTTCGGAACTCGGACGCCCTCGCTGCGGGGCCGGGGATCGGCACGGATGGCAGGGCTGCGGCCGCCCTCCGGGAGCTTCTCGAGGAGGGGTCGGAGCTTCCGGTGGTCCTTGATGCCGATGCCCTGACCCTCCTCGCGGCCGGCGAACTCCCGGATCCCTCCGAGACCCGGGTTCCCGAGTCCGTCCTCCTCACCCCGCATCCCGGCGAAATGGCCCGGCTCATCGGACGAAACGTGGGTGCCAACCCGATCGCCGATGCCCGTGCGGAGGCGGAAAGAAGGGGAGCCACCGTGCTCCTGAAAGGCTCTCCCTCGATCGTTGCTCCTTCGGGCGGGGGTCCGGCATGGGTGAGCCCGACCGGGAGCTCGGCGCTGGCCCGGGCCGGGATGGGCGACGTACTCACGGGAGCCGCTGCAGCGTTCCTTGCCCGGGGTGCTGGGGCCCTCGAAGCTGCGGGGCTCGCCCTCCACGCCACCGGATGGGCCGCCCATGCGGCCGGAAGGGGAGAAGCGCTTCTCCCGAGCGATGTAGTGGCCGGGCTCGGATCCGCACTCCTCCAGAGTGGCGACGGGGCCACCGATCTGGAGTTCCCCTTCATCCTCCTCGATCTGGATCCTCCAGGGTGACCCCGGCTTCGTGGGGGCTGAGAGCCCATGCTGCCCGCAACCCGGAGGCTGCACCCCATTACCCGGACGCATCCCGGGGCGCGGACCCTCCCCATGATTCGGGCGCGCGCCTCGGTCCTGGGGGGGAATTCGACCGGATCCGGGAGATCCTTCGCGGGGTCGCCCCGCGTCCGGGAAGTGAGCGTCCCGAAGGAGTGCAGGTCGGCCCGGGCGACGATGCCGCAGTGCTTCAGGGTGGGCTGGTCCTGAGCACCGATCTCGCAATGGAAGGGGTTCACTTCAGACTCGACTGGATTTCCCCCGAGGAAGCCGGGCGGCGCGCCGTGGGTGGAGCCCTTTCCGACCTCGCGGCCATGGCGGCGGTCCCGATCGGGGTGCTCGCTTCGGTTGCGGCGCCCGACGACGGAGCGCTGGCGGTGGAGGTCATG
>JBGTMU010000143.1:0-2098 GCA_041743405.1 Longimicrobiales bacterium | reverse complement strand
TCGCTCCACGCGGGACCGCACGCTCCTCGTGGTCGGGGCGTTCCTGGTGCTCCTCGCGTCGACCGTGCTGACCGCGGTTTCCTTCCCGGCCCCCCACACCGGCGGGGACAACGCCGCCTACCTCACGCTCGCACAGTCGCTCACTGATGGAACGGGCTACACCGAACTCTGGGACCCCGAAACGCCTCCGCACCGGAAGTACCCGCCCGGCTATCCACTCGCCCTGGCCCTTGTCATGGCGCTCGGGGGAACGACCTGGGGCGCCTTCAAGATCCTCTCCGCCGCCTCCATCTCCGCCGCGGTTCTCCTCACCTTCGCCTGGGCGTCGGATCGGAAGGGGCCGCTCTTCGGGGGTTCTCTGGCGCTCCTCGTCCTCCTCTCCGCCGGGTGGCTCCAGGCCTCCAGGTGGATTCTTTCCGAGCCACTCTTTCTCGTCTGGACCCTTCTCGCTCTCTGGGCCACGGAGCGGGGGCTCCCGGATGGCATGAAGCCTGAGGGCGTGGACTCCAACCCCTCGAGAGGGGCCGCGATCTGGCTGGCCGTGGGGGGCGCTGCGGCGATCCTCGCCTTCTTCACGCGCTCCGCAGGACTCCCTCTCGTGATCGCCTTCGGGGGTGTGCTCCTCCTCGCGCGCCGATTCCGGGCGGCGGCGATCTTCGGCCTGGCCTTCGCAATCCCTGCTGCGTGGTGGATCCTGGGCGCACGCCGTGGGGGCGAGGGTGCCTATCAGGATGAGTTCTGGATGGTGAACCCCTACGAGCCTGCGCAGGGAACCATCGGCCTCCCCGGGCTGATCGAGAGGGTGTGGGTGAACCTGAAGATCTATGTCTTCGACGTGATCCCGGGAGAATGGTGGGGGTCGGTCAGTCAGCCCCTGGTGGTCGCCACGGTCGGCGCGGTTCTCGCCCTGGCCGCAGCGGCCGGCTGGTGGCTTCGTTTCCGCTCTGCCCCCGGGCTCGCGGAGCTCTTCCTTCCCCTCTATCTCGGATTGATTCTGCTCTGGCCCGAGGTCTGGTCCGGGGATCGCTTCTCACTTCCTCTCTACCCGCTGCTCCTCTTCCTGGCCGGGTCGGCGATCCTGAAGCTGGGGGAGCGCCTGGGTGAAGCGGCCCGACCCCTGGTCGGCACTCTTCTCGTGCTCGCGCTGGCCCTTCCCGCCCTTCCCACCCTCTTCACGCTCGCGGGAGAAGGGGGGGAATGCCGCAGGGCCGCCGAGCGCGGTGACGTGTTCGTCTGCCATGGCCCCGGCTTCACGGAGTTCCGCAATGCGGCTGCCTGGGCCGGCGCGAATCTGGACGCGGAGTCCGTCGTGATGACGCGGAAGCCCCGGATCTTCTTCGCCCTCGGAGGAAACGCAGGGCGGGTTTTCCCCTTCACCCGGGACCCGGATGAGTTCTTTGAGGCCGCCGACGCGATGGGTGCCCGGTACCTGCTCCTGGACCGGGTCGATGGAATTTCCGGGTACTACCTTCCCCCGATCCTCATGGCGAGGATGGGGGACTTCTGTCATGTGGCGGGGTGGGGGCCCGATGAGGGGGCCGGAACGGATCTCTTCGGGATCCTCCCGGCAGCCGACCGCAGTGGGGGCGGGGCGGAGGGAATCGGGCGCTGCCCGCCCGGGTGGTACCGCGATCCGCCTCGTGAGCCCGCGATCGAGGGACGCAGGGTGCCGCGCCTGGCGGGGGGATGATGCGCGGGTTCCGGGCGTGGGCGCCTTACTCCGAGTCGTTCCCCGGCTCCCCGTAGAGCACGCCCAGCGCAACCCCGTACAGGAGGAAGGCAAGATACGGATCGTCCTCGGCATCTCCCGCTTCGAGGAGAACCGACACCACCGGGATCTTCCGCACCGGCGAGAGCGTCTGGAGTTGAGAGAAGACTCCCCCCCAGGGGGCTGCGAAGTATTCGGCCGTTCCGGCCACCGCACCCTTCAGAGCCGGGTGCCCACCCGGGAGCACGCGCTCCACGATGGCCGCATAGATCAGACCCTTCCCCGCCCCCGCCAGCAATTCGTCGGAGATCTCCCGGTCGTCGTTTCCGTCCACGGTGGAGCGGAGCGCATAGAGGAGGCCCGCCGCGCCCGCCCCTGCGGCGGCACCCC
>JBGTMU010000142.1:0-4816 GCA_041743405.1 Longimicrobiales bacterium | reverse complement strand
ACGGTCCGCGTGACCCACCGCCTCGGCCAGTCGCTCCACGTAGCCCTCGAACCGCTCCCGGTCCACCGTGCCCGTTGCCATGCCCCCACGCTACACCTCCGCGGCTCACGGCGCAAGACTTTTATGACACAGTAGTACTAGCAGGGTGTTGAACTACTGGAGGGACCACCGCGAAGGGGTCTTGCGCGACCCACGCCCAAGGGCGCGGGTGCCCCGGGTCGAGGCGGAGCGCCGAACGTGAGCGAAGCGAGCACCTGAGCACGCGGTGCGAAGAACGCGATGCGGTAGCATCGCTGAGGGGCGCCAACGATGATCCAGGGCCGCAACCCCCCTTCGCCCTTCGGGTTGGGGCGGCAGGGGGCCGCCTCGGTCGTTGGCTCGCCTCGACGTAGCCACGGCTATGCCCTCGACGAACCGCCTACGATTCGGCCCCCTGGCGCTCCCAACGGTGGCGCCCTCCAGTAGTTCAACACCCTGCTACCCACCGATCAGCTCGTCCTCCCATGAGAAGTCCGTCTCGGGTCTCGGCTGCCTGCGGTACCACTCGAACGTCTCCTGGAGTCCCACTTCCAATGGCACCGGTTCGAGCCCCAGCTCTTCCTTCACCCGCTGCGCCTTCGCGATGATGGGCGGCACATCCAGGTAGGCCCCGAAGTAGAGCGGCGGGCCGAAAAGGCCCCCTCCCGCCGCCTCGATCCGCTCCCGGGGGATGAAGGCCAGGCGAACGGTGCGACCAGCGGCCCGGGCCAGAGCTTCGACGAACTCCACCTGCGTCAACGGCGGATAATTCCCAAGGCAGTAGCCTTCTCCTGCGGCCTCGTTCCGGTGAGCGGCCAGCAGCATGGAACGAGCCACGTCCTCGACGTGGACGAACTGCATTTGTCGCCCGCCGTCGCCGGGGATGATGACGGGCCGGTCCGTCATGATCCGATCCCAGAAGAAGCTCTCCCGGGGGAAGGGATTCTCGGGTCCGTAAATGAACGGGGGGCGGATCGTGGTGACGGGGATCCCCTCTTCTCGATGGAGCCGGAAGAGCGCCCGCTCGCTTTCGGCCTTGTCCCTGAAGTAGGGCATGGGATGATCCGCGGGTGCGAGAACAGCGTCGTCTTCGAGGTCCACGCCCTCCCCATAGGCGGCTACACTCGATACGAAGACGTAACGCTGGAGAGCACCACCCGCCGCCGCGGCCCGGGCTGCAGCCACGACGGGCTCCGCTGGCGTTCCTCTCTCCCAGTCGTAGACGTTGTCGTAAACGAAGTTGAAGGCCGTTCCGGCGAGGGCGTCCTGGACAGCCGCGGCATCGTTTCGATCGCAGAGAAGCTCCTGGACCCGCTCGCCGAACGGCGTGCCCGCACTCCGGTGCAGGAGGGTGACCTCGTCATCGCGCTCGAGAAGCCGACGAACCAGGGCCTGACCTATGAAAAGGGTACCGCCGATGACCAGGGTGCGCGCCATGCGAGGGGACTCCGGGACAAGGGGAGATGTGCGCCAGGGATCTGTGCAAGGACCGGGATCAGGATGCCGACCCGGAATTCCAGCCGCAAGGCGCGTTCCCCGCACGGATCAGGGTGAACCGGGCCCTCAGTCGCAGGTCTTCGAGCCTGTCAATCACTCCCCAACAGCCTCTCGACGTCGGCAGCCCCCTCGATGACGCGCTCGATGTCTCCGGACAGCTCGTGCGCAGCCGTGAGGCTGGCGGTCATGTTCTCGGTGCTCCCGACCCCGGCCAGCAGGCGCAGGAGCCCCAGGCGGATGCCTTCCAGGGCTGCCACCACCTCTTCGCGGCGTTTGTGAGCCGCGTCTCGTGCCCTCTGGAGGTCGACCACGAGCGACTCCCGCGTCTCCACCCCTCCGGGTGCCACCGCGGCGCGACCGGTGCCCAGCTTCCTCTGGCTCCCGACGTCAGCCAGGAGCCGATCGAGCTCACCGACCCGGGCTCGCATCCTCTCAGCATCCGCCTCCAGCGTACGTACGACCGAGGGAAGTTCGCTGAACGACTCTTGCACGTCCCTGGGCAGCCCCTCAAACAGCCGATCGACAGCCAGGCCAAGGGCCATTTCGGTGGGTCCGTACGCGGGCCCGCTGGCTGCGACGGTCCCCAGTCGGAACTTCGCCAGCCTGAAAACCCCCCGTCCCAGGGGCCCTTCCCAGAACTTCAGCCACCGCGCTCCGGGCACGGCATCCCGGATCTGATGGCTGGCGGCGGCGACCAGGCCAGAGCCGATGAGGACCGGGAAGCCCACCATGAAGACTCCCCCGACGACGTTCCAGAGTCCGGGCGGAAGAAGGGGGATCGTGGCAGCGCTCGCCACGATTGCAGCCACACTCCCGATGGCCACCCTGCTGGCCCAGAGGTTCAGCCGGCTACGCCCTCCGTACTGGGATGCGAGCTCCTGTCGTCGCTCCTCGACGTCTCCGCGAAGCGACCGGACCATTTCTTCGTACCCGTGGCCCGACGTCAGCAATCGCCGCGCAAACTGGGCCAGCATGGCAACGGGTGTCGCACCCAGGGCCGCCATGAGCATTACCCCGAGCGCGATGTCGCCTATTCCCGAGGTTCCCTCGACGATCAAAATCACGGCGAAGACGATCAACACGGCAACGAAGAAGAAGGAGACCGCGACGATGGAGACCGTCGACTCCCGGAACTGTTCCGCGAAGAGACGCAGGGGCGCTGGAATTTCGCGTCGGACGGCGAGTGAGCGGGTCAGCGCGTCCGCCATTTCCTCGGCGCTCTGGAATCGCGCTCCTGGATCCTTGGCCAGACAGCGGTCCATCGCTTCGCTCAGATTTCTCGGCAGCTCGGGAGCCACGAGGGCGAGGGCCCGTGCTTCCTGCGTGAGATGCTTCGCGAGAGTTGCCGCTGCGGTGCCACCCTGGAAGGGGAGTTCGCCCGACAGTATGTAGTGCCCCACGATGCCAAGGGAGTACAGGTCGCTACGGGCGTCCACTGGCTCGCCGCTCGCCTGCTCAGGGCTCATGAACTCGGCCGTACCGAGGATTTCGGTGACGCCCGTGAGCCCCTCGCTCTCTGCCACATGGGCGATGCCGAAGTCGGTGACCAGGGCGCGGCCGCCTTCCGCTTCCAGCAGAATATTGTCGGGCTTCACGTCCCGATGCACGACACCTTTGCCGTGTGCGTACCCGAGCGCCCAGGCGACCTCGCGGAGGATGCGCGCTCCCTCGGTCGGGGGCAGCGGGCCCCGTTCCCGAATCCGCTGCCCCAGCGTCTCTCCCTCGACGAACGCCATCGCGAAGAAGACGAAGTCGTCGACCTCGTCGACCGCGAAAATGGGAACGATGTTCGGGTGGGAGAGCTTCGCGGCCGTCCGGGCCTCCCGCAGGAAGCGCTCCTTGAGCACGGGTTGGGCCGCGTACACCCTGGGCAGGAGTTTGAGAGCGACCGGCCGATCGAGGGCGACCTCGGACGCGAGATACACGATCCCCATTCCGCCGCGGCCGAGCTCCCGCTGAAGGGAGTACCGACCGACCAGGGCCTCCTGGAGGGCCACGAACTCAAGGTCTGGAGGGTCGGCCATGTGCAGCCCATCCGTGGTAAAGCAGTCACCGCCCGCCGACCCGACATGGTCGGCAAGCACCATCGGGGCCGTTTCCTGTGCTCCGTGGAGCGCTCCCTGGTGTCGCGGCGCACAAGCTGCGCGGCTCAACCCCCGAAGTATTCACTCGCTTCCTCTTCCGCACCAGCTTTATCAGGCGCTTGACACGGGGGTGGGATCACCCACCCGGTCTCCGACGGCGAACGCCTCGGCGCATCCCTCCACGAAGAATAAGCTTGACACAGCGGATATTAATACGTATTAGCCATACGTATGAGCGCCTCGCGCAGGAAACCGCTCCCCTCATCTGAAGCCGCTCGGACTGCGCCGAGTCCGGGGAGCCCCCAGGGGGCACCCCGCGGCGGTGGCGCGCCGCCGAATCGTGTCACGAGCCACGACGTCGCGGCGCGGGCCCGCGTATCGCAGTCGACGGTGTCGCTGGTCCTGAGCAACAGCCCGAGGGCGAGGATCGCGGACGCCACCCGGGCCCGCGTCATCCAGGCGGCACAGGACCTCGGGTACCGCCCGAACCTCCTGGCCAGGGGGCTGGTCCAGCGGCGGTCTTTCGCGCTGGGGATCGTGGTCTCGGATCTGGACAATCCCTTCTTCACCGAGGTGGTGAGCGGCGTTGAACGAGTCGCGGCCGAAGCCGGATACGGCGTTTTGTTGTGCGACGCCCGAGAGATCCCGGCGGGAGAGCACGTGCAGCGTCTGCGGGAGCGGCAGGTCGATGGGGTGATCCTCGCGGGTGTCGCCGTGGAATCCCTCCCGCCCGACGTCCTGACGGGCGCCAACGTGGCGGTGGTCGACGAGCCCTCGGGCACGCACCCCGGGGTGGCCAGCCATGCTCTCGAAGCCGGACGCCTCGCGGCCGAGCACCTTCTCGGGCTCGGCCACCGGGAACTCGCGTTCATAGGCCCTGCTTCGCGGTCGCATACCTTTCGGATGCGGGAGCGGGGATTCGTGGTGGCTCTCCGCGAGGCGGGCGTCGACCTTCCCTCGTCGCGCCTCCGAAGGGCGGCTCCCTCGGTGGCCGGAGGCGAGGCGGCGATGCGGTCGCTCCTCCTCGAGGAGAAGGGCACGACCGGCGTCTTCTGTGCCAACGATCTGGTGGCCCTGGGCGCACTCAAGGCCTGCGCTGGCGCCGGACGGACGGTTCCGGAGTCCGTGTCCGTAGTGGGATGCGACGACATCGAGATGGCGCGGTACGTGACCCCCGAACTCACCACGGTGCGCGTGCCGGCGCGGGGGCTCGGCGC
>JBGTMU010000141.1:0-2551 GCA_041743405.1 Longimicrobiales bacterium | reverse complement strand
CGGCGGTGACCGAGCACCCCCGGGGCGCGGCGGAGCGTTCAAGCACCGAGAGGGGGGCGGGACGTGGCGCTCAACCGCTCGATCCGGACGCGATTGGTCGGGTCGTCGTCTCGCTGCTGGTGGGGCTCGAGCTGCAGCGTGCCCTTGATCCGGATCTGGACTTGGGCGCGTACAGGAACGTCGTGCGCGCGGTGCTGGGAAGGCTGAAAGTCGGGTGACGGTGAGGTGGGATGGGCGGCGGCTCCCCGCCCCGCCTTCCTGCCCACACCGGGCGTGGGGACCTACGCCCCCCTTCAGGTTCAGCTAGTGCGGCCCCGAGGCCACCCGCTCCACCAGTCGTCGAACCTCATCCAGATCGAACGGCTTGAACACGACAGGGGCATCGAGTGCGCCCACCGCCCGTGCGACCTCACACCGCGACGAGTTTCCTGTCATCAGGATACATCGATCCGCATGGTCGTCCCCCCTGGCCTGGAGCGCCGCAATCAACTCGATGCCGGTCGTCCCGGGCATGTTGAGGTCGCTCAGTACAACGTCATACCCACCGGTTGGCGAGCACTGGTCCAGGAGTTCGAGAGCCCGTCCGCCGTTCTCGGCCACGGTGACCAGGTGCCCGAGGCGGGTGAAGTACCGATTCAGGGCCCGGCGGATGGAGGGCTCGTCGTCGACGACGAGGATCTGGAGAGCCACGACAGCGTCCTCGGCCGTTTCGGCGACTTCGGTACGCGGCCTCCCGGACCATGCGCTTTCGGGACCGGGAAAGGAGGCGCGTGAGTCCGAGCCCACCGGGATCCACACGGAGAACCGGGCCCCTCCCAACTCCGCTTCGGAGACGCGGATCGTTCCACCGAGCTGCGAAACGACCCCGGCGGCGACCGCGAGCCCGAATCCTGTTCCTTCTCCAGCAGGCTTCGTCGTGAAAAACGGCTCGAAAACTCGCTCGGACAACCCCGGAGGGACGCCCGCGCCGTTGTCTTCCACCTCCACCCTCACCTCTCCCTCCACGAGGGAGGTAGTGATGCGGAGGGCGCGGGGGGACGGCGTCTGCTCGAGGGCGTATTCCGCGTTCACCACCAGGTTGAGAAAAACCTGCTCCAGCGCCGATCCTTCCGCGCGGACCCGGGGCAGGCCCTCCTGCGGGTCGAATCGCACTTCGATGTCGAGGTTGCGAAGGGCGGATACGCGGACCGCGAGAACGTGGCGGAGCACGTCGTTGATATCCAAATGTTCGCGATTCGGGCGTTCAGCTCTGGGGGGTCATCATCCGCAGCTCCGAAACCAGCTTCGCGGCCCGATATGACTCCCGTCGGATTATTTCCATGGCCTCCTGATCGTCCGGGGACCGGGGTTCCATGAGCAGGAGCTCGGTGAAGTTCTGGATTGCGGAGAGCGGGTTGCTGAGCTCATGGGCCACCTTACTGAGAAGCGAGCCAATGGAGGCAAGTCGCTCGGATCTGCGCAGGAGGTCCTCCTGCCGCTGCCTTTCGGTCACGTCGCGAACGATCACCACGAACTCGCCCAGAGTGGTCCAGGCGATCCGGGCTTCGATATGACGGGTCGAACCGTCGGGGCCGAGCATGTCGTGGGTCAGCACCTGGACGCCCCCGCCCTCTCGGGCCACCTCCATCGCGAGCCGGGCCTCCTCGGCCGCCTCCACGGGAAGGAACTCCTCGATCGGCTTACCGACAAACCGTTCCGGCGGCATAGGAAGCGCATTGACCGCCGAGGCGTGGAAATGCTCAGCGACGCCAGCGGGGCTCAAGTAGATGATCAGGTCGGGGATGGCGGCCAGGAGGTTCCTGTATTTGGCCGAAGCGAGGCTGTCTCCATCGATTCCGGTTCCGGCACGTGCCATGGAAGGGTAGTCCTCGGAAGGGAACGGCGGGGTCCAGATCCTCACGGTAATAGCTGATACGTGATCTCGTCGCTCGCGTCCACGCGGTTGACAAAACCCTTGCAAGCTCCCTGAATGGTCCGGGGTTGACGACGCGGCGGCGTGGACCGTCGCGGGGACCAAAGCAGCGATGCCAGCGTGGGGCTACCGTCCGCCGGGAAGGTAAGGTTGCGGGATGGGATTGTCCCGCCGCTCACTGTCGAAGATCCAGCTCGTGATCCACCAGCGCTCGCCGTCATTGTAGAGCTGGATCGAGTTGATGCCGCGCGCGAAGGGCGCCTGGCCGGGCTCTCGACTGCTCTCGTAGGTACTCCAGGCGTGCGCGACGTTCCCGAAGCGCTGCGTTTCGCGATGGATCTCGCGCTCGAAGAAGCCGCCGGTTCGCGTCCCCCCGAAAGACTCGTGGTACTCGTCGAGCGTCATCGTGCGGATGGTCCGCGAGCCGTCGGAACGCGCACCGGTGATGGCGACCAGCGCGTCCGGGTGGTGGAGGTGCTGATCCCGGTCCCTGTCGGGCGCGGTGCCGGCGGGCCCGGAGATCACGTCGTAGTACGCCTGGATGATGCCGTCCAGCGTCGTCACGTCGTCGCTCCAGCGGCTCCCCCCTGCGGGCGTGCCTCCCCCCGCTTCGGGCGATCGGGCGACGGAGCGCACGCT
>JBGTMU010000140.1:0-12067 GCA_041743405.1 Longimicrobiales bacterium | reverse complement strand
GAGGGCGTCGGCCCAGGGAACGAGGGGCGCGCCGTGCCCTCCCGCGGCCACATCGCGCGACCGCAGGTCGCTCACCACGGGGATCCCGGACCGTTCGGCCAGGATGGCGGGACACCCAAGCTGGAGCGTCGCGCCCGGCCCCTCGGTGGTCGGAGGCTCGTGCCAGATGGTCTGCCCATGGGATCCGACGGCCGATACGGCTCCGGCCGAGGTTCCGGTTTCCCGGAGCAGATCGAGAAGCGCCTCGGCAAGCCATTCCCCCAGATCGGAATGGATTCGACAGAGCTCCCGCCCCCCTCCGCCCTCGATCACTTCCAGGATCCGCTCGCGCCGCGCGCGGGAGTACGGGAAGGTGAGGAACCCTTTCACCGACCACGAAATGTCTCCGGGATTTACGCCTTCTACCTCGAGCAGCACCGCGTCGATTCCATCCAGCGACGTGCCGGACATGAGTCCCGCAAAGAGGCCCCGGTTCGCGGGCCTGTCCTTCGCGGGTCTGCCCTGCCCTGGAAGGGTTCGGAGAGGGGCCGCACTCATCGCCCGGGATCTCCCAGAAGATCCGCGACCCGCCCTTCAGCCGCGGTCAGCAGGGCGTCCGCTGCATCCGCTTCCACACCGCGAACGTGCATCACGAGCGCGACCTTCACGCGCCCCCCCGCCTCCCCCAGAAGCCGTCTCGCCTCGTCTGCATCCACTTCGAGGGTGCCGCGAAGGATCCGCTCGGCGCGGTCCTGGAGCTTCTCGCAGGTGACCACCAGATCGACCATCAGGTTTCCCCAGACCTTCCCCATCTGCACCATGGCGCCGGTCGTGATCGTGTTCAGAACGAGCTTGGTGGCCGTCCCAGCCTTCATCCGGGTGGAGCCGGTGATGACCTCGGGCCCGACCAGAGGCGCGATCACCACGTCATGGCGGCTCCGCAGCTCCTGCGATGGAAGGGTACAGAGGAGGAAGCCGGTGCGGGCGCCGAGCTCTCTGGCCCGGTCGAGCGCTCCATGGACGTACGGGGTGGTTCCGGAGGTGGCGACCCCCAGGACGAAGTCCCCCTCCCGGACCCCTCGCACCGTTACGTCCCGCGCGCCGTCATCCGGGTTGTCTTCGGCCCCCTCCCGGGCGCGGACGAGGGCATCGTAACCTCCGGCAATGATTCCCTGCACCCGTTCCGGGTCGGTTCCGAAGGTCGGAGGCATCTCGGCCGCATCGAGCACCCCGAGACGGCCGGAAGTTCCGGCGCCCACGTAGAAGAGCCGCCCCCCTTTCCGAAAAGTCTCCACGACGATTTCGATGGCCCGCGCAATCGCCTCGGCTTCCTCCCCGACGGCCTCGGCCACGGCACGGTCCTCCTCGTTCATGAGTCGGACGAACTCGAGCGGGGTCAGCCGGTCGACGCCGCTCGAGCGGGGGTTTCGCTGTTCCGTAAGACGGTTGTCGAGCATGTCGTGCGCCTCTATGTTCGGCCGGTGGAGGCTGAGTGGCCTCCCGGGTCCGTGCGGCGGAGGAAGGTCGGCGGATTCTAACCCACCTTCGAGCGCGCCTGCAACGGACTTCGGCACCCCGCCCATGCGCCCCGCCCCCCGAGCCCCGTCATTCATGAACACGGTTCCCCAGCTCCCGTCCCCTGAGACCTCCCGGCGCCTCTCACTGCTCACCCGCAGGAGAGGTGTGATCTGGATTGCCTTCTCCCTGTTCCTGCTGGCCGGATGCGAGCGGGGAGGGCCCGCGGGGGGGGCCGTTGAGGGGGATTCAGCGAGTGGGATCGTCTTCCCGGAGGGATGGCATTATCCCGCCTCCGCGGAAGCGGTCACGGCTCCGAATGGCATGGTGAGCACCACCGATGCTCACGCCACCCGCGTGGGAGTCGCCATCCTGGAGGCCGGAGGGACTGCGATGGACGCGGCGATCGCGGTTTCTTTCGCACTCGCCGTCGTGAACCCCTCCGCCGGAAACATCGGAGGCGGCGGCTTCATGGTTACCCGGCTGGCGGATGGAAGCGTGACGGCGCTCGACTATCGAGAACGGGCACCGGCGGCCGCCTCACGCGACATGTATCTGGACGCTCAGGGGGAGCTGACCGAGAGCTCGGTCCTCGGGCACCTCGCGGCCGGCGTGCCGGGCACCGTCATGGGGATGTGGGAGGCACACCAGCGGCATGGAACGCTTCCCTGGGAATCGCTCGTGCAGCCCGCCATCGATCTGGCCGAAGGGTTCGAGGTGATGGATCGCTTCGCCGGGTCCATCAGCGGGTCGCGCTCGGCCCTCGAGCGTTTCGACACCACCCGGGAGACCTTCCTCCCAGGGGGGGTCCCTCCGGAAGTCGGCACCGTCTTTCGGCAGCCCGACCTCGCGCGCACTCTCACCCGGATCCGGGATGCGGGCCCCGACGGCTTCTACCGGGGGGAAACGGCCGATCTGATCGTGGCCGAGATGGCCCGGGGGGGAGGAATCATCAGTCTCGAGGATCTGGCCGGCTACGAGGCGGCCTGGCGCACGCCCGTCACCTTCAGCTACCGGGGATACACGATCCACTCGATGCCCCCTTCCTCTTCGGGCGGCGCCACCCTGGCGCTCATGGCGAACATTGTCGAGCAGCATGACGTGGCCTCCCTCGGCTGGAACTCGGCCGAGCACATTCACCTTCTCGCGGAAGCCTGGAAGCGGGCGTATTCCGATCGCAACCAGGTCCTCGCCGACCCCGATTTCGTGGATGTGCCGGTGGCCCGGATGATCTCGGATGCCTACGCGATCGAGCGGGGAGCCGACATCGCCCTCGATCGAGCCACCCCCTCGAGTGAGATCGGTCCGGGGCTCGCCGTGGGGGAGAGCACGGAAACCACGCACTATTCGGTCGTGGACCGGTTTGGGAATGCGGTAGCCGTCACCACCACGATCAACTCCGGCTTCGGGAGCAAGGTGACGGTGGCTGGCGCCGGATTCCTCCTGAACAACGAGATGGACGATTTTGCCGCCAAGCCCGGATTCCCCAACCAGTTCGGGCTCGTCCAGGGGGAGCAGAACGCAATCGAGCCCGGAAAGCGGATGCTTTCGGCCATGACCCCCACCGTCGTGGAAGATGCGGAGGGTCGGCTGCTCTTCGTGACCGGAACGCCTGGGGGCTCCACGATAATCACCACGGTCTTCCAGACGATCATGAACGTCGTGGACTTCGGGATGAACGTCACGCAGGCGGTGAATGCACCGCGGGTTCACCATCAGCACCTCCCCGATCTCATCTACTTCGAGAATGGGGGCGTTGCGCCCGAGGTCCAGGCCGCGCTCGAGGCGCTGGGTCACACCCTGCAGGAGCGGGGTGGAGTGTCCGGAGATGTACAGGCCATCATGGTCCTGCCGGACGGGACGCTTGCGGCTCATTCCGATCCCCGGCTCGGTGGGACCGCGATGGGACACTAGCGTCCCGAGTCAGAGATTCGTTGAACACCGAGGGAGTGGCTGCGCTGCTGCGAGTAAGCGAGATGCCACGTGAATCCGTCCAAGGCAAGTGGTCCCATCCCGCCACCTTCGCGCACTGTGTCCATGGGGCGCCCAGGCGGGATCAACCCCGCCATCGGCCCCCCCCGCCGGATCATCGGCGGGTTTCGTCCCGGAAATCGGGATCAACACCGCCGGGGCGGGCCCGTGACACCATCGGCGGCGGGTTTCGTCCCGATTTCCGGGATCAACCCCGCCGCGAACGCGCGCGAAACGGCGGCGGCGTAGTTGATCCCGCCGGACAGGGCCCCGATTCCCGTCCTGTCCCACCAGCCTCTCGTTTCGGCTGCTCTCCGGCGCCAGCGGGGGGGGCGAGCGCGAACGCCGATAATTCGCGAGAATAGTCCATGAGCCATCTCCACTCCCTCCTCCCCTACTTCCGCCCATACCGGAGAGCGGTCGGAATCGGGTTGAGCCTGGTTGCGATTTCCAACTTCTTCACGGTGCTCGGGCCCTGGGTGCTCCGGCTCGCCGTGGATGCGCTGGGCGATCCGACGGTGGACGGGGGCCTGATCGTCCGGTATGCCGGTCTCATCGTCCTCGTGGCGGTGCTCGGGGGCGCCGCCAAATACGGAATGAGGGAGCTTCTGAACGGGGTTTCCCGGCGCATCGAATGCGACCTCCGGTCCGATTTCTTCAGGCACCTGCTCCGGCTCGACGCCTCCTTTTACGCAAGGGAGCGCACGGGCGACATCATGAGCCGCGCCACGAACGACACCCTCGCGGTGCGTCAGGCCGTGGGACCTGCCGTCATGTATGCGGTCAACACGTCGGTGATGTCGGTCTTCACTCTCGCGGTGATGCTCTGGATCTCTCCGCGACTCACCCTGCTCGCGCTCATCCCGATGGTCCTCCTCCCCCCGACGGTCCTCGGCTTCGGGAAGATCATCCACGCCCGCTTCGAGCGTATTCAGGAGCAGTATTCCGCCCTTTCGACCCAGGTTCAGGAGAACCTTACCGGCATCCGGCTGGTCCGGGCCTACGTGCAGGAGGAAGATCAGAATCGACGCTTCGAGACGCTCAATCGAGAATACATCGACCGGAACATGAACCTCGCCAGGGCACAGGGGCTCTTCCATCCGATCATGGCGCTCCTCACGGGAGTGGCGATGGTGGTGGTGCTCTGGTTCGGCGGGCTCGAGGTGATGGCCGGTCGGATCTCGGTGGGAGACTTCGTGGCCTTCATCTTCTACCTGAACCTTCTGACCTGGCCGATGGTGGCGCTCGGGTGGGTCGTGAACCTGTTCCAGCGGGGTGCGGCCTCGATGGGACGGATCAACGCGATCCTCTCGACTGAACCCGAGGTCGTTCCGGGGGTGGGGAAGACGGCCGAAGGGGTGACGCCGGGGATCGAGTTCCGCGGGGTATCCTTCCGCTATCCGGGAACCGACCGGGATGTGCTCACCGACATCACTTTCCGGGTCGATCCCGGGGAGACGGTCGCGATCGTCGGGCCCACGGGAGCGGGGAAATCGACGCTCGTGTCGCTTCTCCCCCGGATTCATGACCCCACGGCCGGACAGATCCTCCTCGACGGGGTGCCCCTCCCCGAGTACGACCCCCTGTCGCTGCGCCGAATCTTCGGAATCGTTCCGCAGGACGCCTTCCTCTTCTCGGAAACGATCGCGGCCAATGTGGCGCTGGGGCTGGATGAGGAAGAGGCGTTCCCGGGCTTTCTCCCCCACGGCCCCTCGGGAGAGGCCCCGGACCCCCGGGTGCTCCGGGCCGCGGAGATCGCGCAGCTCGACGAACAGGTGAGGGAATTCCCTCGAGGGTACGCCACCCGGCTCGGCGAGCGGGGGATCAACCTGTCAGGCGGGCAGAAGCAGCGGGCCGCCCTGGCCCGTGCGCTGGCCCGGGAGCCGGCGATCCTCGTGCTGGACGATTCGCTCAGTGCAGTGGACACCCAGACCGAGGCGCGGATCCTGGCCGAACTCCGCGGCGCGCTTCAGGAGAGGACCGCCTTCCTCATCAGCCATCGAGTCACGGCCGTCATGAACGCGGACCGGATCCTCGTGATCGATGAGGGCAGGCTGGTCGAGGAAGGCACGCATGAGTCCCTGCTCGCACGGGAGGGGGTCTACGCCACCCTCCTCCACCGGCAGCTCCTCCAGCAGGGGCTGGAAGACGACCCCGAAACCGGGGCTGAGCTCCTCGGCATGGAAACCGGGTGAGGCCCCTTCCCCGGCCTGGCAGGCGCCTGGACTACTGGAAGGTCAACGGGACAGTTGCGAGCGTGTCTGGGTAATGGGGCGAGCCGCGCTGCTGGGACACATCACTAGATGCGGTCCAGGAGAAACTCCGGCGTGAACCGCACGAGCCAGCCGGTGAGCAGGGTGAACGACCCCGTGATCAGAAGTAGCCCGAGCACCACCAGAAGCACGCCGGAAGCCACCTGCACCGCCGGGAGGAACCGACGGAAGCGTGCGAAGGCCCCGAGGAAGCGGTCCAGCGCGAGCGCCGAAAGGAGAAAGGGAATGGCGAGCCCCACCGAGTAGACGAACAGGAGCCCCACCCCCTCCCAGAAGGTCTCCTGAACGTAGGCATACGTCAGGATCGCCCCCAGGATCGGGCCGATGCAGGGTGTCCACCCGGCCCCGAACGCCATTCCCACCCCCACGGCCCCCAGGTACCCCACCGGACGATTCGCGAAATGGAAGCGTTTCTCCCTGAGGAGGGGGGTGATCCGGAAGAGCCCGGCCAGATGGAGCCCGAGTATCAGGATCACGACTCCCCCGATCCGGGCAATCCACAGGTCGTAATGCTGGAAGAAACGGCCCAGGTACGAGGCCGACGCGCCGAGCAGCACGAAGATGATCGTGAACCCGCCGGTGAAGAGGAGGGCGTAGGTGAGGACCCGCCGACGGTCCACCCCCTCTTCCATCTCCTCGAGGCTCATCCCTGTCACGAAGCAGAGATAGGAGGGCACGATCGGGAGCACGCAGGGCGAAAGGAAGGAGAGCACGCCCGCACTGAGTGCGATGAGGATCCCGACTTCGGTCACTTCTCTTCCTCCGGTTTCGAATGCCTGGTGCTTCGCGCCCGCCACCACTGGGCGATTGCTCTGAGCGCCAGAACGCTCCCGAGCCACCCGAAGAGGAGCGCGACACCCCACCCCATGAACTTCGGGAAGATCGCCCCGGCGGCGGCGACCGCAAGTATCAGCAGGGTGATGGTCCCGAGCGCGGTCCGATCTTCGGGCCCGAGGAGCCGATGCCCGGCAATGGCGTCACCGAGGGTGGCCCCCACCCTCACGAGGTCGGCGAGCGTGAGGGCCTGCCCTCCCGCCGGCGACTTCTGGAGAGCCAGCCAGCGCTCATGGAGCCCCCGTTCCTGGGCCAGGAGTGCGGTGCCGAGACCGGATTCCGCGGTCGGCCGATCGAGCTCCCCTTCCCCACCGGCGTCTTCCCGGGGCTCGGACGGAAAAGCCGGCACTCCCCGCTTCCGGGAGGGAAGCACGATTTCCACCGCCGACGCGAGGTCCGCGAGGAAGAGCCCCTCCACCTGGCGCGCGAAATCGGGGTCCAGAACCCCGACATCCAGCTCCCAGTTTCCGAGGAGAGAAGCGGCGTTCAGATTCGAGGATCCGATCCGGCACCAGCTTCCGTCCACAACCGAGGTCTTCGCGTGGATCATGGGACCCTGCCATTCGAAGAGCCGCACACCGGCCTCCAGGAGCCCCCGGTACCCCCCTCGTGACAGGGTACCGACCCAGGGCCAGTTGTTGTGCTGCGGCACCAGGATCCGCACGTCGACCCCGTCCCGAGCCGCGGCGATCAGAGCCTCGGACACGGGTCGGGGGGCCACGAAATAAGGATCGGTAATCCAGATGCGATGGGTCGCGAAGGAGGCCGAGAGCTGGGTGGCGCGATAGACACGCGATCGCCAGGGGAGCCCTTCGATCAACCAGACGGGCGTGTCCCCCGTGGGCGGCCCCGATCCCTCGCCCGCCCTCAGTTCCTCCGGGAGCGGGTCGCCCATCTCGGCCCATATCCGTTCGAAGGTACGGGCCGCATGGGCTGCGGCAGGCCCGCGGATCTCGACCCCGGTGTCGCGCCAGGGAGGCCGTTCCTCAGTCCCTTCCCACTCCTCGCCCACGCAGAACCCCCCGAGGAAGGCCACTTCCCCATCCACCACCACGAGCTTCCGATGGTCGCGCTGGAGAAGCCCCAGAGGGTCGCGGAAGGAGGGAGGGTTGAAGGCCCTGACCTCGATGCCCGCCTCGCGGAAGGGGCGCCAGAACCGGAAGGGGGTCGCCCAGCACCCCATCCAGTCGTACACGAGCCGGACCTGCACTCCGCTCAGGGCCTTCTCCACCAGCGCATCGCGGAAGCGCCTCCCGACGGCATCGTCCCGCAGGATGTAGTTTTCGAACAGGATGAAGCGACGCGCCCCCCGGATCGCCTCCAGCCATGCGTCGAAGGCCGCTGGCCCCTCGAACTGGAGGTGGATGCTATTCCCATCGATCCGGGACGAGGCCGTGGCACGCGCCATGGCTCGTTCCGGGAAGTTTCCCGCCAGAGTGACCGGCTTCAGAATCACGGGATCAGGATGCCAGGTGGTATCCGATCAACTTGTAGACGAGCTTCGCGGCCATGAAATCGGGTGCGTGCAGCCCCGGGATCGGCGCCAGTTCGACCAGGTCGGCCCCCACCACCCGCTTCTCCTCGAAGACCCTCCGAAGAAAACGGAGCGTCCGGTACCAGTCTCCACCCCCCGGCTCCGGAGTTCCCGTGGAAGGCATGATCGAAGGGTCGAAATAGTCGATGTCCACGGTGAGATAGACCTCGTCTCCGAGGGCGGCAAGCGCACGGTCCATCCATGCGTCGTTTTCCCACATCTCATCGGCCCAGATCACCGTGATCCCCTCGCGGCTCCGCATGACCTCGACTTCCTCCGCCGAGACCGCCCGGATTCCGACCTGGACGAAGTCGGCCACGTCGAGACAGCGGTAGGCGAAGGAGGCGTGTGACCACGGGGCGCCCTCGTAGCCGTCCCGGAGATCGGCATGAGCATCCATCTGGAGCACGCTGAGGCGCCCGGGGCGCCGGGCTGCCGTGGCTCGAATCGCTGGTGCGGTGACCGCATGTTCCCCCCCGAGCATGAAGGGGAATCGGTCTCCGATCCGGTCCAGGAAGTCTCCGTAGACCGCTTCGAGCTGAGCCGCCGCCTCGGTCGACCCGGCCTTGGTGAGTTCGACAGCGGGAAGGGTATGGATCCCCTCCAGCCCGGGCTCCCGATCCAGCTCCTGATCATACAGCTCCACGAAGCGCGACGCCTCGATGATCGCCCGGGGACCGTTGCGGGTTCCACCCGAATACGAGGTGGTGGATTCGTAGGGAACGGGAAGGAGCACCGCCCGGGCATGCTCCAGCGAGCCGAGCGTCTCGTCGAGGCCGAGGAAGGTGTGTGGCAGTTCCCAGGGGGAATCGCTCATGCGGGTCTCTCTCGTGTGAAGCGGAGAAGGAAGGGACGGTGGTAGAGGCGTGACGAGGAGGAGGGGCCGCTCAGACCCGTTCGATCGGACAGCTCAGCCCCTCGTCGGAGAGCACCGCCCCGCCCGCCTGACACGCCGCACACAGACCGTAGATCTCGAGCTTGTGGCGAGCCGGTCGAAATCCGAATCGTTCCGCCACGCGGTTCTTCACCGCCCACACCTCGTCGCTCTGGAACTCGGTGACCCTCCCGCATTCGAGGCAGATGAGGTGTTCGTGCTCCGGTCGACGCGACAGGCGATGCTCGTAGCGCTTGAACCCCTCGCCGAAGTCGTGCTCCGCCACAAGTCTGCTGCGCACGAGGAGGTCGAGGGTCCGGTAGATCGTGGCCTTCCCGATGCGCTCCCCCCCTTCCCGCAGCTCCTGTTCGATGTCATCCACCGACAGGTGCTCGCTGGACGAGAACACGACGTCCGCGACTGCCTCGCGCTGCGAAGTGACCGGAAGCCCCTGCTCACGCAGAAAGCGTCCGAAGAGACGAATGAAGGGGGTCTGGGTTGCGTTCACGCCTGGCCTTCCTCAAGGAGTCGCTGAAAGCGCTCGCGGTTTCCTGAAATCCCGATGTTTCGAGGCTCGCCGAAGGCCTCGCCTGCCCGGTGCACGACGCCTTCCATGATCCGGGGAAGCCGGTCCACCGGGGCCTCGCCCTCTTCGGCCACCCGGGCCTCGTACTCGATCCCCCTCCCCGTCTCCTCGGCACGATATGCGAGGGTAACGAGAAGTCGAACTTCTCCGCCGCGGAAGCAGCCTGCGGCCAGAAGTCCGGACTCCCGGCGCCCCTTCCGGAGGGGCGGGAACACCCAGAGGCGATCCATGCTCTCGGGTGCCACCGCGACCGCGAGCTCCCTCAGGGCACGAGGCATGGCGGCGGGGACTCCGGGGTCCTGATCCTTCATGAAACTACGCCCCATCCCCTTCGGCGGTTCCATCGGGAGGAAGCCGTTCATGCACCGCATCGAGCGTCGCCTGCACCACGCGGGGCCGTACCTCCTTCTCGGGCGCCTGGATGAAGGCTCCGGACGCGCGGACGTGCCCGCCGCCCTCGAAAAGCCCCGCCACCCGGTTCACGTCCACCTCTCCATTGGATCGGAACGAGACCTTCGTCCCTCCCTCCGGGAGTTCACGAAAGAGGAGTGCCACCTCGACCCCGGTCACCTCCCGGGGAAAATCGACCAGCCCATCGATGTCCTCGGGCATGCAGTCCAGGTCGCGGAACGCCTCGTGGTTGACCGTCATCCACGCCACGCTCCCGTCTTCCGACACGGCGAGCGAGGGGAGGGATCTCTCCAGCAGGCGATGGCGTCGGATGGGCACCGATCCGTAGAGCTGTCTGTGAATCAGTTCGGGGTCCGCGCCTCGCTCGATCAACTCCCCGACCACGCGGTGCGCCCCCGCCGTGGAATTCGAAAATCGGAAGGAGCCGGTGTCGGTGAGGATCGCCGCATATAGCCCCTCCACGACCGGTCGGGTCCATGGCCCGCCCGCCAGGTGGAGGAGTTCGAAAACGAGTTCTCCGGCCGCGGCGGCAGAGGGATCCCGGATCCCGTCTCCTTCGATGGGGCGGTCGCCGACGGGGTGGTGGTCGATCACGATCTTCGGGAGTGCCTCGACCATCGGCTTCACCCGACCCAGGCGGTGCACCTCGCCCGTGTCCACGACCACGCACAGGTCGGCGGCGAAGCACCGCTGGGTCGCTTCGGAGCTCCCGGCATCCAGGATCCGTTCCGGATCCCCCACGAGGAAGCGATATGCATCCGGAAAGGGCGTCGGGTTCACGATCCAGGCCTCGATCCCTCGTTCCGCGAAGAACTCCAGCAGCGCGGCCTCACATCCGGTTCCATCCCCATCCGCGTTCAGATGCGTGGTCAGGATGACCTCCCGCGCCTCCAGTAGCTGCGGGAGGATACGCTCGAAGTGTGAGCTTCGAGCGGGTGAGAGCTGGTAGGTCATGAACGGGGTGCTCCGGGAACCGTGTCGAGAGTCGGGTTGAGGCGCTTGCGCAGCTTGGCCCAGTTGGATCCCAAAAATACATGAAGTGGGGCCTTCTGTCCCCCCACCCCCGCCCCCCTGAGCGCCCGCAGGAGGTCGGGAGCGGAGTTCGGATGGGGAGGCACCTCGACCCATCCGTTCCCCACCTCGCCGGGGGTGTGAGCGTCGGAACCGGCCCCCGCCAGCCGCCCGTGCCCGGCAGCGAGCTGAACGGCCTTCCGGTTCCGCCCCGCCGTGCGCAGCCGCGCGTTGAAGACCTCCACCACATCCACCTCGGTCACGATGTCTTCCGCGAAGCGCCCCCCGCCCCCCTTCCCCGGAGCATACGGGTGGGGGAGGTAGACGATCCCCCCCTGCGCGCGGATCCGCTCGCAGCACTCCCGCGCCGGCGTTCCGCGAGGGATCAGCGAACTGAGGTAGAGGCCGATCAGGTCGAAACCCTCGGCGGTGCGGATCTCTTCCCCCGGAATCACTTCGTCCGGATGTCGGGCCGCCATCTGGAGCGCCACCTCCACCCGGTCATGGTCGGTGATGGCGAACCGCTGGATCCCCCGGGCCCGCGCACGCTCCAGAACTTCCTCGGGATCGGAAAGGGAGTCCCATGACCCGTGGGTGTGAAGGTGCAGATCGATCCGCATGGTTCCGATCACCCTTCCCCCGTCGACAGGCTGGTGAGCTCCTGGAGCAGGGCCCGGGCCGCAGCCTCGAGCTCTCCGCGGCTTCCCTCATTCAGGATCACATGATCCGCCCGGCTCCGCTTGAGTTCGGGGTCCCCCTGCGTGTCCATGAGGCGAAGGGCCTCCTGGGGTGAGAGGCCCCGGTCTTCCACGAGCCGCGCCAGCCGCATCGCCTCGGGGGCGTGCACGACGACCACGCGGTCGAAGCCATCTTCCATTCCCACCTCGAAGAGGAGGGGGATCTCGCTGACCACGAGCGGGTGCCCCTCGACCCTTCGCTCCTCGAGCCAGACTTCTCGACGCCGTGCGACTTCCGGATGAACGATCGCTTCCAGATCGCTCCGCGCCCCGGGGTCCGCCAGGATCCGCGCCCGCATCGCCGCCCGATTCAGCCCTCCGTCCGCGGTGAGGACCCCCGTA
>JBGTMU010000139.1:0-9084 GCA_041743405.1 Longimicrobiales bacterium | reverse complement strand
CTTGGCCGGAACGGAGCGGAACTCATCTGAGCTCTGGGGGCGCCGGGCGTGCTCCCCTGGACGGGAGAACGGCGGCGCAAGGCAGCGATGCTGCGTGGCCGGAACGGATGGGGCATCGTACTTTGAGCGGCATCCCTCTTCGAGGCTTCGGCCCCTGAAACCGAGACCCTTCCCGCCCCCGACGGAAGTTCTCCAACATGATCCACAGCCCCGGACCACCCATGCGAATCAGCATCCCCGGCCCCGCGACCCGCCCCGTGGCCTGGCTCCGTGCCTGCCTTCCTGCTCTCCTCATCGCCTGCGTCGCAGCCCTCCTCGCCGCGCCCAGTCCGGCCGGCGCTCAGCCGCTCGAAGCCCTCTCCGATGCCGTGCGCGGCTTCGTGGCGAGTGAGTCTTCCCATTTCCTCATCCGTGAAGTGACTCTCATCGATGGGACGGGGACGCCTGCGCGGAGTGGAATGTCGGTCGAAATCCGGGATGGGCGGATCGTCCGGGTGGCACCTGCCGGGAGCTTCGAGCCTCCCCTCGGTGCAGAAGTCATCGACGGCGCGGGACACACCCTGATTCCCGGCCTCGTGATGCTGCACGAGCACATGTTCTACCCGTCAGGCGGCGCTCGCTACAACACGAACGAACTCTCCTTTCCGCCGCTCTATCTGGCGGGCGGGGCGACCACGATCCGCACAGGGGGAAGCCTCGATCCCTACTCGGATCTGAGCACCCGACGGCTCATTGAAGCGGGGCGCATCCCCGGACCGCGGATGGATGTGACGGGACCGTATCTCGAAGGCCCCGGTGGGTTCGTGCGGGCCTTCCCCCAGCTTGCGACGCCCGAGCAGGCCCGGGCTCATGTAAACTTCTGGATGGACCTGGGCGTCACTTCGTTCAAGGCCTACAACCTGATCGACCGTGCCACGCTCGGGGCCGCAATCGAGGCCGCGCATGCCCGCGGCGCGAAGGTGACCGGACACCTGTGCTCGATCACCTACCGGGAGGCGGCTGACCTCGGGATCGACAACCTCGAGCACGGATTCTTTGCGGCCACCGACTGGATCCCGGGGAAGGAGCCTGACCGGTGCATCGGCGGGGGGGCTCAGTCCTACCTGGCGCTCGATCTGGAGAGCCGGGAATTCCTGGACGTGGTGGATCATCTGATCGCCGCCGGAGTGGCGCTCACCTCCACCCTCAACGTGGTAGAGAGGGCCGTGCCGGGGCGACCACCCCCCCCGGATGGCGCCTACCAGGCGATGCTCCCCCAGCTCAGGGAATCGGTAGAAGCGCGGGTCGCGGCGGGTGCCCGCGGGGAAAGAAGCGCGCCGGAACTGCTCCAGCGGTACATGGACATGGAGCGGATCTTCCATGAGCGGGGGGGCATGCTCGTCGCGGGCACCGATCCCACGGGAGGGGGCGACGTGGTCCCAGGCTATGCCAACCAGCGCTCGGTCCAGCTTCTGATCGAGATCGGACTCACCCCGGAGGAGGCCGTGGCCGTGGCCACCCGGAACGGCGCGATCTACCTGGGAATGATCGACGAAATCGGGACGATCGAAGAGGGGAAACGGGCCGATCTCGTCCTGATGCGCGGTGATCTCACCCGCGACCCCGAAGCGATCCGGCAGATGACGCTCGTCTTCAAGGAGGGCGTGGCCTACGACTCCCCGGCGCTCTTCGAATCGGTGCGGGGGTGGGTCGGGGTGCGCTGATCGTCGGAGGGCCTGGCAGGCCGTTCGACCATTGGAAGGAACAGCGCAATCGGGTCTTGCGTGTTCGGGGCGAGGCCGGAGGACCTGCTGGTCGGACCGGATGCTTCGAAGGAGGGGGCGCCGGGATCCGTATCCTGAAACAGTGCACCGTGTCGCCTCCGCGCGGCCGAGCGCCCATTTCTTCGACCCGCTTCGCGGCGGTTTCCGTCCTTCCGGGTCACAGAACACCCGGTCTACCCTGCTTCCGGAGCATGAACCATGTCAGGACCCCCGACCCCCGATGAAATCGGAAAAGTACTGGGTGCCGCGTTCCAGCGGGTCCGAACCCCGAGCGACGCCGATGGAAGGCGCGCCGGTCGCCTCCTCTTCCGCGGATCCTTGATCGCCGCAGCCCTGATTGTGGCGCTGGGCACGATCTATCAGGTCGACGCCGAGGAAGTGGGGGTGGTGCTCCGGCTCGGTAAGGTGGTCCGTCAGGCCGACCCCGGCCTCCATGCCAAGATCCCCATCCTCGAGCGTGTACGGAAGGTCCCGATCCAGCGGCAGTTGAAGGAGGAGTTCGGGTTCCGGACCCAGGAAGGCGGTGACGCACCCACGCGGTATACTACCGTGTCGCCGGAAGCGCTGATGCTCACCGGCGACCTGAACGTGGTGCACATGGAGTGGGTAGTGCAGTACCGCGTCACGGATCCGAACGCCTATCTCTTCAACGTTCGCGATCCCACCGGGACCCTGCGCGCCCTCAGCGAATCCGTGATGCGGGAGATCGTGGGCGACCGGACCGTCACGGAATCCCTCACGGTCGGGAGAGGCGAAATCGAAAACCGCACCCTTGCCGCCCTCAACGAGGTCGTCGATCAGTACGAAATGGGAATCAGGGTGGTGCAGGTGATCCTCCAGGACGCGACCCCCCCCGCCCCGGTCCGCCCGGCCTGGGACTCCGTGAGTGGAGCCCAGCAGCAGCGGGAGCGGATGATCAACGAAGCCTGGGCCGACTACAACCGGGATGTGCCGAGGGCCGAGGGAGAGGCGCAGGAGACGGTTCTTCGCGCGGAGGGATATGCGCTGGATCGCGTGAACCGTGCGATGGGTGAGGTGGCCCGATTCCGTGCACTCCACGAAGAATACCGCCGTGCACCGGACGTGGTGCGCACTCGACTCACCCTCGAAGCGCAGGAGCAGGTGCTTGGGGGCGTCCGCCGCAAAGTGTTTGTGGATCCTGAGGTGAGGGGGATCCTCCCGCTACTCGATCTGACTGGGGGAGAGGGGATCCTCAGGCCCGACGGAACACCCCGCGCAAACGGAGGGAATCGCCCATGAAGTCCCAGGCCGGTATCGCGCTCGCCTTCGTGGCGATCATCACGCTCCTTTCGGCTACCTACACCGTGCAGGAGTGGGAGCAGGTCATCATCACGCAGTTCGGGGAGCCGGTCGGGGATGCGCGCACCAGCCCCGGTCTGCACCTGAAGGTGCCCTTCGTCCAGAAGGTGAACCGTCTGGATGGCCGGTATCTGGAGTGGGAAGGAGTGCCGACACGGATCGCCACCCGGGATCGGCGATTCCTTCTCGTGAGCGGCTTCGCGCGCTGGAAGATCAGCGACCCCCTCCTCTTCTACCAGCGCGTGCGGGACGAACGGCTCGCCCAGACCCGGATCGATGACATCATGGACGGCGAAATCCGGAACGCCGTGAGTCGGCACGACCTGATTGAGAATGTGCGGAGCACGAACCGCCCTCAGGATGAGATCGTGATCGACCTCGGGGTGGAGGAGGCCATTTTCGACCCGATCATCGTCGGACGGGCGCAGATCGCGCAGGAGATCACGGAGCGAGCCAACGCCCGGCTCCTGAACGAGCTCGGGATCGAGCTCCTCGACTTCCGTTTCAAGCGGACCGACTACGTGGACGAGGTGCAGGACGATGTCTTCGCGCGGATGACTTCGGAGCGATATCGCGCGGCGGAGGAGTTTCGATCGATGGGAGCCGGAGAACAGGCCCGGATCCGGGGGATGCGCGAACTGGAGCTGTCGAGGATCCGGTCAGAGGCGGTGCGCGATGCGGAAGAGATCCGTGGGAATGCCGACGCCGAGGCCGCGCGACTCTACGCGGAGGCTCATCGACTTTCGCCGGAGTTCTACGAGTTCATCCGGTCGCTCGAGGCCGCGGCCCGGGTCGTGGACGAGACTTCCACCCTGGTGCTCGGCACCGATTCCAGGATGTTCCGCCTCCTGGAGGGGCGACCGTGAAGGGGTGATCCGCTATTCGGTGCGGATCCGGAAGAGGTTGGCCGCAGTGCGCCACGCCATTCCCTCCTTGTCGTCCTCGGCCAGCTCCAGCCCCTCCAGGAAGCGTACGTAACCCTTCATTTCCACGAGAGGCCAGTCGGTGCCGAAGAGAAGCTGCCGACCGGGCTCGCCCATGTAGAAGATCATGTCACGCACACGCTGCATGATGTAGCGCTCGAACTCGTAGGTGAAGTCGCCGAGGGTGAGCCCCGAGATATCCGCGTACACGTTGTCGTTCTTGTAGAGGACTTCCGCGGCATCCTGGAACCAGGGGTTGCCCAGGTGGCACATCACGAAGCGCACGTCCGGAAAGTCGACCGCCACGTCATCCACCAGCAGGGGGTGAGCCTGCCGCACCTTCGCGTGAGCGGAATAGGTGTCGCCGGTGTGGATCATGACCGGGACGTCGTGCTTGGCCGCGACCCGGAAGACCGCTTCGAGGGAAGGATCGTTGATCGCATACCGATCGTACCCCGGGTAGAGCTTGATCCCGCGCACGAGGCCGTCCCGGATCCGTTCCTCCATCCGGAAGAGGTCGGTGCGCTGCTCATCGACCCGCCAGCGCAGCCCTTCCACCAGGGTGATCCGGGGGTCATTCCCCACATGATGGATGAGCTCGTCGATGTGGGGACGGTGGTCCGTCGCCTTGTACGAGCTGAGCACGACCGCGTGGTCGACGCCTGAATCCTCCATCGTCTGGAAGAGATCCGCGGCCATCTCCGGGACGGTGCGCGTCCGATTCTCGTCGTAGTTGTTGAGGTGTACGTGGCAGTCGATGATCACTCGCCGGATTCCCTCCTCAATCGTGCCTTTCGATCCTTGCGGTCCTCCGGGTCTTCGTCGAAGTAGTCGAGCTGGTCGAGCGGCATCACGACCGCGGTAAGCAGGTTCATGAGATGGGCCACCACCCGCTTGAGATACCGGAGAGCGAGCGCCCGGGAAACGGCGTGAGGGTCGGTGTTGGTCCCCTTCACGAGCGCCGATACCCGGCGATCGCAGAGGTCGAGGATCTCGTCGCCCCGGGCGATCATCGCGCGCGAACGGGGACCATCCCATTTCCCGAATGCATCCGCGGCCTGGGTGATGAAATCTGCGATCTCGCCCCACCAGAGAGTGCGCCATTCCTCTTCATTGGCGAGACCTTCGAAAGTCGCGCCATCCCGGGCCAGATCCAGAAGGTTCTTGGCGTAGTCTCCCACGCGCTCGATATCCTTCACGATCGACATGTAGACGAGGACCGCCGGGGTCTCGATCGCGCCGAACACGCTCGCGTGGACTACAAGCTGCTGCCGGATCTCCCTCTCGAGTTCGTTCACCTCCCGATCGAGCCCGCGGAGTTCGTCATTCACCTCGGACCAGACGATGTCCCCGAGGAGTGCCGACATCGCCAGATCAAATTCCCGACGGTCGTTGGCGAGCATCTGCTGCGCCTTCCCGGCGATCTTCGTGAGACGGTCACTCCCGTCTCCGCGGAGGAATCGGAACATCGTGGTCATGGCAGGCTCCAACCGTGGATGGATGTCATGGGTGCAGTCGGTCCTCTACCCCTACGGGATGAGGAGGATTCCGAGCAGGGGGAGAATCAGGAAGAGTCCAAGCACGTAGGCGAACACCACGGAATGCCGTCGGACCGCAACGTCCGCCATCCGTTCCGCGAGACGCAGGGGAATGTTCCGGATCCGTTCGAACGGGTAGATCACTGCGGTGGCGGTGAGGTTGAAGAGGGTGTGAACCAGGGCGATCGTGAGCCCTTCGGGGCGAAGCACGGCCAGGGACGCGAGCAGAGCGGTAATCGTGGTGCCGATATTCGCTCCGATCGTGATCGGGTAGGCGCTCTTGAGGGTGAGGACGCCTGCGGCCACGAGGGGGACCAGGATCGAGGTGGTGATGCTGGAAGACTGGACCGCCACCGTGATCACGATACCGACCACGATTCCGAATGTGCCCCCTCCGCCCCCGATGAAGCGGTTCATGGCCTTCTCCACCCCTCCCGCCACGAGTCGCCTCATGTTCTTCGTGATGAAGGCGAGGGCGAGGAAGATCAGCGCGAGACCGATCACGAGGAAGATCACCCCGGCCACCGGGCCGGTTTCGAACATCCCCTGGAGCACCCCGACCGGATATTTCACGACCATTCGGATCGGGCTGGTACCGGGAGCCGATGTCTCGAAATCCGCCCCGTGGATGATTCCGGTGAGCCAGGTTGCCGTGCGGGTCAGGAAACCCGTGACGAGTTCGAGGGGAAGGAGGAACCCGACGGCCATCAGGTTGAAGAAATCGTGGATCGTGGCGGCCGCGAAGCCGCGCCTGAACTCTTCGGAGCGGCGGATGCTTCCGAGGGAAGCGAGCGTGTTCGTGACGGTGGTCCCGATGTTCGCACCCATGATCATCGGGACCGCCAGATTCACGGGGAGGGTCCCCGACCCGACCATCCCCACGATCGTGGCCGTGGAGACCGATGAGGACTGCACCATCACGGTGATCAGGATCCCGGCGAAGAGACCCGAGAGGGGGTTCGCAATTGAACTGATGAACGCCGTCTGGAAGCCCTGGCCCATGGCCGCGATCCCCGCCTCCAGCAGCCCTACCCCGACAAGGAAGAGGTAGAGGAGGACAATCACGAGGGCTACACGAAGCAACGCCGGGGGCTCGCTCCTCGAATGAAGGCTGGGTTCGCTCAAAACCTGCGTTTCCAATCGGTGTGGGGAACCTGTCTTGACCCTGCGGGCCGTCGATGACCGCACCGAGGGTATCGGAAGCCGGGCGACTAATCAAGAAAAGGGGCGGGAGGCCAACGCCCCCCGCCCCTTCACTGACCTCATGCTACGGTGCGGATCAGTACATTCCGCCCATGCCCCCCATCCCGCCGGGAGCGCCGCCACCACCCTGCTCTTCCTCCGGGTGCTCCACGACGACACACTCGGTGGTGAGAAGGAGTCCGGCGATCGAAGCCGCGTTCTGAAGCGCGGTCCGCACCACCTTGGTCGGATCGATTACACCAGCCTCGACCAGATCTTCATAGACCTCGGTGGCCGCGTTGAAGCCGAAGTTCCCGTCGCTCGACTCCCGCACCTTCGCCACCACGATCGAACCCTCGACCCCGGCGTTCGTCGCGATCTGACGAATCGGAGCCTCGAGGGCCCGCCGCAGGATTTCCACACCGATCTGCTCGGCCTGGCTGTCGAGCTTGAACGAACCCAGAGCGGCCTGGGCCCTCAGGAGAGCCACACCACCCCCGGGGACGATCCCCTCTTCGACGGCCGCGCGCGTTGCATGAAGTGCGTCTTCCACGCGGGCCTTCTTCTCCTTCATCGCGGTCTCGGTCGCCGCGCCGACGTTGATGACGGCCACGCCGCCGGAGAGCTTCGCAAGCCGCTCCTGCAGCTTCTCGCGGTCGTAGTCGGAGGTCGACTTGTCGATCGCATTCCGGATCTCGTCGATCCGACCCTTGATCTTGTCGCTGTCACCGGAGCCGTCCACGAGCGTGGTGTTGTCCTTGTCGACCACCACACGCTTGGCCTCACCGAGGTCGGAGAGAACCGCGTTCTCCAGCTTGAAGCCGACTTCCTCGGAGATGACCTGTCCGCCCGTCAATACTGCGATGTCCTGCAGCTTGGCCTTCCGGCGGTCGCCGAAGCCGGGGGCCTTCACGGCGCAGACCTTCAAGGTTCCGCGCAGCTTGTTCACCACGAGGGTGGCCAGCGCTTCGCCCTCGATGTCCTCCGCGATGATCATGAGGGGGCGGCCCATCTGTGCCACCTTCTCGAGGATCGGGAGGAGATCCTTCATGGACGAGATCTTCTTGTCGTGAATAAGGATCATCACGTCATCGAGAATCGCCTCCATCCTCTCCGGATCGGTCACGAAGTAGGGCGAGAGGTAGCCGCGATCGAACTGCATCCCTTCCACAGTTTCGAGCGTCGTCTCGAGACCCTTGGCCTCTTCGACGGTGATGACGCCGTCCTTCCCGACCTTCTCCATCGCGTCGGCGATCAGATCACCGATCTCCGGGTCGTTGTTCGCGGAGATGGCGCCGACCTGGGCGATCTCCTTCTTCCCCTTCGTCTCCTGCGAGATGCTCTGGAGCTCGGACACGGCCTTGGCGGTGGCGCGGTCGATGCCACGCTTGATCGCCATCGGGTCGCTGCCGGCGGTCACGTTCTTCAGCCCCTCGGCGAAGATCGCCTGGGCGAGAACGGTCGCGGTGGTGGTGCCGTCACCGGCGAGGTCGGAGGTCTTCGTCGCGACTTCCTTGACCATCTGGGCGCCCATGTTCTCCACGGGATCGGCCAGCTCGATCTCCTTCGCGACGGAAACGCCGTCCTTGGTGACGGTCGGGGCGCCGAACTTCCTGTCCAGCACCACGTTACGGCCCTTCGGGCCGAGAGTGACCTTCACGGCCTGACTCAGCTTGTCGACCCCGACCTTCAGCTTGGCCCGGGCCTCGGTATCAAAATGCAGATCCTTCGATGCCATCGTCGTATTCTCCTTCAGTACAGTGAAACCAGTGGGTGGGTCCTGCTAATCAGCCGTCGATCACAGCCAGGATGTCGGACTCGCGCAGGATGAGGTATTCCTCACCGTCCACGGTCACTTCCGTTCCCGAGTACTTCCCGTAGAGAACGGTGTCGCCGGCCTTCACATCCGGAACGATCCTCTCGCCGTGCTCGGAGAACTTCCCCGGGCCGACTGAGATGACCTTCCCCTGCTGCGGCTTTTCCTTGGCGGTGTCCGGGATATAGAGACCGCCTCGGGTCTGCTCGGCCTCGGCCAGGGCCTGAACCACGACCCGATCGGCCAGGGGACGTACTTTGCTGGACGTCGTCGTCATCGATACTCCTCCGTGTAACACGTCATTTTGTGGCGAGGGACTGTCTGTTAGCACTCATGGCTCGCGAGTGCTAACAGACAACGTGGAATCTACCACAGAGGGGAGTGAAGTCAAGGAATGATCGGCGCGGGACGGGGCGCTCTGGCGGGCCTGCGAGGGGCGAAGAGGAGGGGTCGGAAAACCGGGGGGACAAAATGGGGGGGGTCGGAACCGGGGGGCGGAACCGGGGGGCGGAACCGGCGGGAACGCGGGAGGCCGCGATCCC
>JBGTMU010000138.1:0-4852 GCA_041743405.1 Longimicrobiales bacterium | reverse complement strand
GGTGGCGAGTCCGTCGCGCATGATCAGGTGGACGACGGCGGCACTGCGAGCACCGAGCGCCACGCGCACCCCGATCTCGTGGGTGCGCCGCGAAGTCACAAACGAGATCACGCCGTACAGACCCGACCCCGCGAGCAGGATGGAGAGGGCGGCGAACACGCCCAGGAGGAGCGCGGCGAAGCGGGGCTCGGCGAGTGCCTCTGCGACGACCGACTCGAGCGTCCGTACGTCGGAGACGGGAAGGTTCGCATCGAGCGCATGCACCTGTTCGCGAACCAGAGATGCAACGGCGAGGGGAGGGCCGGCTGTCCGGACGATGAGGGTCATCGCCCGCCGCGGCTGCACCCCGCCGAGGGCCGTGCTCCACTGTGCGTGGGGCACGTACATCTCGGCGCGGGCACCGTCGAGTACTCCGTTTCGCCGGATGTCCCGCGCGATCCCGACCACCTCGAGCCAGGGCTGGTCCGCTGTCCCCAGGTGGAAGCGCCGGCCCAGCGCGCTCTGGCCCGGCCAGTAGCGCGCCGCCATCGTCTCGTTGATGACGGCCACGAGCGGAGCGTCCTCGGCATCGAAGGGAAGGATCGACCGACCCTCTGACAGCTCGATACGCATCGCCTCAAGGTACCCGGGGGTCACGACCTGCCAGTCCGCGGCGATGTCCTGATCGGACTCGGAGGGCAGACCCTCGACCGTGAGACTGAACTCGCCGATCATCCCCGCCAGCGGCAGGACGCGCACGGCGCCCGCCCCTTCTACCTGCGGCAGGGTGGCCACGCGCTCCATGATCTGACGGAAGAAGCCGTTCACGCTCGCCTCGTCCGGGTACTCGGCGGTTGGAAGCGACACGCTGAGTGCAAGAACGTTCTCCGGCTCGAAGCCGAGGGAGACGTTGCTGAGTTCCTTGAAGCTGCGGGCGAGGAGGAGAGCTCCGATCACGAGGACGAGCGAGAGGGCGGTCTCCCCCACAACGAGCAGCCTTCGAGCCCCGCGGCGCATCGACGATGGATCGCCGCGCGCGCCCGCCATGGCCGCGGCGGCCTCGACTCTGGACAGTCGAAGCGCTGGCACGACCCCGGCGACCACGGTCGTTCCGATAGTCAGGAGCGCCGCGAAGGCGAGCACTTCGAGATCGAGCGACACGTCCCTCATACGGACCACGTTGAGGGGCGTCAGAGCCACAGCAGCGCGCACCCCTCCATATGCGATCGCAATTCCGCATGCGGCTCCGAGCCCGGCCAGGAGCCCGCTCTCCACCATCAACCGCCTGGCGATACGCAACCGGCTGGCGCCGAGCGCCGACTGGGTGGCAATTTCCCTGCGCCGGGCGTCCGCTCGCGCCAGCAGGAGGTGAGCCACGTTCGCACAGGCGATCAGCAGCAGGAGACCCGCGGCCCCGAGCAGGGTCCAGAGAGTCGGACGCACGCTCCCCAGCAGGAGCTCGTCCAATGTGAACGCTGCGCGCGGGGCGCCCACCGAGCGCGGTTCCAGGCGGCCGTCGTCGATCCACAGAGCCAGCGTCCGCTCCAGCTCTGCGGTAAGCTGGGCGGTGCTCACCCCCGCACCCAGGCGCCCGACCAGGTAGTACGACCGGCTGCCCCACGGCATGGGGGTCGCAAAGTCGATCGTGTGAGGCAGCCAGAGGTCCGTGGGGCTCCGTTCGCGAAAGTCCAGGGGCATCCGGAAATCGGGCGGCATCACGCCCACCACCGTCCGAAGTCCCTCGCCCGCGGAGCTCTGCTGGCCCAGCACGTTCGCGGCAACCCGGATCTCCTGGCCGATCACGCCCGGATCGCCGCCGAACTGCCGCTCCCAGAGCCCGTGGCCGAGGATCACGACATCGCCCCTCCCGGGCTCTCCCTCGTCCTCCGTGAAGGTGCGGCCATGAAGGGCCTGAGCGCCGAGCGTGGCGAACATGTTCGTGGTCACCCGCGCCGCCCGCACCTGCTCCGGTTCGGTTTCGTTGAGCGTGGCCGTGCCCATGGTGTAGGCTGCAAGTTCCTCGAAGCCGCTCACCGCCTCCCCGTACTCCACGAACTCCCTCAGGCTGAACCAGCTATCCCGCGATACGTCTCCGCCTTCTTCCCATACCATCACCAGACGTTCCGGCGCCATGTACGGCAAAGGTTCGAGCAGGACGCCTCTCACCACGCTGAAGATTGCGGTCGTGGCCCCGATGCCGACCGCGAGGGTAACCACCGCCACCACGGTAAAGGCGGGGCTCCGTCGGAGCTGGCGGATTCCGTAGCTGAGATCCTGGATCAGCGTTTCCACTTCTACCTCGGGTGCGAGGGGGGGTCGGGCGAGGGCTGGCAGCGCTACCCGATGCGGATATGCACCGGTCATGCCACTCGCCGGATCTCGTGAAACCCGCTGCAGGACGGGCGTTTCACGTTTTTCGCACCCCCCGTCTCCGGCCCGGGATGTCCGATTTCGGGAACCCGGTGCGCGGATCCGGACATTCGCGTGGTTGGAGCGCGCCGCTCCGTCAGGGCCGGGTACTGGGCAGCGCCCTACGGCGTCTCGATCCGAAGGCGTACCACGTACTCCACTCCCAGCTCGTCCCGGTGTACCCCCAGCACTGCGTCCTCCAGGAGGAGATGAGGAGCGAAGCGAAGCGGGAAGGTGACCGCGCCCACGAAGGCTCCATCCGGATCGAACAGGTCCCACGTGGACGGCTGGGGGCCGAGCCTCGTCCAGACCTGCGCCACGGGGTCGGCCACGAGATCGGGGCGTTCGACGAGAAGGGTTCCATCGGGCCCCGCGAGAATCGATCCGAGCGGCGGGAGGTGGGGAGGCGTCGGGAGGTCGGCTCGGAATCGCTCAATCACCATGGGGTCGACACCGAACTCGGTGGACGTGCCCGCGGTATCGTGGTGGGCGGCGGCTTCCGCGAGAAATCGGTCCTTGAACTCGGGGGTGATCGGTACGGGCTCATGGCTTCGCCGCAGGCTCCGCACGAGGGTTCCTTCCGGTTCGAACGCATCGATCCGGTACTCGTCCCCGACGGTTACGAAGATGTGTCGCGCTCCGTCCGACGCCCACGCCCCGCGCGGGCCCCACAGGGGGGATTGTCCCGTCAGCGCTCCTCCCTGGCGCATTCCGAACATCCGGCTCCACGTGTATTCGGCCAACGCGGGTGGACGGTCGGCCTCCCGTTCGAATGCGCGGAACGCTCCATCCAGCCCCGAGCCGCTGGGGGAAAGGAAGAGGCTCGTGCGTCGGTCCACGAACCGACCGTGCTCGGGCCAGTCGTAGGGATGGGAGAGGGAAAGCATCCAGTCATCACCGAGCCGCCCGTGGAAGCTCACTGATACGAGCCTGTCCCCGACTGCGGGGAGGGAGGCGGTCGACAGGAGTTCGCCTTCTTCCGTGAACGCGGTAACCCGTCGGAGCCGTGCGTCGACGGCATACAGGATGTCTCCGACGAGATACAGGAGGTTCAGGCCAGCAAACTCGCCGGGGCCATCGCCAGCCCTTCCGATGGTGCGGAGGTATGCTCCCTCGGCGTCAAAAACCCGGATTTCGCCGGACCTGAGAAGCGGGACAAACACCGTTCCGTCCGTGGCTGCCACAGGCCGCCCGACGAAGAACAACTGGCTCTCGGGCGGTCCGTCCACCGTCCCGATGCGCAGCTCCTCATGGACCGCGAGAGCCTCGGCACCCGTGTCGCCCACCTGCGTATGGACGATCTCGATGCCGGCGCTGTCGGTAACCGTCACCGAGAAGTCGCGAGTCGGAGGCCCGGCGTCGCACCCCGCGAGGAGCATGACTGCGGCCGTGAAGGCAGTTGCGCGCATGACGCCAAAGTGGGCCACGGGCTGGAGGGGGGCAAGGAAAAACGCCATGCGTCGGCGGAAGACCGCAACTGTGGCGCATCCCCGACACCTGTCGCGCAGAGCTGCTCCAATCCGTGACCACGGGATAAGGAACTCCGGGTGTTCGCCGTGGCCCGATATGTGCCGTAAAGGTCGGATCCGGATGACGTTCCAGCGCAGACGCATTGCAACGTGTGCGCTGCTCTCAGCAAAACCCATAGTCCTGGAGATACCATGAAGATGCGCCTGGCGAGGTTCCTCATCGTGCTCGCACTCGCTTTCTCGTCCACAGGCTGCCTCGGCCTCGGCGGCGAAAGCGGCCCCGAGTACACGGCGACGGTGCTCGTGCGGAACGACGTGGATCCGCCCACGACCCTCACGATCGTCCTGCGCCAGGACGAAGACGACCGGGAGACGCTCGGCAGCATCCCCTCCGGAGAGGAACGCAGTCTGAACTTCACTTCGAGGGAGCTGCAGGGCAGCTATCAGCTCGTGGCCCGCCAGACCAGCGGGGCAGCCGTGACCTCGCGCGCCTTCATTCTCTTCGATGGCGCGCAGGTGAGCTGGCAGGTTCGGAGCAACACCCTGTCCGTTTCACAGCGCTGATCACCCTGCTCCGGGGACACTTCAGCCAATCCGATGCTTGCTCGCGCTTCGTCGCGTGGCGTATCATGGGCTGTTGCTCCGCTGCTTCGCCGCACAATCCGATCGCTGCGGCCGCCGGCCGCTGCCGCTGGAGGCGCTGTCCCCGTGAGTCGATTTCTCGCCGAGTTGAAGCGCCGCCGTGTGGCGCGAGTCGCCATGGTCTACGCTGCGAGCGGCTTTGCGGCCATCCAGGGTGCGGACGTGATCTTTCCGCGCATCCCCCTGCCCGAGTGGACGGTCGGACTGGTCGTCTGGCTCGCGCTGCTCGGGTTTCCAATGGCAATCGGGCTCGCCTGGGCATTTGACTGGACCCCGGATGGACTCCAGCGCACGCCGCCGACCGAGGCGAGCCCGGACCCGAATGCGGCGCACGGGGTCGTTTCGCCCGCCAC
>JBGTMU010000137.1:0-19540 GCA_041743405.1 Longimicrobiales bacterium | reverse complement strand
CCCCTGGCACCCCCGTCGCCAGGCGGGATGCGTCCGTCGCGATGCCCCGCGTGGACGGGTCCTTCGGGCGCTTCATCGGGATCCGTCACACCTTCGCGATCGCTCGCCGCAGCTTCGCCGAAGTGACGGAGAGCCGATCCTTCGTGGTGGTCCTCCTCCTCTCTTTCGGGCTCACGCTTCTCTGGGGATGGAACGTCAGCAGCACCGTCTTCGACTCTCCCGTCTGGCCAGTCACCCACCTCGTGGCGTCGGTCGCGCTGAGTCAGCGCAATGCCATGATCATCTACCTCATCATGGCGCTCTACGCCGGTGAGATGGTCTGGCGGGACCGCGATGTTGGGATGGCGGAGATCGCGGATGCCGCTCCGGTGTCGGAAGGGAGCGCGCTCGTGGGACGGTATCTGGCGCTTCTCGCCACCCTCGTGCTGATCCAGGTCGCGGTCCTGGCTGCAGGACTCACGATCCAGGTGGCGCAGGGATACTACGAGTTCGAACTCGGCCTGTATCTGCGCATCGTCTTCGGCATTACCCTGGTCGCATACGCGCTCCTGGCCGCACTGGCGATGGCGATCCACGTGGTCGTGAACCAGAAGTACGTCGGTCACATCCTGATGGTCACGGTCGTGCTGTTCCTCGTTTCCGGAGCCTTCGGGGATCACCTCCTGATGGTGTACGCCGCCGACCCCGGCTGGACCTATTCCGAAATGAACGGCTTCGGTCCGTTCGTCGAACCACTCGTCTGGGTGCGGCTCTACTGGGGTGCGTGGGCGCTCCTGCTGGTGGCCGGCGCGAGCATGCTCTGGGTGCGCGGGCGCGAGTCAGGCGCGAAGAGTCGGCTGCGCGGTGCGATGGGCCGGTTCCAGGGCGGGACGGTGCGGGTCGCGCTGGTCGCGATCACCCTGATCCTCATATTCGGCGGGTTCGTCTTCCACAACACGAACGTGTTGAACGAGTACCGGACGCCGCGGAACCGGGGCGCACCGCTGGCCGAATACGAAGAGCGCTACAAGCGCTTCGAGAACGCGCCGCAGCCCACCATCGTCAGCGCGCGGCTGCGTACGGAGATATACCCTGACGCGGGTTTCGCCTCCATCGCAGGCACGTTCCAGCTCGTGAATCGGGCTGGCGTACCGATCGACTCCGTACACGTGTACACGCGGCCGGCAATCGATCAGCACACGCTCTCATTCGACCGACCCTCGCGGGCGGTGCTCGTGGATGAAGAGCTGGGATACAGGATCCATGAGCTCGCGAGCCCCCTCGAGCCTGGCGACTCTCTCGAACTCTCCTTCGAGGTATCGAACCGTCCCCGCGGCTTCTCGAACGACGGGAGCCCAACCGAGATCGTGCGGAACGGCACGCACTTCAACCGCTCGTCGCTCCCGATGATCGGCTACCAGCCGATGCTGGAGCTCTCCGATGAAGGGGCCCGCCGCCGTTTCGGCCTCGCTCCCCGGCCGATGACGTCAGCGACCGACCCCGCTGCGTTCCGCCACCGGAGTCTCATCCGGAACGAGGATCGGGTGCGAGTCGAGACGATCATCGGCACGGAGCCCGACCAGATCGCGCTCACTCCGGGCGAATTCCTCGGGAGCTGGACCGAAGACGGACGCCGCTACTTCCAATACGATACCGGGGTCCCCGAGTCCTTCGGCGCGACCATCATTTCGGCTCGCTACGGCGTGCGCGAGGATCACTGGGTCAACCCCTCGCCGGGCTCGGACCAGTCCGTGGATCTGCGCATCTACCACCATCCGGAGCACACCGGAAATCTGGACCGCGTGATGCGCGGGATGAAGGCTTCATTCGGGTACTTCACGGAACAGTTCGGACCCATCCCCTACCGCACCTTGAGCATCGCCGAGATCCCGCCCTATGGGAGCTTCGGAACGGCGCACCCCGGGCTGATCACCTTCTCCGAGAACTTCTTCAACGTCCGCGCGGACGAGGGGGACGTGGACGAGCCCTTCTACGGGACCGCGCACGAGGTCGCGCACCAGTGGTGGGGCGGACAGGTGAGAAGTGCCGCAGTCCCGGGGGCCTCGTTTCTCTCGGAGTCGCTCGCCAACTACAGCGCGATGATCGTGACGGAAGCGACGTTCGGACCGGAGATGGCCCGCCGGGTCTACGACGGCCACATGGATCGCTATCTGCGCGGGCGCGCCGAACAGTCCCGTGAAGTCCCGGTGCTCGACGTCGGCGGTCAGCCGTACATCGCCTACCGGAAGGGTGCACTGGCCCTCTACATCCTGCGTGACTACCTCGGGGAGCAACAGGTCAACCGGGCACTCCGTCGCTATGCGGAGAGGTTTCGTGATGCGGGACCGCCCTTTCCGACCTCCCGGGACCTCTACGCCGAATTGCGCGCCGTCACCCCCGATTCGCTCCACACGCTCCTCGAAGATCTGTTCGAGTCGATCACGCTCTGGGACCTGCGCACGGAACGAGCGACCGTCGAGGAAACGAGCACCGGTGAATATCAGGTCACGCTGGAAGTCGTCGCCCGGAAGGTGAGGGCAGACAGCGTCGGCCTCGAGGCCGAGACGCCGATGGACGATCTCGTGGAGATCGGCGTGTTCGGGGCCGCTCCTGATGGCGGTCTCGGCGAGCCGCTGTACCTGGAGCGACATCGCATCCGGAGTGGCGCACAGACGATCCGGATCACGGTGTCGGAGGGACCGGCCCGCGCCGGGATCGATCCGTGGCGCAAGCTCTTCGACCGTCGCCGGGACGACAACGTCGTCAACGTAAGGGGGACACCACCGTAAACGCTCCGCCCTCGAGGAGCGCACACCCGCGAACCCGGTAGCTGGCTCTTCCTCCTTGCTCCCCGCCCCCCACCACGCGCATTATCGTTCGAACGGCTCCGGGACCGACGCGGAGCGCACCCGCCCCCCGGGATCCCGATCCGTGATGATGATGAAGCCTGCCGTCCGAACCGTCCACTCCCCCCCGGAGCCGTTGCGCCTGGAGCCGGGCCCGGACGGGTACCTTCGCCGCACTCGGGCTCGTTCTGACTCTGCCAGCGACCTCGGCCTCGCACACCTGCGCGGCTTCGGGCGCGAACCGCTGGGCGATGCCGTGGGACCCTTCAAGGAGCGGGCCTACTACCACGCGGGCGCGGGCTCCAACCTCGTCTACGTGGATCAGGAGAACGATCTGGTGGTCGTCCTCCGCTGGATCCGCCAGAACCAGTTCAACCGCGTGATCGAGGTGATTCTCTCCTCCCTGGAGCCCTGACCCGGGTGGACGGATCTGCGCCCCGACGGGACAATCCCCCCCTTCCCTCCATCCCGGTTCCGCCGGACGGCGGAGCAAGCGGGGTCCTGGGGCGCCTTGACGCCGTACTGTCACCACTGAAGCCGGGCACTGTGGAACGAGGCGCGATTCTCCTCGCCCTCCTCCTCGGGGCCATCGACATGGCCCTCGGGCCCGCTCTCTCCATCTCTTTCTTCTACCTGCTCCCCATCGCGATCGGGGCGTGGTACGGAGGGGTCGAGGCGGGATACTTCGTGGCCTTCCTCACCCTGGCGATCTGGACCGGCGCAGGGTTTCTCTCCGGCGTCGACCTGACTTCCATGAGGGTCCTCGCATGGGAAATGGGGCTGCGTCTGGCCACCTTCCTCGCCTTCGCGTCACTCACGATCAGACTGCGGAACGCTCTCGACACCCACCGCGAGATGGCCCACTCCGATTCGCTGACGGGACTGGCCAATTCCCGCGCCTTTTTCGAACACCTCTCCACCGAGATCGACCGCGCCGGACGGTACGGACGGATCTTCACCCTGGCCTATTTCGATCTGGATCACTTCAAGGAAGTGAACGACTCGATGGGCCATGCGGAGGGAGACAAGGTCCTGACAACGATCGCGCGGACCATGCGCGACTCGATGCGCACCACCGACATCCCGGCCCGACTCGGAGGCGACGAGTTCGGGGTGCTCCTCCCGGAGACACCGTTCGCCCAGGCGGAATGGGCGCTCGACAAGCTGCGGAGTGAAATCCTGCGTGCCATGCAGGCTCACGGCTGGCCGGTCACCGTTTCGATGGGGGCCGTGACCTTCGAGTCTCCCGCCCGCTCACCCGACGACGCGATCCGGATGGCCGATCGCCTCATGTACAAGGTGAAGGCCGAGGGGAGGGATGGGATGCTCCACATCCTCTGGACCGGAGATGACCGGGATCAACCCGACGGGCCGACCTGAGCCCGGCGTGTCCGGGAAACCGGGAATCGCCCCGTCCCCCGGACACGCCCCGGTCCTCAGGGGAGCAGCCGCGTGGGAAGCGGTGTCACTCCCATGATCCTGTAGATGGGGAAGAGCGGCGCATCCCCCTCTCCCGCCTGGTATTCGGCAACTTCCGGCTTCGGAAGCCAGGCATCCATCCGGTTCCAGTAGACCACCCCGTCGGTGGACTCCGGTTCGAGCAGATGGGCCACGACCCGCCCCTGCATCTGCCCGGTCCGGACGATGTAGCTCCCCTTCGGCAGCGTCACCGTGTGGCTCTCGGTCCCCGCCACCTCGATCACCGTGGAAGCGGCATGGTTGTAGGCCCGCTCATATCGGATGTCCGCGATCGTATACGCCTCGACAGTGACCTCGACCGGCGCCTGGAGCTGCTCCACCGCGATGCTGTGCCGGCGAAGGAGTTCCACCGCCGCTTCGGCGTCCCGCGGAACCACGTACGCCCAGGGGCGAGGCCGGCTCACGACCGGAATCGGGAGCTTCATGAGGGAATCGCTCTGGATCTGCACGATTTCCCGTTCCTCGCCGCGGGTGATCAGATACTCGACCGTACGATCTTCCGGCCCGTAGGTGGTCGCGATGTGGACCTCGTCGGTAGGGTTCATCCCGAGTTCGACCGTCTCACGGCGCGCCGCCTGAACCGTTTCCATGAGGAGCCCGGGGTTCGCCAGCGCCCATTCCACCACGGCTTCGTACGCCAGCTTCCCGCTCAGCACCCCGTCCTCCATCGGCTGCGCGCCCGGTGACTCGAAAAGGATTCCGACGGTGTTCGCAAACCCACCGTAGTTCCGCCCGATCCGGGGCTCCGTGCCGCCCACATTCCATCGCGTCTCGGTCCCGCCCGTGTAGTACCAGGAGCGATACCCCGCCGCCTCCAGCTTCCGATCGATCGCCGGGAAGATCTGGTCGTCACAGAGCGCCGTGATCCGCTGGTCCGGGGCCGCATGGCTCGGACACTGGTAATTGATGTTGTAGGGGTAGGACCCTCCATTGTGCCCATCGACGTAGAGATGGGGTGCCCAGCGGAGGAGCACGTTCTGGACGTACCCCTGGATCTCGGGCTGCTCCAGCTTCATGTAGTCGCGGTTCAGGTCCAGCCCCCAGAGGTTCCCCCTGGTGGGACCCGGGGTCGCGGAGAACCCGTCCGGGTTGATCTGAGGCACCAGGATGATGGTGAGGTCATCCAGGACCTGGTTCATCGGGGTCCCCGGGGTGGCGAAGTCACGCGCAAGGATCAGGACCGATTCCCGGAGGGTGCGCTCGGGGCCATGCACCCCGGCCGCCAGCACCAGGATCGGCTTCCCGAGGCTCCACGCCTCCCACGGCTGCGTGACCGCAGGCCGGGAAAAGACGAGGAACGGAAGCTCCCGCCCTTCATGCGTCGCCCCGTAGATCCCGAGGCGCATCTCGGTGCCCGCCGCCTGAACCTGAGCGAGGTAGCTCATCATGCTGTCGTAGGGCGTGTACGCTGTGAAGCCCGAGTTCTCCGCATACGTGCGGAAGGTGTCCTGCGCCGCGCCGGACGCGGGCAGAGCCGCGCTTCCAAAAAGGATCATCGCCGCCGGAACGAGGCGGGACAGTGTCTTCTGCATTCGGTTCAGCTCCTTGAAAGGCATCAGTGGTCTCAGTCTACGTCCAGGATTCGCCCGCCCGCCCCGGAGGGGACGGGGGGGGATCGGGAACAAGGTACCTTCCGGCCTCGCGCCGGGCACGCCCTCCGCTTCAGAGGAGCCCCTTTACCCACCCCCCATCCACCGGAATCGAGGTGCCGGTGATGTAGCTCGCGCGCTCGGAGGCGAGAAAGGCAACCAGGGCCCCGAACTCGTCGGGATACCCGAGGCGCCCCATCGGAATTTCGCGCTCCCACGCCGCGAAAGCCTCGGCGGGAGAAGTCCCCATCCGCTCCGCAGTCGCCGCCGCGAGATCGTCGAGTCGTTCGGTGCGGGTGAAGCCGGGGAGCACGTTGTTCACCGTGATCCCGTGAGGCGCGACCTCATTGGCCAGCGTCCGCGCGAACCCGGTCACCGCGGCCCGCACGCTGTTGGAAAGGATGAGCCCCTCCACCGGCTGCTTCACCGCGACTGAAGTACAGTTCACGATCCGGCCCCACTTCCGGGTCCGCATTCCGGGAAGCACGCCGCGCACGAGATTCAGCACGCTCGACAGGTTCTGCGCGATCGCGCGGTCCCAGTCCGCCGGAGAGTGCGCCTCGAAGGTCCCGGCCGGGGGTCCCCCCGTGTTGGTGAAGAGGATATCGACCTTGCCGAACCGATCGAGGGCTTCGGCAACCACACGGTCGACCTGAGCCGGATCGGTCAGATCGGCCGCAGAAGCCTCTACGGGCACCCCGTACTCCTCGCGCAGCTCATTCCGGGCCGTGAGGAGGGCCTCCTCGCCGCGAGAGCAGACAAGGAGATGGGCACCGGCCGCAGCCAGCTCGGCCGCAGCGGCTCGCCCGAGTCCCCGGCTTGCACCGGCAACGAGGGCCACTCTGCCTTTCAGTCCAAGGTCCATCGAATTTCTCCAGAGTTGGAAGAATGAATCCGGGCTTCAGAAGGGGAAGAAGATCGGGATCACGAAGGTCGCCACGATCGCCATGAGCAGGTTGAGCGGCGCCCCGACCCGGACGAGGTCGGTGAAGAGGTACCCCCCCGGGCTGAAGACCATCGCGTTCGTCTGGTATCCCATCGGAGTGATATAGCTGTTCGAGGCCGCAATCATCACCGCGATCACGAAGGGAAGCGGGGAGACGCCGAGAGTCATCCCGATCCCCACGGCGATCGGGGTCAGCACCACCGCCGACGCGTTGTTGCTGATCACCTCGGTGAGGAGCGAGGTCAGAAGATAGAGGGCGCCCAGGGTACCCAGCAGCCCGAGAGGCGACACCAGATCGAGGAAGTGGCTGACGGCCAGCGCGGCGGCGCCCGTCTGCTGCATCGCGATCCCGAGCGGGATCATCCCGCCGAGGAGCACGATTACCATCCAGTCCACATCCGCGTAGGCTTCCTCCGGGGTGAGGGCACCCGAGAGGAACATCGCGAGCACCCCCAGCAGGGACGCAACCATGATCGTCGTGATGTTGAACGCAGCCAGGAGAACGACCGCCGCGATGATCGGGATCGTGAAGCGGAGCTTCCCCGGCCGCCGCACCGGGAGGTCGACGGCTCCGAGGAGCGCCAGGTCGCCGCTCTGGTGGAGTTTCTGAAGCTCCTCGGCGGCTCCCCGAACCAGGAGGATGTCTCCGACCTCGAGCCGCACGTTGCGCATCGGCTCGGTGATCGCGTGCCCATGGCGGCGGATGGCAATCACCGGAATCCCGTATCGACCCCGGAAGTTGAGACCCCGGATCGAGCGCCCCACCACAGGAGACCGGATGGGTACGATGAGCTCGGCAAGGGTGGTATCCCGTTCGTCATGTTCTTCCGCTTCCAGCGATTCCAGCGGAAACCTCGGGCGGGCCCCCGCCACCGTCATTCCCTTCCCTCGAACGGCGCCCGTGATATCGGCCATCTTTCCTCGCACCACCAGCACGTCTCCGGCCCTCACCGTATCGCCCCCGCGCGGTACCTCGATCCTCTCCCCCCCCCTCTCGATGGCGACCACCTGCAATCCGTATTCCTCTCCGAACCGGACCTCCCGGAGCGACTTCCCAACGATCCCCGCCGTCTTCTCCACCCGGATCCCCGAGAGATATTCCCCCAGCTCGTAGCGGGCCTCGAGCCCCTGATCCGTCTCCCGGATCGGCGTGAGCCAGCGTCCCACGGTAAGAAGGTAGGCGACTCCGACCGCGGTCAGAATGAGGGCCGGAAGGGTCAGATCGAAGAGCCCGATCCGATCCATCCCCAGCTCCAGCACGAGCCCCGCAACAAGGAGGTTCGTGCTCGTTCCGATGAGGGTGAGGGTACCGCCCATCTGACTCGCGTAGGAGAGCGGCAGCAGGATCCGTGACGGAGCGATCCCGGTGTTCCGGGTGAGCCCCATGATCAGGGGGAGCATCACCACGACCACGGGGGTGTTGTTGATGAAGGCGCTCACCGGGATCACGATCACGAAGATCGCGATCAGGAGCCGGAGCTCCCCTCCCCGTGCCACCCGCGTGAGCCTGCGCCCCAGTATGTCCACGATCCCCGTGCGCACGAGCCCCGCCGAAAGCACGAACATCGCGGCCACGGTCAGGGTGGCTTCATTTGCGAAGCCGCTTACCCCCTGGGCAGGCGTGACGACTCGGGACAGAATCAGGGTCACCATCGCGATCAGCGCCACCACATCCAGCCGCAGCCGGTTCCAGACGAAGAGCACGAGTACGCCGACGGCGATGGCGAGGGTAAGGGCCCCCTCCTGCGTCAGCGCTGGTGCATCCATTCTCGACCCTCACTGATCGTCGCCCGAGTCGGAACCGGCAGGTTCAGAAGCGATAGGTATAGTTCAGCTTGAAGGCGCCCCCGCGGGAGAGCGTCTCCATTTCCCGATCGAAAAGAGCGTCGCTGAGACTCCGCCAGTTGTGCGTATACACGAGGAAGATGTCATTGCCAGCCCGCACGATCCAGCGCGCCCGCGCAAAGACCCCGAGAACCCGGCTCACGTCATCGTACTGCACGTTCGCCGTCAGCGAAGTGAGTGGACTCGCATCCCACGACCCCGACAGCCGCGTAAGGTTCGTTTCGAACGCCCCCTCGGGAAGCCGTACCTCGTTCCTCGAGTAGCTGCTGGACATCGAGACCCCCGGCCACGGGCGGGCCGTGAGCCCAGCCTGATACTCCCGGATTGTTCCCGACCAGAAATCCCCGCCGCCCATCTGGATATTCCCGGACACCCGACGGCGCCCGGCGGCCCGTGCCTGCACCTGCCAGGATGTCGTCTCGTAGTCTCCCTCGCTCACGAATATCGCGTCGGCCCCCTCCCCGTGAATCCGGAAGGTCCGGTCCAGCCGCTCGAATCGCCGTTCCGAAGTAACCGAGAAGAAGTCCCCGCTCTCGAAATTGAGCTGAAGCAGGGTGAGCCCCAGGTTGCGCGTCTGAAGCACGTTCTCCAGGTCGGTCAGATACTCGAACTCCACCTGCCACTGCATCTGCCGCACCGCTGCCAGACGGGCCGGCCGAGGCGCAAAGACGACGGTGGGCTGGAAGCGACGGAACCCCCTTCTCGACACAAAGCCGGCCGCGGGGTCCCAGGCGGTCCCGAAGTCTCGAAGCGAAGCATGGAACTGGTAGACATCGTTGGGGAAGCTGACCCGGACCCCGCGGGCTACGCGGTCGGCCGTTTCGGTCGATCCCCCCTTCACAGGGTCCGTATGCGCCACGAAAAACGCCTCGAACTGGGCGTTGTACCGGCCCATCCAGCTCGACGTATACAGGCTGAGATCCGCCCCGGCGGTCTGCCGGTCCAGGAGCGAGGTTTCCCCGGCGATCGGGTCTGTCGCGCGTCGGGTGTAGATGGCCCCGATGTGCGACTGGGTGAAGATCCCCCTGCGCACCCGTGCAATCGTGAAGTCTTCTCCGGGAACGGTCCGGACCGCATCCCCGGCTCCGAGCTCCGCCTCACCGGTTCGGATCTGGAAGAACCCGAGCCCCCAGGGCCCGGCCTGCCCTCCCAGTCGCGCCCCCCAGGTGATCGGAACCTCTTCCCCGTCCACGAGCCCGATTCTCCGACTGAAGAAGGGGTCTGTCCCCTGGGCCGGCGCGAATGAGAACACCCCCGACCCCTCCAGGAAGAACCCTCGCTGCTCCGGAAAGCGCAGCGGGAAACGGGTCAGGTTGACCCTCCTCTGGTCCACTTCAACCTCGGCAAAGTCCGTATTTACGGTCACCGCCGCACGGAGCCCCGGAGTAATCGAGTAGGAGACGTCGACCCCGGTCTTCGCACTTCGATCCCAGTCCCCCTCGCCCGCCTGGTTCGCGGATCCCACGAGGTACGGCTTCGCCTCGACGCCGACGCCCTGTGAGATCCCGCTCAACCCCTCAAGACGCCCCGCGTGTACCGGCCGCGTGAGCGGCTGCGTCCGACGCCATCCCCGCCACACGATCTCCTCGTTCCTCCGTCGGATCGTGCGCTGGAAGTTGATCCCCCAGCTATCCAGTGCGGGGTCGAAGTTGATGGTACTGAAGGGGATCCGGATCTCTGCCGACCACCCGTCGTCGAGAATCTGCGTGCGCACCTCCCAGATCCCGTCCCACGACTTGCTCATCCCCATCCCCCCACCCCCGCTGATGATCCCGTCGCCCATCAGCCCGGCCGGATTGGTCTCGAAGAAGTACCCCGTCTGCCCATCCCGGAAGGTGTCCAGAATCCACATGAAGCGGTCGTCGGTGCCGAGTCCGACATCGCGTTGCCGCTGGTAGGCCAGGACCCCGGACGGATCGTCGAAGAAACGGCCTCCGATGTAGAGGGCATCCCGGTCGAAGAGGATGCGGATCTCGGTTCGCTCGCTCGGAACCCCGCCCTCCACCGGCTCCTGCTGGGTGAAGTCGGTGACAGGTTCGGCCATTTCCCACACCTCCTCGCCGAGATACCCGTCGATGCGCATGTCGACGCCGTCGGGAATTCGGAGCGCGTGAGCGGCCGGGAGGGAATCCTGCGCCTCGATCAGCCCGGGGCTGCAGACCCCGACTCCTGCCAGTCCCACGAGCAACGCGATCGCACGCCCGCTTCGCATGGCCCGGGCCGCCCGTCGCGCACCGGCCTCCTTCCCCCCTGAATTCAAACCCATTCCTTCGAACCTCTGGCTGGAGACAGCGAATCCAGACCCGGGGGCTTCCCCGGCCCGATGCCCTCTTGACGGAACCCTTTCAGGACACGGAGATGTCCGGTTCTGTTGCTCCCCCTTGTGCCCCTTCCGGGCTCCGGGGCACTTTCGGAGCATGAATCGACTTTCGGGGAAGACCGTTCTCATTACCGGCGCCAGTGCCGGCATCGGCGAAGCGTGCGCCCACGCCTTCGCGGCGGCAGGGTGTCGCCTCGTCCTCACCGCCCGCCGCCTCCCGAGGCTCGAGGCGCTTCGGGAAGCGATCGCGGCCACACACGGCTCCGAGCTCCTGGTGGGGGGAATCGATGTCCGGGACCGTGAAGCCGTGGACACTTTCGTGGAACAGATCCACGCCGAGGGCTGGGCCCCGGACATCCTCGTCAACAATGCCGGTCTCTCCCGTGGTCTCGACCCCATCCATGAGGGGCGGATCGACGGCTGGGATGAGATGATCGACACGAATGTGAAAGGGCTCCTCTACGTGACCCGGGCGGTGCTCCCCCACATGGTGGCCCGCGACAAGGGACATGTCATAAACCTCGGAAGTTCGGCGGGCCATATCGTCTATCCGAAGGGCAATGTGTACAACGCCACCAAGTTCGCGGTGCGCGCGCTGACCGAGGGAATCAACCTGGACCTCGTGGGGACCCGTATCCGGGTATCCTCGGTGGATCCAGGGCTTGTCGAGACCGAGTTTTCGGAGGTTCGCTTCCGGGGTGACGAGGAGCGGGCGCGCACGGTGTATGAGGGCTACACCCCGCTCACGGCCTCGGACATCGCGGAGATCGTCCTGTTCGTGGCGGGGGCTCCCCCGCATGTGAACATCCTCCAGACGGTCGTGTATCCGACCGACCAGCGGAGCCCCTGGCTCCTGCACCGAACCCCCTCTCCCGAACCCGACCGGACGTAGCCCAGGTCGTTGAACGTTCCCCGCCCTCATCCCGGACTCGTCGTTTTCGCGCTCTGGCTCCTCGTCTTCTCGGCGAGCAGCCAGATCATGATCATCGCCCCGATCCTCCCCCTGATCGGGACGGAGCTGGGGATCCGCGAAGCGCTCCTCGGCACCCTCGTCTCGGCATACTCTCTGATGGTAGGGATTTTCGCCGTGATTTCGGGGCCATTCTCGGACCGGGTGGGACGCCGACGCATTCTCCTCGCAGGCGCCGGACTCATGACGGTCGCACTCGCCTGCCACGTCTTCGTCGTCGGCTACTATTCCTTCGTGGCCGTCCGCGTGCTGTCGGGGATGGCGGGAGGGATCCTCTCGGGCGCCGCCGTCTCCTACGTGGGGGATTATTTCCCCTACGAACGGAGGGGATGGGCCACGGGATGGGTCATGAGCGGGACCGCGGTCGGGCAGATCGCGGGAATCCCGATGGGGGTGGTGCTCGCCGGAGCCTTCGGATTCAAGGCCCCGTTCTACCTCTTCGGCGTGACGATGGCGGCCACCTTCGTCCTCCTCCTCTTCCGCCTCCCTCAGCCGGATGTCGTGCGCCGCACGGGGCCCATCACGCTTCGGGGTGCTTCGGGGGAATACATGGCGATGCTCCGCCGCCCGGAGGTTGCGGCGGCGGCCGGGGCCTTCTTCCTGATGTTCCTGGGCGTGTCCTTTTACGTCGTTTACCTCCCGACCTGGCTCGAGCGCGAGATCGGTGCCACGGCGAATCAGATCGCGCTCCTCTTCCTCGTGGGCGGCCTCGCCAACGCGATCGTGGGACCCCAGGCGGGGCGGATCAGCGACCGGATCGGGCGGAAGGGGATCATCCTGATTTCCTGCACCGGCCTCTCGATCGCGATGCTCGCCACCACCTGGGTGATCGGCTCCGTAGCCATGGCCTACCCCTTCTTCTTCCTCATCATGGCGCTGATCTCGATGCGTATCGGGCCGTTCTCGGCGCTCCTCACCGCACTCGTGACGGACGACCGCCGGGGATCCCTCATGAGCCTCACCGTGGCGCTCGGTCAGATGGGCTTCGCCCTCGGGGGAACGTTCGCGGGGCTCCTCTACGCCGGGGCTGGCTATCGGACTACCACCATGATCGCATCGGCTTCGGTCCTCGGGATGGCGCTCGTGGTCTGGCTCTTCGTTCCGGAGCCGAAGCTCCGGGTGACCGCGCCACACCAACCGGATCCCGTTCTCACCCCGGAGTGACAGGGGGCCCCTCCAGGTTTATTCTCATCCCCGCGCCAGCTTCGTTAGAATACAGGAAACCGTTCCCCTTCCCCCTGGGAGGACCCTTGGCCGCCACACCGCACCTCGACTTCGAACGAGACATGGTGGAGATCCAGTCCGAGATCGACCGACTTCTGGAACTCGCCAACCGCAAGGGAATCGATGTTTCCGGGGAGCTCGGCGAGCTCAGATCGAAGCTTTCCCAGCTCAGGGAAGACATCTACCAGAATCTGAAGCCCATTGATCAGGTCCAGGTGGCCCGCCACCCCCGCCGCCCCTACACCCTCGACTACGTCGACCGCGTGTTCACCGACTGGCTCGAACTCCACGGAGATCGGGCCTATCGGGACGACTCCGCAATCGTCGGCGGGTGGGCGCGCCTGAACGGAGATCCGGTGATGGTCATCGGGCATCAGAAGGGGCGGGACATGAAGGACAATCTCCGCCGGAACTTTGGCATGCCCCATCCCGAGGGGTACCGCAAGGCGCTGCGCCTGATGCGGCTCGCCGAGAAGTTCGGGCGACCGGTCGTGACCTTCATCGACACGCCAGGCGCCTACCCCGGAATCGGTGCCGAGGAGCGGGGCCAGGCCGAAGCCATCGCCATGAATCTGCGCGAGATGGCCCGCCTCCGGATCCCTCTGATTTCCGTGGTGATCGGAGAGGGAGGGTCTGGAGGTGCGCTCGCGCTCGGCGTGACCGACCGGATCCTCATGCTCGAACACGCGATCTACTCCGTCATTTCGCCTGAAGGGTGCGCAGCGATTCTCTGGCGCTCCGCCGAATACCGGGAGAAGGCCGCGGAGGCGCTGAAGCTCACCTCGAGCGACCTCCTCCGGCTCGGGATCGCGGACGAGGTGATCCCCGAACCGGCTGGCGGTGCCCACTCGGACTGGGGTCGGACGGCGGACTCGCTGAAAGAAGCCCTCGCACGTCACCTGGGCGAGCTCAGGGCACTCGACTCTCAGGAGCGCCGGTCGCTCCGCTGGGCCAAGTTCGAGGAAATGGGCGCCTGGATCGAGAACCGGGAGGCCTGAGGGCGCTCCTCACCATGGCTACTTTCGCCGAAATCGGATTCAAGGGAACCCGGAAGGACTACTTCCTCTCGGACGGGCTGAACCTCCGTCCGGGTGCTCACGTCGTCGTGGAAGCCGATCGCGGGGAAGACGTGGGACGGGTGATCGCGCTGGGCGGGATCGCGGAACGCAAGTGCTCGTCCTCGGGCGGCTGCAGCACTCCCACCCCCGAGCGCCGCGTGCTCCGGGCTGCCCGCGACGGCGAGCTCTCGATCCTGGACGATCTGCGGAAGGATGAGGACCGTGTCCGCACCGAGACGCGCAGGAAGGTGCATGCCCACGGCCTCAAGATGAAGGTCACCGAAGCGGAGTGGCAGTTCGACCGGAAGAAGCTCACCATCTACTTCACCGCCGAACGGCGGGTCGACTTCCGGGAGCTGGTCCGGGATCTCGCGCGCACCTTCCGAACCCGGATCGAGCTCCGGCAGATCGGGGTGAGGGATGAAGCGGCGCTCCTCGGAGGGGTTGGACGATGCGGCCGGGAGCTCTGCTGCTCGACCTGGCTTCCAGAGCTGAAACCGGTGTCACTCCAGCTCGCGAAGGACCAGAACCTGTCGCTCAACCCCGCGCAGATTTCCGGATGCTGCGGGCGCCTCATGTGTTGCCTCATGTACGAGCACGACACGTACATCCAGGCTCGCCGCCGTTTCCCCCGTGAGGGACGCACGATCCGCACGGCCCGTGGAGAGGAACGGGTGATCTCGGTGGATATCTGGGGCGAGCGTGTCACGCTCCGCGCGGAAGATGGCGAGCGGCGCACGGTAGAACTCGATGAACTCAAGCGGGAGGTTCAGACGACCCCCCGCCCCGCCCCCCCGAAGTCCGATTGATGCGACGCTACATCACGACCCCGATCTACTACGCGAGCGGCGAGCCCCACATCGGGCACGCCTACACGACCTTCCTCGCCGACACCCTCGCGCGCTACCATCGGCAGGCCGGGGCCGAGGTCCTCTTCCTGACCGGGACGGACGAGCACGGGCAGAAGATCCAGGAGGAGGCGGCCCGCCGGGGAATCGAGCCGCTGGAGCTCTGCGACGAAATGGCTGCTCGCTTCCGCGACGCCTGGGGAGCCCTCGACATCACCTACGACCGGTTCATCCGCACCACGGAAGCCGAGCATCGAGCGGTCGTGAGCGCCTTCCTCGAGCGTCTGCACGAGCGGGATCTGATTTACGCGGACAGCTATCGCGGGTGGTACTGCGTGCACGAGGAACGATACTGGACCCCGAAGGACATCACCCCCGAGGGGAACTGCCCCGACTGCGGCCGCCCGGTGCGGGAGATCGAGGAGAAGAACTATTTCTTCCGCATGAGCCAGTTCCAGGACGCGCTGATCGACCACATCGGGAGCCATCCGGACTGGATCGTACCCGAAATGCGAAGGAACGAGGTTTTGGGTTTCCTCCAGAAGCCGCTCGAGGACCTCTCCATCTCCCGCCCGAAGAGCCGCCTCCGCTGGGGAATCCCCCTCCCCTTCGACGAGGAGCACGTAACCTACGTGTGGGTCGATGCGCTCATCAACTACCTCACGGGCTCGGGGGCGATCGACCCCTCCCTGAGCGCCGGTGAGCAGGGGTTCGAGGACACGTCGGCCTCCTGGTGGCCTGCCGATCTGCAGCTCATCGGCAAGGACATCCTGACCACGCACGCCGTATACTGGCCCACGCTGCTCATGGGCGCGGGGCTCCCCCTCCCCCGGCGCATCCTGGCCCACGGATGGTGGGTCGTGGGCGACACGAAGATGTCCAAGTCGCTGGGGAATGTGATCGACCCGATGGCACTGTCGGAGGAGTTCGGGGCCGACGCCGTGCGCTGGTATCTGCTGCGGGAGATGCCCACCGGGGGAGACGCCTCCTACACGCCTGAGCGGTTCCAGGCGCGATACGAGGAACTGGCCAACATCCTCGGAAATCTGGCCAGCCGTGCCCTTTCGATGATCCGGAAGTACCGCGAGGGGGTGATCCCCGATGCGCCGGGAACGGGTCTCGATCCGGAAATCCTCCTGACGATTACCGAGGTACACGCGGCGATGGCCGACCTCCGGGTCCACGATGCGCTCGCGGCGGCCATGGAGCTGGCCCGGACCGGGAACGGCTACGTCGAATCCCGGGAACCCTGGGCACAGGCCCGGGACCCCGGGCGCGCCGGGGAGCTGGATGAGACGCTGGCAACTCTGGCCCGCGTTCTCACCGTGCTGACCGCTCTCCTGGTCCCCGTCCTGCCCAGGAAGATGGGGGTGCTCGCCGAAATGCTGGGGCTGCAGGGGGTCCCCACCCTTGCCGACGCCGCGGGGATCCTTCTCGGCGGCTCTCGTGTAGACCTGAGGTCTGCCCTCTTTCCAAAGCCGGGCCGGGAAGAAGAATAATTGACACCACCATGGGTAGGCCCGTAGCTTCAAGAGCTTTTCGCCAAATCACCGAGTCACCCGGCCGGCTCGGAATCCGAACACCCAGGGGTTCATGACGAAAGACGGCAAGAGATGGACTGTGCTCCTCATGTCCGAAGAGGGGAGCGGTCTCAGGCAGTTCAACGTCCATTCCCGTGCGCTCCGCCTTGCAGTCGGTGGCACCGGATTTTTCGGACTGGCCTTCGTCGTCTTCGCCGCCATGGCGCTCACGGACGGGGCGGATTCCATTCGGAACGCGCAGTTGGAAAGGGAGAACACCCTTCTCACCCAGGAACTTCAGACGATCCGCAGCCGGGTCGGCACGCTGGAAAGCGAGCTGGGGGTTCTGGCTCGGAAGGACGCCGAACTGAGAGTCCTCGCGGGGCTCGACGCCATTGATGAGGAAGTCCTTCAGGTGGGAATCGGCGGTCCGGGTTCTCCGAATCTCGATGCCCATCCCCTCGTAGCTCTCAACCGGGAAACGGGAGAGGAAGCTTTCGCCGTCGCGTATGACCTGAACGCTCTGGAACGGCGCGCCCGGCTTCTCAGGGAAAGTCTCACCGAGGCATCGGACTCTCTCTCTGCGCACCGCGACCTGCTCCAGGCCACGCCTTCCATTCTCCCAACGTCGGGAACTCTCACTTCCCGCTTCTCGAACGCTCGTCTCCACCCCATCCACAATCTCGAGCTCCCTCACGAAGGGATCGATATCTCGGCTCCCCGCGGGACCCCGATCATGGCTGCCGCCAATGGCCGGGTGACCTTCGCGGGCAGGAAGTCGGGATACGGCCTGGTGGTGGAAGTGAGTCACGGATACGGGTACTCGACCCTCTACGGGCACGCTTCGGAACTCCTCGTCCGGATCGGGCAGCAGATCGAGCGGGGCGAGGTCATCGCCCGGGTAGGGAACACGGGTATCGCCACATCTTCGCATCTTCATTATGAAGTGCGGGTCGCAGGGCGGCCGGTCAATCCCCTCAACTACGTGATCACCGGGGCGATCCCCTGATCCCGGTGGCTGCTGGCCTTCGAATCCCGAAGCCGAAAGGGCGCCCCCGGGGCGCCTTTTTTGATCCCCGCTGGCGGTGGCTCGGGATGGCCCTCCTGCTGGGTTCCCTCGGCATGGCTGGGATGGACGATCCCGGGTTCCTCCCGGATGAGCGCCTCACCCCTCCCGGTGGGCCGGAGATCGCAATCTTCCGGTCGGGGCCACCCGGCCTCATTTCCCTCCGGCTCTCGTTTCCGCTCACGGAAACGCTGGCTGAAGCGGGGGGCGGTCAGATCCTCGCGCTCATGGCCCACGATCGGATGAGCACGATCGCGTCACGAATCGGAGCCCGCGTAGAGGTTCACCGGACCCCGCAGGCAATGGTGTACCATGTGAGCGGTGCAAGCTCCGACCTGGACTTTCTGGTCTGGGCACTGAGCGAGGGGCTTGCCCCTCCCTCGGTCACCGGGTTCGACGCCGCACGGAGAACAGTCCTGGCCGAGGTTGAGCGACGGCTCGAGACGCCGCAGGGCGTGCTCGCGCTCCGCCTCCGGCAGGCTCTCGTGCCCGAGGAGGCCGCGGTGGGTGGAACTCCGGCCTCCCTGGAGCGGATTTCCCCCGGCCATATCGCCGCACTCCGGGTGCGGAGCCACACGCTCGAGGCCGCGCGACTGATCGTGGTCGGAGATGTGAGCACTGCGCACCTTCTGGCCTCGCTCACCGATCTTCAGATCCCCATCGAGGGCCCCGTTCCCCAGCTTCCTCCACCTTCCCCATCGGGTCTTTCCCTGGGCGACCCCGAGCTGATCAGACATTGGCTGGCCGTGGCCTGGCCGATCGAGGGGCAGCACGCGGCCGATCTGGTGCTGGCACGCCTCGCGGCCGATGCGCTGCGCGAGCGCACCGGTGACTATGAAACGGGAGTGGAGCTCTGGAACCTGGAAGGGGGGCGCGCGCTAGTGATCTCCGGGGCCGCCTACCCCCGCACGCAGTCCGCGATGCGTTCCCGGATCCAGGGAATCCTGACTGAAATCGAGGGGAGGATCACCGAGCCAGCCGTGATGCGGGCCGCACAGGAACTCCGGACCGAGCTCCTCTTCGCCGGCCGGAGTTCGGCGGGGCTCGCTGAACTGGTGGGACAGGCCTGGGACTCCGGGGCCCCTCCGGAGGGAGTGGACCGGCTTCTGGGTGCCCTGGCCATCCTCGGAGAAGCCGAGGTTCGCATGGCCTTCTCCACCCTCTCGAGCCGCACTCCGCTCCGCCAGGAGCTCCGGCCATGATGCACCGACTGGCTCTCTTCCGGATCGTCGGGCCAGCTCTCGCCCTGGCATGCGGGGGTCCGCTCCTCGCCCAGGGCGCATCCGGAGGCCGGGTCTTCGTCGACGCAGACCCGACAGGTCGAATGGTCGCCGTCGCCCTCTCCTTTCCCACCGGGCATGCACACGATCCTCAGGGAGGAGAGGGGACGGCATTCCTCCTGGGAGAAGTTGTCACGGCCGAAGGGAATCTCCGCCTGACCCGTCACAATGCGCAGGTCGAGGTCAGAGTTGAGCCTTCTCGTTTCCTGGTGACCCTGCTCGCCCCTCCTGAGCGATGGGCGGCTGCCATGGGTGAGCTTCGGGGACTCCTCTCCTCGAGCCCGCTTCCGGAGAGTGAAGTGACCCGGGCCCGGATCCGCGTCGAGAACCGGCTCCTCTTCGAGAGCGGCGCCCCCATTCGCATTTTCGAGCGAGAGAAGGCAGCCTTCCTCTTCGGTGCGGGAGATCCGGCGGCGCGCCCCCGTGAGGGCACCCGGGCATCGGTCATCCCCCTCGACGCCGCCGCCCTCATGCGGTTCCGCGAAGACCGCCTCCAGATCGACAACGCCACCATCGCCGTCACCGGGCCCGTCACCCCGACTTCGGTGGAGCAGGTCTTCGGCACCCCCG
>JBGTMU010000136.1:0-3608 GCA_041743405.1 Longimicrobiales bacterium | reverse complement strand
CCACCCCGTCCGCACCATCCGCTCCGGCGAGACCCGGGGCACCGTCCACCCCGTCCGCACCATCCGCTCCGGCGAGACCCGCGGCACCGTCCACCCCATCCGCACCATCCGCTCCGGCGAGACCCGCGGCACCGTCCACCCCGTCCGCACCATCCGCTCCGGCGAGACCCGCGGCACCGTCCACCCCGTCAGCTCCGGCCGAACCAGTCAGACCCGTTTCCCCCGTTGGACCAGCCGAACCGCCGGCACCCCGGTAGTTCCAGCTGAACCTTACATGGTCCGGCGCAAGGCACTCGGCAGGCAGCCCCGGCAGCCCGATCCGGTAAACGGTCCCGCTCGCGGGCACATAGCACGCGACAATGACCTCATTCGCAACCGTCTGCGTTCCGGCCGTCGGTGCCGCAGCGATCTGCGCCCCGGCCACAGGCGTGAGGTACGTCGGGGCCAGAAGCAGGAGAACTGTACCCATGGCAACTCGGGTGCTTTTCACAAGGACCTTCCTTTCGGAACCACCGGCGGGGGTATGACTGATCAAAAGGCGAACCCGAGACGAACTCGGGCATTCCACTTCGCATCGTTGTCGAAGGCATTCTCGTACTCCAGCCCACCTATCAGGCGGCGGTAACCGATCACCAGGCCGATGCGACCAGACAGAGGAGCGGATCTGTGCGTATACGAGGCGATGGACTTGTGGGTGAGGGCCAGGAATGGCTCGGCCTGGAGCCCCCAGCGTGCCCGACCATCCGCGAACGTCCTCGACCAGGCGACCGCAACCCCGACAGGCACTCGCACGATGTCCAGATTGGCAATGCGTTCGCCCTCGATGGCAGCTGTGAGACACACGTCAACATGAGTCGACCTGATCACGGTGTAGGCCCCGCCGATCGCACGCCGGTTCCGACGGGGATCCGGGTCCGGATACGCGGTCGTTCCGAATTCGCCGAACAGGGAGAACGACTCCGAGAAGCGCCATGCGAAATCGGCGCCCATGACGATCGCATCCCCCGACGCACGCCCGAATTCGGCTGCAGCCCACCCGGGTGACACCTCCGTTCCCCCGCGGCAGACCTGCGCTGCGAGATCAGGCGCCGTGAGCACCCCCAACCCCAGCGCCAGGACGAAAACCGGATTCTGGCGCTGGGCGCCGCGTGAAAGCCACGGGCTCATGGATCGAGAGCTGCGGTCAAGGAGTGCGCCGTAAGGGCGAAGATCAGCCGAATCCCGTCCCGGTCGGGAAGAGTCGCCGGAGCGTCGGGCAGTCCCTCGAGCAGGTCCGCTGAAATGGAGAGCATGCGGCACGCCGCATCGTTCTCCGAAGCACCGATGTGGGCGGCGATCCCGTTGGTCGCGTTCTTGAGCGGCCCTGCGTCTGCGTCGGTCCCGAGCGCGAGGCTCATCCGGTTCGCGGCGTGCAGCAGCGCGCTATGCATTTCGAGGGGTGCGAACGCGGGCCCCGTGATCATCGCCATCAGGTTGGCAGGGGGGCGGCACGGGATCCGCGTGAACGCCTCAGGGGCAAACGGGGACGCATCGCTGCAACCAGCCAAAGCCAGTAGAAGAGCCAGATAGCGTTTCATGAGGGATCGGAGCGCCCTTCAAGGAGACGGTTTCGGTGCCGGAGGGTGTGCCCGTACGTTAGCCTCGGGAGCCATCCGCAGGTATCGGCTCAAATGATGAGCCGCGTTCTAATCCCATGGGGTGACACAGGCATGAGTCCGCTTGTAAAGTCTCGCGCCCCCCGGTACGTTCGGCCCTGTTTTCCCCCCCCTGGCCCCCCTGCCCCCTTCCACCCCCGAGGATCATGCTCACCGACATCCAGATCGCGCAGGCCGCCGCGCTGCGCCCCATTGCCGAGATCGCCGCGAAGCTCGGACTTTCCGAGAATGAAATCGAGCCCCACGGGCGCACCAAGGCGAAGGTCCCGTTGCGGGCGTTTCGGGACCGACCCGGCTCTCAGGGGAAGCTGGTCCTGGTGACCGGGGTGAACCCGACTCCCGCAGGTGAGGGGAAGTCGACGGTCTCGGTAGGGCTCTCCGACGCGCTCACGCTGCGGGGAAGAAACCCCGTTCTCTGCCTCCGCAAACCCTCGCTCGGCCCGGTCTTCGGGATCAAGGGGGGGGCGGCCGGCGGGGGGTATTCGCAGGTGGTCCGAATGGACGAGATCAACCTGCACTTCACCGGGGATTTCCATGCGATCACTTCGGCGAACGCGCTCCTCGCCGCCATGCTCGACGACCACCTCTTTCGCCCGAACTCGCTCCGCATCGACCCACGGCGCATCGTCTGGCGACGCGCGGTGGACATGAATGATCGGGCACTCCGCCGTTCGATACTGCGCCCGGGGGCCTCTCGCCCTTGAGCGACTCCACGCCCCCGCCGGTCTCGAGGCGCTCACCTCACCGGAAGCTCGCCTGACGTATCGGCTCCCGGAGCCCGATGTGCACGGTCGCCAGGAGCTTCGCCTCACCCCCCTCGAATTGCTCGAGCGCCTGGCCCGCCTCGTTCCACCGCCCCGCATTCATCGGCACCGCGACCACGGGGTCCTCGCTCCCAACGCACGCCTGAGATCCACGGTGGTCACCATCGGTCGGCCCGTGCCCGACGAGATTCCAGTCGACGCAGAACGCCCCCCCTCACCCGATCACCCGTCCCACCCCGTGACTCCGCCGGACCCCTCCGATAAGCCGGGACCGACGGGAACCACGCCCCGATCACGATCGAGCCGCATGCTCTGGGCCCAGCTCGTGGCTCGCATTTACGAGGTACTCCCTCTCCTGTGCCCCGCCTGCAGCGGCGAGATGCGGATCATCTCGTTCATCACCTTCCCCGCAACCGTACAGGGCATCCTCCTCCACCTCGATCTTCCGCATCGGCCTCCCCGCGTGTCCCCCGCTCGGGGCCCTCCCCAGGCCGTCATCAACCGCCCATCCCGGCATCCTTCGGGCCCCGATTCCCATCGCGACTTGCCCGCCTCGTGCTTCGGCTGCTCTCCGGCACCGCCCGGCTCACGGACGCCTCCGCCATCACCGACTCTTCGGCAGCTTGCCAGGCCAGACGCCCCGCACTACCTCGCCTCCGCCCTCGGGAGGGTCTTTGAATCGCTTTCTATGGGGCAAGCTGTCAAGACACACCTCCGCTACACGCCGTCCGATCTCGTTTTGACGGCCAGCGTTCGTTTTCTCCGCCGCCCGGGACGGTCGCTTGCGGAGTGAGATGGAAGGCTTGAGGGTGGCTCTCTCCCTTGGCGGGACGAGACTCCGGGGTCTATCGCAGCCGATTTGTTCTCCGCTCGAGAGCGGGAACCATCCTTCTATCGGGGGCTCTTGGGCCCATTGCTTCGTTCGGCTCTCCAGGGGGGCATAGCCTATCCTGGGGGACTCGGGCCCGAGGGCCCGGACCAGCAATCCAATGGATGCTCTCCCCTGAACCGTTGGGATCCCGAAACCGACACCTCGGAGCGACTCCTTTTCCTCCGCTGCTTCGGCCCGGGTCAGTCTCCTCTTGCTGCGCTCTCGAGTCTCCTTGGGTCGTAGACCTCCTTCGTCCGCCACAGGGCCAGCACGATCGAGGCGATCTGCCGCGCGATGGTGAGCCTCGCGAGGTTCGGC
>JBGTMU010000135.1:0-11214 GCA_041743405.1 Longimicrobiales bacterium | reverse complement strand
CGCTCGAGCGCGTTGCGGACCGCCGGATCGAGGGCGGCCGCGGCCTGGTGCCAGCGCTCGCGCGGGATCTCGAGAGCGTCGAGCTCCACACCGTCGAACTCCCTGGCCATGCGCCGGAGCGCCTCATCGCCGTCCTGCCGGACCTCGGCAAGAAGCTTCCGGACTCCCTTCTTCACAGCCTCCGCGTCCGTGGGACGCCGCTCCAGGAGAAGAGTGCGTTCCTCGGGCGTGAGGGCCTGAATGGTGCTTTCGATAGCGATCTTCATGGCATCAGCCGCTCGATCCGGGTCACGAGGATTCCCTCGGCCCCGAGCTCCTTCAGCCGCGCGATGGTCTGGTACACGGCATCCGCATCCACCACGGCGTGGGCGGCTACCCACTTCCCCCCGTCCAGCACGTCGACGATGGTCGGCCCCGAGATCCCGGGGAGCACCTTCCGGACCTCGTCCAGGCGATCGCGCGGGACGTTGGTCATGAGGTAGCGCTTGTGCGACGCGCGGAGCACCGACTCGAGCGCGGTGCGGAGCTCCGTGACCTTCCGAGCCGATTCCGGTGCCTCGAGGACGGTCCGGTTCCCGACGAGGCGGGCGGTGGAGGTGAGAATCGTCCCGATCTCCTTCAGTCCGTTCACGCGAAGCGTTGATCCCGTGGAGGTGAGGTCCACGATCACATCCGCCACCCCGAGATGCGGCGCGATCTCGGCGGCCCCTGACACGGGAACCACCCGGATGTCGGTGCCGAGCGAGGCGAAGTAACGGGAGGCGAGGCCGGGGAACGAGGTGGCTACGCGGGTGCCCGAGGGGAGCGAAGCGGGGTCGGTGACCGGGCTCTCGTCGCGGACCGCGACCACGAGGCGGCAACGCCCGAAGCCGAGGTCGAGCACCTCCTGCACCTCTTCCCGACCGACCTCCTGGACCAGGTCTTCCCCGGTGATCCCCAGATCGGCGGCCCCGTCGGCCACGAACTCGGGAATGTCCTGGGCGCGCACGAAGATGGCCTGGAATTCACTCCCGAGTCGCGCGACCAGGGCGCGGTCAGCCCGGAACTCGGCCTTGAGACCGGCCTTCTCGAAGAGGTTCAGCGCTTCTTCTGAGAGGCGTCCCTTGTTCGGTATGGCAATCCTGAGCACGGTGTCGGCTCCGTTGTATGTCTGGGTCATGTGGCACAAAAAAACCGCGGCCCGTCCGGACTCGGACGGGCCGCGGTGGAAGATCCTGCTGCGCCTGATTCAGCCGCGCACGCCGACCTCCACCGACCCCGTCCGGGACCGATGATGATGAGCATGATGGGCGTGTCGGTTCGTGTAGCGCATGGCGGAAAAGTAGCCCTGTGGCCGGAACCGGGTCAAGCCGTCCCTCACCTCGCCCCGGGCACGTTCCATTCCGCCGGCTCGAGCCGCCACCACCACTGCGTCGGGAGATCGAGACGCCGCGGCCAGATTTCGTTCAGCGTCATCGACTCGTAGAGCCGGCCGTTCTTCATCACCCATCGGATCGCCGTGGTGTTCTGCAGGTCGTCGAGGGGGTTGGCGTCCAGGACCTGCAGATCGGCGAGCTTCCCGACCTCGAGCGACCCGATGTCCCCCGCCAGCCCGATGGCATCGGCAGAGTGGAGAGTCGCGGCGCGCAGGGCGTCGTGCGGGTCCATCCCCCCGGAGGCCATCATCCAGAGCTCCCAGTGGGTGCCGAGCCCCTGAACCTCTCCGTGCGACCCGAGCCCGACCCGCCCTCCGGCCTCGACCACCTTCGTGAGCTGCTCAGCGTGCAGCTCGTGCACGTACTGATCGTCGCGGTACCAGGTGAGGCTCTGCCACTTGTCCAGCTCATCGTGTGGAGTGAAGCGGCGGAGCCGGGGGTCGGCGTCGATATCGACGCTTGTCAGGTACTTGTTCATCCCCGAGGGCCCGCCATAGGCCACGACCAGGGTGGGCGTATAGGTCAGCCCGCTGAAGCGGGTCAGCTCGACCACGTCTCCGAAGAAGGGCGAGATCGGGAGCGTGTGCTCGAGGCCCGCGTACCCGTCCTGCATCAGCGTGAGATTCATGGTGAAGTTGGAGCCCCCCTCGGTGGTCGGGGTGAGGCCGAGCTCGTTCGACGCCATGATGACCCACTGCCGCACGTTCCGGTCGCCCGCCAGGTACTGCTTGATAGTCATCGTGTTGAAGTGCTCCGAGTAGCGGCGGAGCACGTCGCGCGCATCTTCCAGCGAACTGATGTTGTCGGATGAGAAGACGCCGGGGCCGGTGGAGTACAGGCGCGGCCCGATCAGCTCACCGAGCTCCATGCGATCGGCGAAGGTCACGATGTCTTCGCTCGACGTCTGCGGGTCCCGCTGGGTGGTCACCCCGAAAGCGAGCTGGGCCATGAACTGGGAGACCTGATTCCGGTGCACCCCCCACGCCACCCAGGTGTGGGCGTGGATGTCGACGAGCCCCGGGTAGATGGTCGTGCCGGATGCGTCGATCACCTCGGCGTCGTCCGGGATTTCCACCGACCCGCTCGGCCCGATGGCCGCGATCCGGTTGTTCCGCACCACAAGGTCGCCGCGCTCGATCACCTCGTCGCCGCGCATCGTGATGAGGCGCGCACCGGTGAGGGCGGCCACGCCCCGGGGACGGTCCTTCCCGACCACGATTTCGATGTCGACGCGGGCGGCGCGGTAGCCCTGATCCTGATCGTCTTCCTCCGCTTCCTCGTCTTCTTCGACCTCTTCTTCGTCCACCGCGTCCTCAGCTTCCTCAGCGTCTCCCGCCGCCTCCTCAGCCTTCTCCTCAGCCTCGATCACCGCCGCAACCGAATCCGCATCCGCCAGATTCCACTGGAAGAAGGAACGCCCGATGGAGAAGTGCGCGACCTCGCTGTCACTCCGCCACCCGACGAAGTCCCCACCGATATCCGAGAGCGCCCAGGTAGGCACCGCGGAGCGCGGGTTCACGGAGACGGTTGGCACCTCACCGCCCACCGGAGGCACCGTGATCAGGAAGACATTCCGGTTCGCCTGAACGATGGCGCGGGTACCGTCGGGCGAGAGGATCACCTCGTTCGGCGTGGCTGAACCGGCTCCCGGGCCCCGGTTCGGGGTGGGAGGGCCGCTTACCCTGACCACGGAGCGCACGTCGGTGCCGTCGTAGCGCATCGAGATGAGCCCGTCGCTTCCCCCCGCCCAGACGTAGATCCGCTCCGGATCAGGGCCGATATGCGGGGTGCGGCGCCCCTCCTGCGTCGGGCCCGAGCCGACCCAGGTGATCGGCGTGGTCTCGCCGCCACTGGCCGGGAGCCAGACGTAACGGAGCTCAGCCGCGCCTGAGTTGGAGCCGAAGTCCTCGAGGGTGCGGGTTCGGAACATCCTCGAACCTTCGACCGCCACGATCCGGGAGCCATCGGATGACCACATGAGCCGATCGTAGAAGCGGGAGGTCGGGGTGAGACGCTCCGGGGCAACGCCCCCATCGGCCCGGACCCGCCAGATGTCGCCCCCGATCGAGTCATTCCAGGTGACGTAGGCGATCCAGGCCCCGTCGGGCGACCAGATCGGAGCGTGCTGCACATCGGCGGTCTCGGCGATCCGCCGCGCGTCGGTGATCACAGCGGCCCCGGAGAGATCGGCGAGCCACAGGCGATCGAGCGCCGTGAAGGTGAGGAGGGAGCCGTCAGGAGAGGGGCGCGCCCCGCGGATCTGCGAAACCGTAAGGGTCGAGTCGTTGATCGGGTAGTCGAACCGCGCGAGCGCCCCGATCTCCTGCTCGATCTCGGCGGAGAAGGGGATGATGCTCACGGCCCCGGACGGGACCTCCACCCGCCGGATCTTCCCTCCCCAGGTCGTGATCAGCGCCTGTGAGTCAGGGGTCCAGGCCGACCCCGGATACACGTCCCGATCCCGGGTGCCTCCGCCCTGCGACTCGTCGCGCGCCACATCCATCACAAGAAAGGAATCCTCCCCGGTGACGAGGTCGAGGAGCTTCAGCGCCTGGCGGTCGTCGTAGCGGGTGAGATAGGCGACCCAGCGCCCGTCGGGGCTCGGCATGGGCCGGAACGCGCCCTCCATTTCGTGCGTCCGAACCCGGACCTCCCCGGTGCTCCGCTCCATCTCCGCCACCTGAAAGACGCCCACTTCGCGGAGCGACGACTGGTCCACTTCGTATCCATGCAGCCGCTCGGGCTTCGTCGTGAAATCCTCGGCGCCGGTGTTGAACCCACCCCCGAAGCTGCCACGCAGGTTCAGCCAGAGGACGTCGGGGTCCGCGCCGAGTGCCGGGCCGAAGTGGGCGGGCTGGGTCCCGTCGCCATGTCCGGTGATCTGGACCCCGGTACCTCCGTCCCGGTGGAGCAGCCAGAGCTGCGTCCCCTTCGTCACGATCACGTACTCGCCGTTCTGATCCCAGATCGGCGACATCCAGTTCTCACGCGCCCCGGAGGTGAGCCGCTCCGGGTTTCCCCCATCGGCGTCGGCCACCCAGACATTCTCCGAACCATCCCGATCGCTCACGAAGACGATCTGCGATCCGTCGGGTGAGAAGCGGGGCTGCATGTCGTATCCCTGCCCCGAGGTGATCCGCGTGGCGCTGCCCCCCCCGATCGGAAGGGTGTAAAGGTCGCCCAGGAGTTCGAACACGATCCGCTGGCCATCGGGCGAAAGGTCGAGCGACATCCAGGTGCCCTCATCGGTCGTGAAACGGAGGGTGCGAGTCGGGATCAGCGGAAGCCCGTCGCTCCTCTCCGCGGCCGCGGCCGCACTGTCGTTCTGCGCCGGTGTCTGGGCGACGAGGGTGTCGGGGAGAAGGGCGAGCAGGAAGAGCACTGCGGCGATGCGTAGAGTCGGCATGACGGTTCGGCGGGGGATGGGGGCGGAGGTCGACTGGACCGGGCGGCGATGCCCAACGGAGTGACGGTACTCAACGGAATGACGGTGCCCAACGTAGGGCCGGGCGGGCCTGTGCGACAGCGCTCTCCCCGTTTCGACACTGTTTCGAAACCGTTGCGGCGGCGAGTCGCGTTGCGGGGGCCGGGTTGCGTCGCCTGGCTCCGACACGCATCCTCCGCGCCATGAAAATCACAAACGACGTCAATCCTTCCTCCGGCGTGCGCGGGGAACACCTGCGCGGCGAACAGATGACCCGCATCGAAACCTTCGTCGATGCGGCCTTCGCCTTTTCCGTCACCCTCCTCGTCGTCTCGATCGACGCGATCCCCGAAAGCGTCCCGGATCTGCTCGAGGCGTTCAAGGGAGTACCGGCCTTTGCGGGAAGCTTCGCGCTCATCGCGTTGTTCTGGTACAAGCATCACAGCTGGAGCGAGGCATATGGACTGAATGACGGGCCGACGATTCTCCTTTCGCTTCTTCTCGTCTTCCAGATCCTGGTCTACGTCTATCCGCTGAAGATGCTCTTCGCTTCCTGCTTCCACTGGATGTCGGGAGGGTACCTGCCGGGCGGGCTCGCGATGGATAGTTCCTCGGAGCTGGCCACTCTGTTCGTGGTCTACGGGGTGGGATTCGCCGCACTGGGGGGGACGATCTGGCTTCTCTTCGCGCATGCGTGGCGAATGAGGACGGATCTGGGGCTCAGCCTGACCGAGGCGGTCGACACGCGGGTCGAGATGCTGGCGGCGGCGATGATGGCGCTGTCGGGGCTCGCTTCGGCAGGGCTGGCGCTCCTGATCCCGGCCAACCCTCGACCCTGGAATTTCGTGCTTCCCGGGCTGATCTACAACATCCTCCTCCTCATCCCTTTCCTGGCGCCCCGGTATGCACGCCGTGAGAGGCGAAGGCTAGGGGCGATAGGCGGAGCTACCACCCCATCTGGCCCATCCGCTGCAGGATGATGCCCGTGTACGTCCCCATGTTCTGCGGTCGGCGTCGCAGGGGTGCGGGAAGAATCGCGGCGAGGCTGGCGGCCTGGTAGCGTGAGAGGTCGGACGCCGGGATTCCGAAGTGGAGCCGGGAGCCCGCCTCCGCGCCGAAGGTGCCGGGTCCGAACTCGACCACGTTCACATACAGCTCCAGAATGCGTTCTTTCCCGAGGATCAATTCCGCCGGGGGGGTGAGACCCCATTCATAGAGCTTGCGGAACGGGTTCCGGTGCGTGGTGAAGTAGAGATTCTTGAGGAGTTGCTGGGTGAGGGTGGAAGCCCCGCGCATCGGGGCGCCCCGTGCTTCCGCCTGCTCCCGCGCCTTCCGCAGCTCTTCCCAGTCGAAGCCGCTATGGAGGTAGAATCGCGAGTCCTCCGCGGCGACCACGGCCCTCGGAAGGTGGCGCGAGAACTCGTCCATGGAGCGCCAGTCGCGCTCGAGGAGGGGGCGCTCGCCCCCCACCGTCCGCTCGATCACCCGTTGAAGCTGGACCCCGGTGATGAGCGGTGGGAAGAACCGCAGGTACGCCAGCCCCGCCACGCACAGCACGTAGTAGGCGATCGGGAGGAGGGCGACGGCGAGGATCGCCCGACGGAGGCGTCGACGGCCCTTCCGGGGCGGCTCGGGTTCGACGCTCTCCATCTCCTTCACCCCCGTCAGAACCTTCGACTCAGCCGGACCGTGAAAATCCCCCCGCCCGCGTCATTCCCCAGCGGCCTGGCCCAGTAGATTCCCCCGGAGCCGATCAGGAGCCCGATCCCCGCATCGTAGAGGATGCCGGAGTCGGCGCGTCCGGGACCCGTCGAGTCATCCGCGCTCCACCCCTGGCCGGCATTGAGGAAAACGGCCCAGCTCATCCCCGGGCGGTGGCGTCGCCGCTGGCGAGCATCCCCGCGTGGCTCGCTGAACCCGAAGTGGAACTGGATCGGGCCGCGATACTCGATCTGCGCGAGGGCGAAGCGATCGCACCCGTACTCGGGGTACATCGTTGCCTCTTCGCCGTCTCGCTCGAATGGGACGACGGACGAACGCGCTCCGCAATCCGCCGAGAAGCGGGCGTGGCCCGGGAGTGAGCCGATACCTCCCAGGGCGTGCTGGAACTGAGGGGGAAGGGAGGATGCTTCCTCGATCGCGCCGCCGAGCACTCCCCGGAGCGCCAGCGAACCCGAGCGTCCAACCGGGTGGTATCGGCGAACATCGAGAAAGCCGGTCGAGAATCCGTCCTCGAGCCCGGGGTCCTGATCCACGATCGAGCCGGCAAGCGCGCGCTGCCATGTGGCGCGAGCGAGCCAACCGTCGATCGGGTCATCGTGGTCGTCGCGGGTGTCCATCTCGAGAGTGACGACGGCCGACTGGAGATCACCCTCTGCAACCAGAGGCTGGAGACGCCACTCCCGATCGCGCCGGAACGCGGTCCAGGGATCGCCGACCCCGACGACCCCATGCTGTTCGTCGCGGTACTCCATGGTGAGGTCCAGCGGGAGGTCCCGGGGCGTTGCCCGGACGAAGGCGCGCCAACCCTTCCGCTCGAAGTGATCCCTTCCGTCGTCGGTCAAAAGGAGGGTGGCGAGAGAGTTCTCGCTGTCGGCCAGCCCCCAGCCTTCGATCGGGTTGATTTCCGAAAACGCACCACCGCCGACGCGGAGCCGGCGGCCGGCACCCAGGAACTGCTCAGCCTGGACTTCGTATCCGAGTCGATCCTGCGCGAAGGTGGGGTGGCCCTCCGTTCTCCAGATGATCTGGGCGTTGGCCCGGAACGGGCTTCGGCCTCCGGTGTCGACCCTGGGTCCGATCTTCAGGGGGAGCCCCTCGACCCGGTTGTAGTCGCCCCCCTGGACGGAGAAGCGGAACCAGGAGCTCGATCTCGAATCTCTCTCGTAGGAAGGGAAGAAGGCACTTCTTCCCCGGCGTACGGGTGGGAAGTCATCCGCCACTTCGCGCCGACGTTCCCCTCGCTGAACCAGGCGGGAGTCGTTGCGGTACGCGGTGAGGGTGCCCCCGATCGCTGCGATGTCTTCTCCCGTGATCTCGCCCTGGATCACGGTGATGTCACCCATGACGCTCGCGCCCGGCTCCATCGCGAGCCCCCCGTGAATCACGATGAGGTTCCCCTCGATCCGGCCCGCCAGTGTGAAGGCCCCCATCACCACAACATCCCCGACGATGACGCTGTCGCCCGGGATGTAGCTGTCCGCACCGAAGCGGAGGGTCGCGGGGTCGTTGGCGATCGCGATGAGGCGGTCGGCCGTACTCCGGGGGAGGCTCGCGGAGTCGATCTCGCGTTCCTGTGCCGCAGAGGTACCCGGAAGGAGGAGGAGGAGGATCAGGAGGGTGGAGAACCAGGGGGCGCTGCGCATGGGGTGCCTCCGTCCGGCGGGATCGGGATCGGGTCGTGGTCGGGTCGCGGGCCGTGGATCGGTCCGTTCGGGAGAGAGGCGCGTCGACGTCGCCGGCGGATGCGCGCGGCCCTCCCTTCCCTCCCATGACGCTGGGTGGAAGATAAAGGTTTCAGGGGTGCGCTGCCCGCGAGGATTCCTGCGCATGGGTCACTCCCGGAAACTCTTCATCGGGGTGCCCTGAGATCGTCCCGGTAGGGAGCGTCTTCGTCCGCTACCTTCTCGGCCTCCCGAGTCCTCGACGCGCTCAGCCCCCGGGGTGCCCGATCTCGCCATGTCCCAGCGCTCCCCGTTCGTAGAAAATCTGGCCCATTCTGCTATGGACGCATTTTGGGGTTGTGAAACTCGTGGGTTCGACACGGCATCCGAGAATGCCGCCTGAGGCGCCTTCCCGCTCGCGAGAAGGCTCGGGGACAGGGAGGGCGAGTGTCGACGGGTCCTGCGTCGACATCGGGGCTCCTGCCCCCCTTTCCGGAGGCCTGAAATCGGCCCGTTATATTTCGTAAGTCATTATCACGGCTTAGGATGGGAGGGAATCATGGGGTACGGAGGATACGGAGGGGCGGGGCGTTCGGAGGTCGAGGCTGCGGGGTGTGCGGATGGCGCGGGGTGTGCGGATGGCATGGACCCGCGGCGGTCTCAAGGGGTGGAGTTGCGGCTGTCGCTTGGCGTGGCCCCCGGGCGGTCCGATGGCGTGGCCATCGGGAGGTTCGATGGCGCGGCCCCCGGGGCGTCGGAGTGCGAGGGGGTACCTTTTGCGTACCGGGACGCACCCCTGCGCAGGGCCGGGGCACTCTTCCTGGCAAGGGAGTCGGAGGCGCGGTGGGGTGACACGGACCCGGGCACCAGGCCCGATCCGGATCCCGACGATGACGCACTTGAGACGCTGGGCGACGAGATCGCGGTGCTGGCCGCCCAGATCCACGCTGCCACACACGAGATGCTCACGCGGATAGCGGAGTTCGATCGGCTGGGCGGGTGGAAGCGAGGTGGGTATCGCGGGTGCGCCGAATGGCTTCAGATGCGGACGGGAATGGACCCGCGGACGGCCCGCGAGCACCTCCGGTGCGCGAAGGCACTGGCTCACCTCCCTCGGATCTCGGCCTCGATGGCCCGGGGCGAGCTGAGCTTCTCGAAGATCCGGGCTCTGACTCGATTTGCGACCTCTGAGTCGGAGGGCGAGCTGCTCAACTACGCGCAGGTGAACACCGCGGCCGAGGTTGAGCGGCTCGGGCGGAGCTGGAACGAGCTCAGCCGGGGCGAAGAAGCGGATCTGGAACGGCGGAGGTACCGCCGTCGACGCCTCGCGATCTACCCGGACGAGGAGGGGATGTACGAAATCCGCGGGCGTCTCCCGGCCGAGGTGGGCGTACTTCTCATGCGAGCGGTCGAAGCCGCGAGCGATGCGCTCTTCCGGGAGGGAGCGGATTGGAGCGCCGTGGGCGGGGCTCGGGGTCCGCGGACGGAGGAGGTGACTCCCGAACAGAGGCGGGCCGATGCGCTGGGGCTGATCGCGGAACGGGCGATGGAGCTCGGGTTCGGGTTCGAGGGTCCCGCGGCGGAGACGGATGGAAGGGCGGAGACGGATGGAAGGGTGGAGGCGGACGGGGCGGATGCTGATGGGGCCGAGACGAAGTCGGAGGCATCAACCGGAGAACGAGATCCGGACGCCGAGCCACGCGAGGTCGTTTCCAACGGGGACGCCGAATTCGAACAGGCGGAACAGGCGGAAGCTGCCAACGACACAGACCGTTGCTGCGGTTCCGCGGAACCGCGGATGACGCACCCCGCCCCCATCCGCGGCACCCGGGCGGAACGCTATCAGGTGGTGATTCATGTAGAGCCGCGGGTGCTCTCGATGGACGGCGACGGTGCGGATGCGCAGGTATCAGGATCCGGAGGCCATCGGGGAGGTCACCCCGCAGGCCGCAACGGCGCTGGCCCCCGAGATCGCACTGGCACTGGCCCCCGAGATCGGACTGGCACTGGCCTTGGTGCTCGGACCGGAGGTCGCTCCGAACTCGAAGACGGCACCCGGATCCCCCCCGAAACCGCCCGCCGCCTCGCCTGCGACGCCTCAAAGGTGCAGGCAACCCGTGGGCACGACGGATCCGTCCTCGATGTGGGGCGCCGCACCCGCACCGTCCCGTCCGCGATCCTTCGCGCGCTCGAAATCCGGGATCGTGGGTGCGCCTTTCCTGGATGCGGGCTCCGATTTACCGAGGCGCATCATATCCGCCATTGGGCCGACGGAGGCGAAACGAAGCTCTCGAATCTGATCCTTCTCTGCCGTCATCATCATCGGGCGGTGCATGAGGAAGGGTTCACCGTCCGGATGGAGCGATCGGGACGCCCCAGGTTCTTCGACCGCACCGGATGGCCTCTTCCCGATTTCGCGCCGTCGCCGCCCATGAGCGACGATCCGGTCCAGGCGCTGACCCGCGCGAACCGGGCGCGGGGTGTCGAGCCGAACTCCCACACGGCCGCCTCCCGCTACCGACGTCACGCTGACATCCCCTGGGAGCTCGAGGCCAGGGCGCGCGACGCGCTGGAAGGGAAGTGCGGGATGAATGGGAAAGACGGGATGGAGCGGGAGGACGGTCTGGATGGAACGGACGAACTGGATGGAGGGAGCGAGACGGAGGGCTGATGCCCCCCACATCAAAGTCCGAAAATGGCGAGTCACGGATGTGAGAGGCGATTATACTGCATCCATGATCCCCGACCCCTCCACCTGCTACCGTGCGCTCACGGCACGCGATCGGCGCTTCGACGGCGTCTTCTTCGTGGGCGTGACCACCACTGGCATCTACTGCCGTCCGATCTGTCCCGCTCGCCTTCCGGCCGAGGAGAGGTGCCGGTTCTTCGGAAGCGCAGCTACGGCGGAAGGGTCCGGCTTCCGGCCCTGCCTGCGATGCCGGCCCGAACGAGCCCCGGGGCGCTCGATCGTGGACGCCCGAGGGAGGCTCGC
>JBGTMU010000134.1:0-5786 GCA_041743405.1 Longimicrobiales bacterium | reverse complement strand
GCGCTCGCCGCGACCCGGGCGGGGCGGCCCCAGCTCGGCCACCACCCGGTCTCGCTGGGTAACCAGGACGGTCTCCCCGGCAGAGGCCAGGCGCACGTATTCGCTGAGCCGATCCTTGAGGGTCTTGATGCCGACGGTACGCATGAATTCAGGGTAGCCACTTGTGGCTACAATGACAATCTCGGGCTTCTCCGAGGCCACGATCCGGGCACACGGTGCCCTGTTCTGGACCCCCAATGACGAGGCCTGATAGCGTCAGACGTCCCAGACCTCGACGTCGAGCCCCGGGACGTCTGAAAACCGCGCGTCCATCGTGACGAGAAGCAGGTTCCGAGCCATGGCGGAGGCCGCGATCCAGAGATCGTGAGCGCTGAGCGCGTGGCCCGATCGAACCATCTGGGCCCAGAGTTCGGCATGGACACGGGCCGTTGGAAGGTCGATGGGTAGAGACGGGAACTCGTCGAGTACCCGCTCCACGAAGGCCGAGCGACGAGAGCGGCGCGCCGGTGGTTCTGCCCGATTCACCCCGTGGAGGAGTTCGCTGACCGTGATGACCGAGAGGTACATCTCCTGCCCCTCCCTCCCCTGGATCAACTGCTCGACCCGCAGATCGACGCCCGGACGCGCGCGCTCGACCGCGACGAGCACGGAGCTGTCGATCAGGACTCCCACGGCCCCTCGGGCAGTGCCGTGCCGTCATCCCTTCGCATCTCTTCGAGGTCGTGAGCGAAGCGCAGAGACTCGTCCTCGCCCAGAGCGGGCAGGGACGCGAGGATCTGGGGCAGATCAGCGAGACGACGCCCGGCGGCAGGCCTCGGGATCAATTCCGCGACCTCGCGCCCGCCCCGCGTGAGCACGAAGCGCTCGCCCCGATAGGCGACTCGATTGATGTAGTCCGAGAAATTCCGCAGGACGTCGGTTACAGATGTCGTCGTCGCCATTCGAGACCGTTGGGGCCAGTGTGTTTGTATGATTATCATATAATATGATATTTCTGCTTCGTTCTGTCCAACTCACGTCGGAAGTTTGACCACGAAATCGTGACTAGCTCTTCTCGTGGCGCTGAGGAGCGAGTTCCTGGAGGAGCGCCAGGACGGTAGGGGCGTCGGCCGTGGGAACGGGAGCCGCCCGGAAGTCCTTTTCGTTGCGTGTTACGAGGTAGTCAGCACCGATCTTGACAGCCGCAGCGGCCTGCAGCGCGTCCTCGTAGTCGCTGAGCGGTAATTCGAGGGCTCGCTGGAAGTCGGCCTTGGCGATCGAGGCTACTTCGAGGATGCGAAGGAGGTCAGCCACTGCGGCTCTGGCGATCTTCCGATCCTGGCTCTGAGCCACGATGTAATTGATGGTCGGAAGGGTGTGAGGAGCCACGAATCCTTCGGCCTTGCCGGACTCGACTGCGGAGAGCAGCCGTGACGCTGCATCGCTCCAGGGCTCCCGGTCGAGCAGAACATCGAGGAGAATGTTGATGTCGAGGAGGAGTTTCACGAACCGTACTTGTCGAGAAGGTGGCGGCGATAATCCTCACGGTCCGGGCCTCCCTCGGCGATACCGCGCAGGCGCCTGACGGTGGGAGTGAGCGTTGGGTCCTTCTCCGTCTCGTCGGGGAGTTGAGAGAGGAATTCGCCCACAAGGCGGGAGATGCTGGTTTTATGACGCGTGGTGTAGCGCCGGGCACGCTCAGCCGTATCATGATCGAGTGTGATGTTGAGTCGCTTCTTGGGCATGGCTCCTCCAGTGCGCATTAGTGATACAAAACGATACGCATGATACTACGAGGGGTCAACCACGGGAAGCATCCGCCGGATCAGGCGCAGCACCCCTTCAGGCGGGAAAGGACCGCGCGCTGTCTACCGACCGAGGATTTCGTCCAGGCCCTCAAGCACGCGAGCGAGTTCTTCCTCGGACGCTCGCGCGATGCGGGGGCCGACCCGTTCCGCCGCCAGCGTCCGGATCTGGCTGATCTTGATCCAGGATGGCTTCGGAAGCCCATCGGCCCTGGACTCCAGAGTGAGGGGGAAGCCCGCTCGCGGCTGCCGACTCGTGAGAGCGACCGCGATCACGGTTCCGGATCGCTCGTTGAACACGTCGTGACTGAGAACGAGGACGGGGCGATGGCCTGCCTGCTCATGACCGCGGGTGGGGTTGAGGTCCGCCCAACGAATCTCGCCCCTCAGTATTCGGGCCACGAAGCGAGCTCCGAATCCATGCCTTCCTCGGCGAACGCCCTCTCCTCGTCAGGATCGAGCTTCGCAACCTCCCGCACCAGACGAGTGCCAGCCAATCGTTCGAGTTTCTCGGTGATAGCCGCCTCAATGGCCTGGCTCCGACTTGGGAACCGCCGCTGGGCGACAAGTTCATCCAGCTCCCCGAGGACCTTGGAGTCGATAGTCACGGCAACTTTCGTCTTGGGCATGAGCACCCCCTTGTTGGTATGATATTTCATCATACTACGACCTCCCGGATCAAGCAAGCGAAGCCCCGCGGCGAGGTGACGACTCCCCACAACTGATCGTCCGGCATGGGCCTCCCCCTCAGGTGATCTGGCGTTAGCCAACGGTGCCGTGAGGTAATAACGCTTGACGTTATTATCGCGGGGCGTTACGCTCCAGCATGATCAAGAGCTTCAAGGACCGAGACACCGAGCGCCTCTTCCTTCGGGAGCGGGTCAAGCGGTTCGGACCGGACATCCAGCGCCTGGGTCTGCGCAAGCTGCGGATGCTCGATGCGGCGACCTTGATCGAGGATCTACGGATCCCTCCCGCCAATCGGTTGGAAAGGCTCAGAGGTGATCGGGCGGGGCAACATAGCATCCGCATCAACCGACAATGGCGGATTTGCTTCGTCTGGCGGTCGGGAGATGCGCACGACGTCGAGATCGTCGACTACCACCAGGAGAGAAATATGGCCAGGACAACGTTGCCGCCGGTGCATCCGGGCGAAGTGCTGTTCGAGGAGTTCCTCGAGCCGATGGAGATCAGCCAGTATCGCTTGGCGAAGGACATCAGCGTCTCACCCCGACGGATCAACGAGATCGTGCATGGGAAGCGCGCAATTTCCGCGGACACCGCGCTTCGCCTGGCCCGGTACTTCGGCACGTCGGATCGGTTCTGGCTGAACCTTCAGACCAGCTACGACCTCGACATGGAGCGGGACAGGCTCGGTAGCCGGCTGGAAGAAGAAGTCACTGCGCGCGCTGGCTGACGACGATCGTTGGTGGCCCACCACGACATGGGCACGCCCTGATCCTCGGCCTGGATTTGGGGTATGCTGATGTCCGTGGGGAAGCACCGTGCGACGACGCAGCTCCGAGGAGGACCGCGTGAAGGCTAAGGAGAGGGTGCAGGAGCTCTTGGGTCGCCTACCCGAGGACTGTTCAATGGACGACGTGCTCTATCACCTCTACGTCATCCAGCAGATCGATCGCGGGTTGGCCGACATCGAGGCTGGCCGCACGGTTCCTCATGAGGAGGTTGCCAGGGAGCTCCGCCGCAAATGGGTCCTCGGCGCCGCCGGGTAGTCTGGACCGACCTGGGCAGCGTGTCACGCGAAAAAGGCATTAGCCAGATCCACACGCCTGCGAGTTTCGGCTACCCTCGCCTGTCGTAGGGACCTATCTTCCAAACATGACGACTGCGGTGGCATCTCCGGTTGAACGGGCACTTCCCGTCCTGCGCAAATACGGCGTGCGTCGCGCGGGCATTTTCGGGTCGTACGCTCGGGATGAAGCCAACTCCGAGAGTGATCTGGATCTCCTCGTAGAACTGCCGACTGGCTCGTCTCTACTGGAGCTTGTGGGCTTGGAGCAGGATCTGAGTGACGAACTGGGATTGAAGGTTGAGGCAACGACCTACAAGGCCCTCCGCCCTCTCCTTCGCGACCGAGTCCTCGGGGATGAGATCCGAATCCTGTGAAGTCTCCAGGCGCCGAATTGTACCTGACACACATGCATGCGTTAGAGGGAGCCGGTCGGTCTCAGCGGGGTACGATCGAACCCTGACTTCGCGGGAGGACCTTCGATGCCGTCAGTTACGGACGTGGTACACAGCGACGCCAAGATCCTGGGCGGAACGCCGGTGTTCGTCGGAACACGCGTCCCTGCGCAGACCCTGTTCGAGTACTTGGAGGCAGGAGAGACGTTGGACGAGTTTCTTCGCCAGTTTCCGTCGGTCCCCCGAGGACAGGCGCTGCTCGCCCTCGAAATGGCTCGTGACTCAGTGTTAGGCCGTGCGCGTTCTCCTGGATGAGAACCTTCCGGTCGGGTTAGCCGCTCACTTGTCCGGCCACTTCGTAGAAACCGTGGCTGGCCTGGGATGGTCCGGCGTGACGAACGGCGAGTTGCTCCGCCGAGCCCGTGACAACTTCGATGCGTTGCTCACGATGGACAGCAAGATTGAGTTTCAGCAAGCCATCACCACTCAAACCCTGGCAGTCGTCGTCATTCGAGCGCCCTCGAATCGAATGCGTGATCTGGTTCCGCTCGTTTCGCGGATCCTAACCGCCCTTGACGGCATCGGGCCTGGTGAGATCCGGAGAGCTGTCGGCTGGCCTGACCCATGAACTAAGGGCGCGGAACTGGAGTCTGATCTACTCCAAGGGAGCCAAGGCCACCCTGACTCGGGCAGAAGAGAACGAGCTGCGCCGAATCGGGCGGATGTTCGAAGGAGATTAGCGATGGCAACAAGGAAGAGCACTGCGTTCGGTTTGCGGTTGATTGTCGCGGCGGAAGAAGCCCTTCAGATCGAACGCGGCGAGATCAAAGCTCCGCAGGTAAGTCGGTACACGGCGGCACAGGCGGACGTAAGTGAGCTAACGGCCGGGGTTCCGGGTCGGCCGAAGCATCCCCTCTCGACGACGCCACCCCCCGGGGGGTATCTTATGAGCATCCGCACCGAGTCTCCCGAGCTGAGGCATCGTATGGACCAGCCCGCGCTCCTTTCCCGAATCACGGTCGATCCTGACCAGTGTGGTGGGCGCCCCTGCATCCGGGGGATGCGCATTCGCGTGATCGACGTCCTCGGATTACTCGCCGCGGGGGAGTCCGCCGAGGACATCCTCGCCGAGTATCCGTATCTCGAGTCGGAAGACATCGCTGCGAGCCTCCTGTACGCGGCTCATCAGCTCGATCACCCTGTGGTCGCGGCCTAGACGGCGGTGGCCTCGCTGAGCCGCCAGGGACCGGACGACCCCGGCCTCGTGGCCTGGCTCTGGGTTGATGCCCAGCTCCCGCCTGCGATGGCTCTGTGGTTCTGGACTGACCTCCGAATCGAAGCGGTGCATGTCGCTGACCTCGATCTCCTGGATGCGAAGGACCGGGACATCTTCCAGTCAGCGCGAACTTCCGACCGTGCCGTGGTCGTGGTCACCAAAGACGACGACTTCCGACAACTGATCGTCCGACATGGGCCTCCCCCTCAGGTGATCTGGGTTCGTTGCGGTAACGTCACCAATCCGGAGCTGAGCACCCACGTGAGTCCGCGGCGAGACCCGTCGCGCAGCTCTCGCGCATCGCGGCAGTTCGCTGCTCCGCCACCCCCGGAGAATCCTTCGGCGGTAGCTGACCCTCACCCCTCCTGAGGCGCGCGGAAGGCAGAAGCCAGCACCACCCGCCCCACCGCCAGATCCTGCACCGCCATCCCGAGCGACTTGAACAGCGTGATCTCGTCGGGGGTCGTGCGTCCGGGGACCCGCCCCTCCAGGAGCTCCCCGATCTCGCCTGCGATGTGGGCGTTGTCGATCCGGCCCTCGCTCCGCGGCAGGAGGAAGTCGCCCGCTTCGGCGAGCGCGGA
>JBGTMU010000133.1:0-12310 GCA_041743405.1 Longimicrobiales bacterium | reverse complement strand
GTGGCCGAGCGGATGGCCCGCTACGAGCCGCTCCGCCGCTACCGGGTCGCACCCGATCCCACGCTTACCGCTCAGGAAGCGGGGGAGATCCTCCACGTCGTCGCTCGTGTGGGGACCGAGCCGCGGGATCCTGCTGGCTGGCTCCGTCCGCCGGCCCGCATCTACGACCAGCCCTGGTTCGACGACGCTCGATCTCCGGACAACCCCACCGGGATTTCCCCGCAGGCGTGGCATACCGCCCTCTTCTCCGACACCGCCGACACCCTCGGTCCCGAGGCCATTGCCTTCCTCGAAGAACGGGTCGCCCACCCGGCTGCAGCCGAGTTCCGACGACTCGCTCGGGCTGCGGCGCTGGATGTGACCAGTGGCCGACTGCGGTCTCCCCTTCCGGCAGGGTCCGGGCTGATCAGTCAACCCTACCCGAACATGTCCGGCCTGCGGGCCCTCGCAGCCCTCCAGGTGGCCCATGCCTTCCTCCTGAGCCGGGACGGGCGTTCCGACGAAGCGCGGGTGGCCCTGGAGGAACTCCTTTCAGTGGCGTTCCTCCTCATGGACGAGTCGACCACGCTTCTGGATCAGTACGCCGGTTCGTCGCTTGCGGCGATCGGGGGCACCGCACTCGAAGGGCTCCTCAGGCGGGAAGGGCAGATCGCCGAAGCCGAACGACTGGCCTGGGCCATGGAGTCCACGACGGGCGCGCTGGAACGGGTGAACTCCGGTCGGGGCTGGGTGGCGCCGGCATCCGTGGGCCGACTCGCGGAGGGCGTGCTCGACAGCTCGACCCCCCAGGGGTTCCGCTGGGAGGCATTCACCTTCGTGAATACGGTGGCCCCCTGCCTCTCCCTGCGCAGGGTTCTCTTCGGGCCGGGTGAGGCGCATTTCGAATGGGAGAGCTCGGTACGTGCAAGTCTGGTTCGGTATCCGTCCGAGGTGGAGTTCTTCGAACGGGCCCGGGACGGGTACCTGGGTGGCGTAGCCGGGGACGGCTCGATCGGACTCCTGCCACGCGGACTCACCTCCGTGCTCGGGAGGGGCACGGAGCCGGGAAGCTGCGCCCGTCTGACCCAGCTCGCGCTCGCGGGGGGATAACAGGAGGGCTCCGACTGGCCGCCCGTGCTTCCCGGCCTTAGTCTGGTGACGCGGGAGTCCGTCGGCCCCGCCGGGGCCCAGGGCTGCAGCCACACTCGACGGATGCCCGGACGCGTTGCCGGGCTGCCGCCATTTCGACTCGACCCGAGGGTTGTCCATCCATGAAGCATCGACGAATTCCGGCACTGCTCCTCCTCCTCGTGGCGGGGCTCGCGGCCTGTTCCGCTGGCTCCAACGCGACTTCCGAAGAAGGGGCCCGCTGGGAAGCGCGCGCCGCGAATGTGACGATCATCAGGGACGACTGGGGCATTCCGCATATTTATGCCCCGACCGATGCGGACGCCGTCTTCGGGTTGATGTACGCGCAGGCCGAAGACGACTTCCCGAGGATCGAGAACAACTTCCTCTTCTCGCAGGGAAGGCTGGCGGAGGCGGAGGGAGAGTCTGAAATCTGGCGGGATCTCCGGATGAAGCTCTTCATCGACCCGGTGGAAATGCAGGCCCTCTATGCCGAAAGCCCGGAGTGGCTCCGCGCCATCATGGACGCCTGGGCCGACGGGTTGAACTACTACCTCCACACCCACCCGGAGGTCGAGCCCCGAGTCCTCGACCGCTTCGAGCCCTGGATGGCACTCACCTTCAGCGAGGGGAGCATCGGCGGCGATATCGAACGGGTGAACGTGGGACAGCTCGAAGCCTTCTACGAGGACCCGGAGCACCGCCCGGATCTGGCCACCGCTGGCGTCGCCGGACCCGAGGTGCGGTGGGCGAGCGCTCTCAACGTCCCCGACCCGGAGCTCGAACCCACCGGATCGAACGGGATCGCCATCGCCCCCGGGAACACGGTGAATGGCAACGCGCTCCTCCTCATCAACCCCCATACCTCCTTCTACTTCCGGCACGAGGCGCAGGTCGTGAGCGAGGAAGGGCTGAACGTGTACGGTGCGCTCACCTGGGGCCAGTTCTTCGTCTACCAGGGGTTCAACGAGACGGCGGGGTGGATGCACACGTCCAGCTCGGTCGACAACATCGACGAGTTCGTGGAAACGGTCGTCGAGCGGGACGGCGAACTCTACTACATGTACGGGGAAGAGGAACGCCCCCTCGAATCCCGCGAGGTCACGGTCCGCTACCGTGCAGCAGATGGATCGATGGCGGAGCGCATCTTCACCGCCTACCGGACCCACCGCGGCCCGATCGTACGCTCGGTAGAAGGCGGGTGGGTGAGTGTGGCCCTCATGGAAGAGCCGCTCCGCGCCCTCATCCAGTCATACTCCCGGACCAAGGCCGCGAACCTCGACGAGTACCTCGAGGTGATGGGAACGCACACGAACTCGTCCAACAACACCCTCTTCGCCGATGCGGAGGGGAACATCGCCTACCTGCACTCCAACTTCATCCCGATCCGCGACACCCGGTTCGACTACACCCGCCCTGTGGAGGGCAGTGACCCGGCCACCGACTGGCAAGGGATCCACACCATCGAAGAGACTCCGAACTCGATCAATCCGGCCAGCGGGTTCGCATTCTGCAGCAACAACTGGCCCTGGTCCGCCTCGGGCGAGGCGAGCCCGGTGCAGGACGACTTCCCCTCGTACATGGACCGAGGAAGTGAAAACGAGCGCGGGATTCACGCGCTCATGCTCCTCGAGAGTCGGACCGACTTCACCCTTGAAGCGCTCCGTACCGCCGCTTACAGCCCATACCTCCCTCCCTTCGCGCGCATGGTTCCGCCCCTCGTCGAGGGATGGAACGCTCTCCCCGACGAGGATCCGCTGAAAGCCGCAACCGCCGATCAGGTGGCGGTGCTCGGGGAGTGGGACTTCCGGTGGGGGGTCGAGTCGGTGGCCACCGCGCTCGCGATCTTCTGGGGCACCGAGCTTCTGGGGGAAATTCAGGGTGCGGCCCGGGAAGCGGGGATGGATCCCTTCGATTACGCCTCGACCCGAGCCACCACCGCAGAGCGCCTCCAGGCGCTGGTCGCCGCTTCCGAGCGCCTCACGGATGACTTCGGGGACTGGAACACTCCATGGGGCGAGATCAATCGTTTCCAGCGCCTCACCGGGGACATCGATCTCCCCTTCGACGACAATGAGCCCTCGGTTCCCGTGGGCTTCACCTCGGCGCGGTGGGGATCTCTCGCCTCTTTCGGGGCCTCGCCTCGCACCGGCACCAACCGGTGGTACGGAACGAGCGGGAACAGCTTCGTGGCCGTCGTGGAGTTCGGAGAACGGGTGAGCGCGGTTGCCGTGACCGCAGGAGGGCTGAACAACGACCCGGCCTCACCGCACTTCAACGACCAGGCCGAACGGTATGCCGCCGGGAACCTGCGCCCAGTGCACTTCTACCGCGAGGATGTGGAAGCGGCGGCGGTGCGGAGCTATCGGCCCGGAGAGCGCTGAACCGGAGGATGGAAGGCCGTACGGGAACCAGCATGCCCGCGCTGATTCCCGACCGGCCTTCTACCGGTTCCGCTCTGTCGATACGAAGGGTCCTCTTCCACGGGTGTAGATGACGAGCACCCCGTTGGCCACGTTTCCGCCCATTCCGTAGCGTGTTCCCGCCTGGAGCGGGGTCACGAACTCGAGGCTCTCGATGTTCGCGGCGTCGAGTGTGCGGATGATCTCCGGGGCGACGCCTTCGTAGACCCGATTCCCGTCCAGGATCAACGCGACCATCGCGCAGGGCGGGGCGTTCCTGAGCTCGTAGGGAGTGGACTCGGTTTTCTCGAGCTGATGGGTCCGGCGGTTGGTTTCGATGCAGAGGAAGGTCTGCCCCATGTCGGTGTAGGTTTCCCGCACGCGGAGCCCCGGTACGTTCGCGCGGAGCACCTCCGGCGCGGTGGATCCCCGCACCTCCGCCTCACGGAGAACCTCTCCGGCCAGCACGTACTGCTGGAACGGTGAAGTCCGGATCGTCTGCTCGAGAACGGTGCGCGCGGTCACCTCGAGGCCGGCCAGTTCGACGGCACGGGGCGAGAGATGCAGTGTGACGGCGACATCCCTTCCTTCCGGTACCTCCAGCGCGCTCGTCTGAACCGAGTATCCGAGGTGCTGGATCTCGATCGTGTACTCGCCGGCCTGGAGGTCGGGGAACGCGAAGCGGCCCTCCGCATCGGTGACGGTCTGAAAGCCGGTCCCCCTGAGTCGAACCACCGCCTGAGCGATCGGGGCGCCGGAAAGCTGGTCGAGAAGCTGTCCGCGCAGGTCGCCCAGCGTCACGGCATAGCTCCCGATCGTGACGTTGGCGATCACATCTCCGCCGGTAAGGGTCCGACTGGCGAGGGTGAAGGGGAGGTCATGGATCACGAGCGACGTGCGCGCGATCTCAAGCTCGCTCCACTCCCCGTCGCGGCCCAGAAACTCTCCGCGAAGGCGGAGCTCCTCGCCTGTCGGGACCCCGCAGAGCAGGTAGTGCCCGGCCTCATCCGTTCCGGTCACCAGATCCTGGAACCCGACCCCCTCGATCCAGCGCGCCCGCACCCGGGCGTCCGGAACCGGCACTTCGGAGCCTGCGTCCCGGACCACCCCCACCACCACGGCCCCCGGATGCGCGTCGGAGTCGCAGGTCGCGGCGAGCATGAGGAGGCGCGAGGGCACGAGCAGGACCACGTCGTCGAGGTGTGCGCCGACCTCGATCGCGTAGGCGGGGGAAAGCGGGCTGGAGAGCCCGCCGAGGTCGGCCTGGATCCGGTAGCGTCCCGGGGCCGGGACTTCAAAGTGGAAGGCGCCCTCTTCATCCGTCACCGCCGTTCCCGCCGGGGTGAAGCTTCCGTTGTCGCCTTCGATCAGAAAGAGGGTCACCACCGCGTCCACCGCGGGAGCGAGCGTCCCCTGCTCCGCGACCAGACCGGAAAGCTCCTGGGCGTGGATCGAGGCGGGAAGGGTGGAAGCCGCGAGCGCGAGAAGGCCCGAGAGAACGAATGGGGCCAGGCGGGATCCAGCGGAGCGGCGGAGAGGGTTCATGGGGACCTCCGGGTCGGATTGCGGGGTCCTGGGTCCGTGCAGATTCCCAGGGTCGGGGTAGAGGTTCCCTCAGAACTTAGAGGGCCGTTGGAGACGCAGCAAGTCTCAGTGTTCCCGCGCTCGCTGCGCCCTCACCCGCGCGAACACCTCCCCGCTACCCCCTCACCCGCCCCAGCACCCCCCTCAGAAACGCCTCGCACCGTTCCAGCTGCTCGATCTCGACGAACTCATTCGGACGGTGCGCCTGATCGATCGAGCCTGGCCCGCAGATCACCGTGGAAATCCCGGCTTCCTGGAACTGTCCGCCCTCGGTGCCGTAAGCCACCACGCGTCCCGCTCCGGGCGCCTCGCCCAGTACCTCACAGGCGAAGGCCTCGGCGGCGCCGCCTTCCTCAGGCGCGAGCGGAGGAACCCGCGAGATCGGCTCGGTCTCGATCTCCGCGTCGGGCGCGAACTCCCGGAGCGCGGGCAGAACCCGCTCGCGGACCTCCGTTTCGAACCGCTTGGGGATCCGCTCCTGGTCTTCCCCGGGGAGCGATCGATACTCCCAGACGAAAGTACACTCCGCGGGGAGAATGTTCACGGCGGTACCGCCCTCGATGAGTCCGACCTGCACCGTCGTCCAGGGGGGCTCGAATCCGGCCGAAGAGTCTGCCTCCCGCCGGGCCTCCTCGCCGATTCTCCAGATCGCCTCGATCAGCCGGCCGGCCCCGAGGATCGCTCCAGCGCCCAGGTGAGGCTGGCTGGAATGGGCCTCCACACCCCTGACGGTCGTCCGGAAGAGGTGCACCGACTTGTGGGCCACAACCACTTCCATATCGGTCGGCTCCCCCACGATAGCGATCTCCGGCTGGATCCCTGCGGACACGAGGTCCCGGATCATCCGGGGGGCCCCGACGCACCCGACTTCCTCGTCATACGAGAGGGCGAACTGGAAGGGCCGGTCGAGCGTCGACTTCGCGACCTCCGGAACGAGCGAGAGCGCCACGGCGAGGAACCCCTTCATGTCGGCGGTCCCTCTTCCATAGAGGCGACTCCCCCTGGCTTCCATCTGGAAAGGATCGCTTTCCCACTGCGGCTCCCCGGCCGGAACCACATCCGTGTGTCCCGAGAGAAGAACGCCGCCCGACCCCTCGGGCCCGAAGGTCGCCAGCAGATTCGCCCGGCTCCGATCGTCGCTGAACGTCCGGCGGCAGCGGGCACCCCACTGCACGAGGTACGCCTCGACCCAGTCCACCAGGGGAAGGTTGGACTCGCTCGATACCGTGGGGAAGGCGACCAGACGCTCGAGAAGTTCCTGGGAGGTGAACGACAAGCGCTTTCCGGAGGCTGCGCGGTGAAGGGCACTCGGGGTCAAGGGGCACGCTCCGGGAGATTCGGGTGTGTGAAAAGGTCGACATGTTCCGAGGACTGAGGCTTCCCAGCGAGGGACACCCCGATGAGTACGGGCAGGTGCAGAGCGAGCCCGAGAATCCCCTCATGGATCTCCCAGGGGCGGAGTTCCGGATTCAGGAAGAAGAAGAGCGTCACGGCCGAGCCGGCGATGAGGCCTGAGAGCGCCCCCGCGGTAGTCGCCTTCCTCCAGTACATCGCAGCCACGATCGGGGGAGCCAGCTGAGCGATGATTCCGTAGGAAGAAAGCAGGAGCACAACGAGCGACTGATCCTCATCCAGGGCGAAGAAATAGGCGATTGCACCCGCCACCACGACGAGGACCCGCATCAGCGTCCGCTCGGTTCCTTCCCTGAGCTTCGCGAACGGTCGAACCCCATCCTCCACGACCACCGACGCCGTAGCATGGAGAAGCGCGTCGCCGGTCGACATCGAGGCCGACAGGGCCCCGGCGCAGAAGAGTCCCACCACGATCACGGGGAGATCCACGGAAAGGATCAGATGCGGCAGAATGAAGTCCGCCTGCGCGAGATCGTCCACGAACAGCACGCCCGCAAAGCCGATCAGGAACACCGGCAGGAGGAAGAACTGGAAGGTGGGGAAGAGGACAACGGTGCGCCGGAGCGTCCGGTCATCCCGCGCGGTGAAGGCCTTCATGAAGAGGTGGGGCCACATCGTGAGCCCAACCGCGCTCACGAGGATCGCGGAGGAATACGCCCCCCAGTTCCAGGGATCGCCCGAGGCGGTGAGCCCGGGAATTTCGAGCAGCTCCGGGCGGGCTGCGAGGATTCCCTCGAACATCGGCCCGATCCCGCCGTACAGCTTCCAGGGCAGGTAGAGTCCGAGGGCCCAGGCGATCACCACCATGAAGATCCCCTGGAAGGTATTCGTCCAGCCCACGGCCGAAACCCCGCTCACGAGGACGTACACGAGCACGATGCCGTAGGCGATCGCCGCCCCGGCCCAGAGAGGCACCTTCCCTTCGGTCACGGCCTCGATCACGATGCCCGCGCCCCGCATCTGGAGCGTGATGTAAGGTATGAAGGCCAGTACGCTCAGCGCGGCGACCAGAGCCGACAGGCTCCGTGAGGGGAAGCGCCCCACGAGGAGCTGCGCCTGCGTCACGAAACCGAGTCGCCTCCCCAGCCGTGCTGCGCGAGGCCCGAGGTAGTACCAGGGCGCGATCCCCAGCACCCCATAAGAAAGGATGTAGAAGGCCGCCGCGCCCCTGGAGTAGGCCCAGCCCGGGCCCCCGAGGAAGGCGAAGGCCGAGAACACCGTCGCGCCCGTGACGAAGTACATGACGAGGAGCCCGAAGCTCCGGTCGCCTGCAACGTAGCCGGTCACGCTTTCCGAGGTGCCCCGCCCGGCGCGAAGGCCGATCCAGAGGGTGATCGCCAGGTAGAGGGCGATGACGGCGCTCACCACCTGCCACTGCTCCATCAGCGCTCTCCTCCGGCTTCCTCGGAGGCCGCCCGCTCTTCCGCCTGATCCAGAATGGCCAGCGCCACCCCGCCGAGAATGATTCCGAGGGCGGGTACGAACAGGGAGAACGGGAGACCCAGGATCAGTGGCTCCGCAGCCCGGAAGAGAAGCGCACCGGGCCACACCACCGCCGCGAGAAGAACGATGAAATAGGTGAGTACGCCAAGGCGGATCTGTCTTAGACGCATGGTCAGTCCCTGACCGTCCGCCGGGCAGGAGCCGAGGGCGGGCGGCGGTGAAGTGTGCAATGGGCGCGGGGTGAATGGCACAGGGTAGAGCGCGGTCCCCGTGCTCGCAAGGCGGCGGCCCCCACGCCTTGCTCCATCGCCCCCCGAACGCACAGATTCCCGAAGGAACGCACCCCTCCCGCCCCCTCAACAACGTGTCACGCCGACACAGGAGTACCCGGAGCCCCCATGAGACGACGAGACTTCATCCGCACGACAGCCGTGACCGCCGCCGGACTCTCGGTGATCGGTCATCCTGAGTCCCTTCATGGCATCCTGAGCCCGACGGCGTACGCTCCCGTGGTGGATCAGGACCGACGCGCCCTCGCCATGCGCGCGCTGGATGCGGCCCGCAGCGCTGGGGCCGACTACGCCGATGTCCGGATCAACACGAACCGGAACCAGGGGATCTCGACCCGCGAACAGCGCGTCACCGGGCTTTCGGACAATGTCACTTCGGGGTTCGGCGTGCGTGTGCTGGTGGGAGGAACGTGGGGCTTTGCGGCTTCAGCTTCGGTGATTCCCGACGAGATCGACCGTGTGGCCCGTCAGGCGGTCGCCCAGGCCCGCGCCAACCGGGTCGCCCAGCGCCGCCCTGTCGAGCTGGCCGCCACCCCGTCCGAGCCTGAAGGGGTCTGGCGCTCCCCGATCCGCATCGACCCCTTCGACATCCCGATCGAGGAAAAGGTGTCGTACCTCTTCGGGGTGAACCAGGCCGCACTCGCGGTTGCGGGGGTTCGGTTCGTCACGTCCTCCATGTTCTTCCTCCGGGAAGACAAGTTCTACGCGAACACCGAGGGGACGGTCACGGATCAGACGATCTTCCGCGCCTACCCGCAGATGAACGCGACCGCCGTCTCGGCGGACAACTCGGACTTCCAGTCGCGCAGCTCCACCGATATCGCCCCGATGGGGCTCGGGTATGAGCATGTGCTGGACACGGATCTCCTGGGGCTCGCACCCCGGTTCGCGGAGGAAGCGGTCCAGAAGCTGACGGCCCGTTCCGTCGAGCCCGGTCGCTACGATCTCGTGCTTCTTCCCTCGCACCTCTGGCTCACCATCCACGAGTCGATCGGGCACCCGACGGAGCTCGACCGGATCATGGGGTTCGAGGCGAACTACGCCGGGACCTCCTTCATCTACCCGCTGGAAGACTACCTGGGCCGGTTCAGATACGGCCCCGAATTCATGAATGTCGTGGGCGAGCGGAGCACCCCGGGGTCGCTCTCGACCGTGGGGTGGGACGACGAGGGCGTTCGGCCGCAGGACTTCGATATCGTGAAGGATGGCGTTCTGAACGACCTCCAGACCACCCGCGAACAGGCACCCTGGCTGACCGAGTTCTACCAGAGCCAGGGGAGGGAGCCGAGGAGTCATGGAAACTCCTACGCGCAGTCCTGGGCCGATGTCCAGTTCCAGCGCATGCCGAACGTGAACCTCATGCCCTACGCCGACCGCGATGTCTCGGTGGAGGAACTCGTGTCGGGAGTCGAGCGCGGAATCCTGATCGACGGCGATGGCTCCTTCTCGATCGATCAGCAGCGCTACAACGCCCAGTTCGGGGGTCAGGTCTTCAAGGAAATCCGGGATGGTCAGATCACCGGAATGCTGAAAGACGTGGCTTACCAGCTCCGAACCCCTGAATTCTGGGCTGCCATGGATCTCTGCGGAGGAGAAAGCACCTGGTTCCGCGGAGGGGCCTTCGGCGATGGGAAGGGACAGCCTTCCCAGTCCAATTCGGTTTCCCATGGGTGCCCGGCCACCCGTCACCGTGACGTGACCGTGATCAATACTGCGAGGAGTGTCTGATGGCCCGCCTGACCTTTCTTTCCGAAGCCGAAGCGCGCGACCTTACCCGCCGGGTGCTCTCCTTCTCCCAGGCCGATCACTGCCGGGTGAATGTCTCGAGCGCCGCAGAAGGGAATACCCGCTTCGCCCAGAACCAGATGAGTACGTCGGGCGACGTGACTAACACTTCGCTCACCGTGACGAGCGCCTTCGGGCGGCAGGTGGCTTCCTCCACCACGAACCGGTTCGACGAGGATTCCCTCCGCGCGGTGGTCGCCACGAGCGAGCAGCTCGCGCGCCTGGCCCCGGAAGATCCGGAGTACATCGGAGAGCTCGGAGCGCAGGAGTATGCCTCCGCGTCGTCCTTTTCGGCCTCCACCGCCGAACTGGAACCGGAGGAGCGCGCCCGGGCCATTGCGCGGGTGACCGAACAGGCCGAGGCCCGGAACCTCATATCGACCGGGTTCCTCGTTCACCGTGCGGGGGCCACCTGCGTGGCAACCTCCGAGGGGCTCTTCGCCTACAACACCGACGCCCGGGTGAACTTCACCACGACGGTCCGGACGCAGGATGGGACAGGTTCTGGGTGGGCCGGGACCGGGGTGAACGACTGGGGCGATCTGGACACCGCCGAGCTGGGGCGGATCGCGGTCGAGAAGGCCGAGAACTCGGCTTCGCCCCGCGACGTCGAACCCGGCCGGTGGACGGTCGTGATGGAGCCGACCGCAGTCGGGAACATGGTCGGGCTCATGATGAATCAGCTCGGAGCGCGGGCCGCAGATGAGGGTCGTTCCTTCTTTTCCGCCCCGGGTGGCGGCAACAAGATCGGCCAGCAGTTCATCGATGAACGGGTCACGATCCACTCCGACCCCGAAGATCCCCGGATTTTCTCCACCCCCTTCGACGGGTCGGGGCTCCCGAACCGCCGCGAGGTCTGGATCGAGGGTGGCAGGCTCCAGGCCCTGAACTATGATCGCTACTGGGCGCAGCGGCAGGGGCGCGAGCCGAACGGCTTCCCCTCGGGGTGGTACATGACTGGAGGAAGTGCCACGCTCGACGAGATGATCCAGTCGACCCAGCGCGGACTCCTGCTGACCCGGTTCTGGTACATCCGGGGCGTGGATCCGCGCACGATCCTCTTCACCGGGCTCACCCGCGACGGGACCTTCCTCATCGAGAACGGGCGCGTGACCCACCCGGTCAAGAACCTGCGGTGGAACGAGACACCCATCTTCATGCTCAACAACATCGAGTTGATGGGCGAGCCCGTGCGGATCTCCTCGGGGGAGTCGGCCGGGCTCACCCCGGCCGTCTGGGTGCCGCCGCTGAAGGTGCGCGACTTCTCCTTTACTTCCACCTCGGACGCGATTTGACGAAGGAACCCGGGGCAGGGCAGGGGCGAGGAGCGGAACCACCGAAACAGTCGGGAGGGGCTGAGGCGGGGCGGGCGCGAGGGGAGGGTTCGCCGGAACCGTCTGGGGGGCCCGGAGGCGGAGAGACGGTCGATCCGTGGATCGAATCACGAGAGGGGGCGTTCTTCTTCATCAACGCCCTCTTCATCTTCCCCTGGATCATGCTGGTGATCCCCCTCCTCACGCGCGTCCTCGTGCGCGGGGGAGGGGGCCTCACGCGTGAATCGGTGATCCTCGACACCTTCCCCACGATGGCGGAGTATCTGCTGCCGCGGATGGGGTGGCTTCTCGTCGTCCCGGCGGGGCTCGTGATCATGAATCTGCGCATCGAACGGGCGCGCCTCCCGCGGATCGGCCTCGGGCTCTTCCTCGGGCTGCACCTGCTCGGGCTGGCCTGGGCCGTGTGCGTCTGGACCGGCCTGCTCCCTCCGGTGCTCCCCGGCGGTCCTCCGGGTGGAGGTGGAGTTCCTTCATGACGGACGAATCGGGGCTCCGCTCGATCCATATCGAAGTGCTTCGCACCGCCCGCGTCGCGCTGCTGGGAGGAATGGATCCCGCAGGGTCGGGGGCAGGAACGGATCCTGCGGGTTCGGGGCGGCGCGTGCGTGGTCCCGCCGAGGTCTGGTACGCCCTGCACGGCTACCGCCAGCTTGCCCGGCGTTTCCTGCCGCGCTTTGCGCCCATTGCGGGGCCGGACCGCCTCGTGGTGGCCCCGGAGGGTCTGTCCCGTTTCTACCTGGATCCGGTCGAACGGTCGCACGACTCGAGCGACACGGTCGGCGCGAGCTGGATGACCCGCGACGACCGCGAGGTCGAGATCGTGGACTACATCCGCTACCTCGATCGCACGGTGCGTGAAATTGAGTCGCGGAGCGGTTCTGGGCCGAAGGGGCGAACCGAGTGGCGGGGCGGGCCCGAGTCGCGGAGCGGGCCCGAACCGCAGGGTGCTCCC
>JBGTMU010000132.1:0-3776 GCA_041743405.1 Longimicrobiales bacterium | reverse complement strand
GGTAGATCTGTCGCACCTTGCGAGCGCCGGCGATGAGGATGCGCCGGGCTTGTTCCCGGCCGGCGATGGTCCAGCGACAGAGTAGGCAGTGCTGCTTCCTGGACCGGCGTCGTGTTGTGGCCATGTGATTCCTCCTTCTTGGCCTTTCAGAACGGCCAGCTCTTCAGTGCGACGAGCACCGTCGAGCAGACCGCGATGACGATGGCTGCGAGCCGGATGTGGCGCATGAGCCATCCCTCCTCCCGCACCCGGTAGGGTCTCGATGACATGGCTTCTCCTTTCGGGGGATCTGGTGGACGCGCGGAAAGCCCCGCACGGGTTCCTGCCTCTCGAAGAGAAGCGGGATCGTGTGAGGCTTTCGTTGGAGCAGGACCTCAACGCGGTCAATGACCGGGCAGGGCACTGCACGACCGAGTCCTTGCGTGATGCGCGTGGGCTACGGCTGGGTGAGTTCAGATGGGACGGGATCGTTGGACGTTCGCTTGATGGGCTGCTGGTCTCCTTCGCTGCGGTTCTCGCTGACTGGTGGATTGACGTCGCTGGCAGGTCCTCCTTCTCGATTGGTTCCTTCGGTTGCTTGCCCTGGTTCGACTTCAGCCTGGAGAGCGAGCTCGTTTTCCTTGCGGAGATCCCTGCTGCGGTCCCGGATGGGCTTTCCGTACCGGTAGTTCGGTCTGGCAACACCGGCAAGTCGCGATTTCTGGAGGCGAGCCTAGCGCGGGCTGCTCCAATCCCGTTCCAGGATTCCGGGCCATCCGTTCCAATTGCTGACGATCTGTTCCAATTGGGTTCAGTCGGGGCCAGATTGCGAGTCGCCGGGCCGACTGATGGCGGAGCAGAAGGCGCTGAGCGGGTACTGTCATGCGAAACGCCACCCAGGCGGAACCGCTGGAGACTCCCTCGTTCGGGGGACTGCTCGGACCGGCGTTCGGCGGCTCGCACAGCGCCATGGCCGGGCGGGCAATTCGGCTGGCCCCAGGGCTGCCGGCGCACTTGGCCAGGTCTGTGCAGGTCAACGTCAGGTTTGGGAAGGGGCGGGTTGGAACAGAATTGGAGTGCAACTGTATGTTGTTTCGAGTTGTCTCCGGCTGTTGTTCCACTCTCGCTCCCGTACCGGCGGAGCCAGATCCGGATCCACTCGACGCGTTCCTCGGAGCACTCTGCATGGGACTGGGCAGGGATGCTCAGTCCCTGTCCACCAGCCCTTTCAGCATTTCACTCGCGCCAGTCCTGTCCAGGAGCTCGTGCTCGTGTTGGTTCCGATACGACCGTAGGCAGCCGTAGCAGGAGCTGTGCTCGCCACAGGTGCACGAACAGACACTGATGGCGGCTTCGATGACCTCGCGGATTCGCGAAAAAGCCTCGCGCGCAAGTCCTGCTCCGCCCGGGACATCATCGAACAGGGCGAAGATGGGCACTTGGTGCTCGATGTAACTGACACCATCCAGATCGCCATGGCTCACTTGGAGAGTCCGCCGGGCGCCTTCGAGCAGCGCCGCGAGTAGTGACGCCCGGGACGCTGTGTCGCTCTGGGCTAGGCCGGGGAAGTGGAACTCGGCGATGTCCGACGTAAATGTGTGGCCGAGGTCAGCGCTCACGAGGGGCCCAGTACAAGTTCGCCCGGTTGAAGGATGGTGGTGCCCTCCGCCCGCCGCACCACCGATCCTCGCATAGCCACAGGTATGGCAGATTCGGAAGTGTCTCCCGCGAGCATCGTTAACCACCGCGAGCGAGCCCTGGCGCGAGAATCGGCCCATGACCGACGGCGCGCCGCCGCCTGCGAGAAGGGCTTCGCGTGGCGCGGGATTGCCAAGCTCGTGGAACAGGACCCGCGTCGCATACAGTCGTTGCGGCCGCTCCTCACCGAGTGGCTTCACGTCTGGATCGCGCGCCACGAATCCGAAAATAGGCTGCACCATGGTGCCTGCGCGGATTGGTTCCGTGCATTGAGGGCACGTGGTGAGGTCTGCGCCCAGGTAGAGACGGTTGCACTGGCGGCAGATGGCGTATGCGCGCTCGGGCAGTGCGCGATTCGGGAGGAGATGCAAACCGGCAGAGACCCAGAGGCGCTTTGCCGCCACGACACCCGCTCCCGGTGCGTACTCCGAGATTGCAACCCTTAGGTCGCGGTCGAGCGATATGGCCTTGGCCTCCCGGATCGCCACGTGAGCCGTCCGCAGCGGGACCACGTCGACTGGGAAGCCATACTTCGGCAGCACGTTCCGGCCGGCCAGCGTGGCGAGGAGGTCGGTGCTGCGAACGGTGTTGAGCACAGCCTTGAAGCGGTTCAACGCGTGGCCGTCGTGCCTGTCAGCGGCGTCCTCAACGAGGCCCGTGTAAAGCTGGATGTCGCCGAGCGTCTCGCTTTCAGCCCGCGCCAGAGCGGAGGTGAGCGGGTCGTCCATCGCCAGCTCCTGTGCCCAAGCCCAGGTGGCGATTCCCAGCTCCTCGTGAAGCTCAGCGGGGACGATCCCACGCAGCTCGGCCAGGAGTCGGGCATCCCGCATCGCGAGGTAGTTCCGGAACGCAGCGCAGGGTGAATTGGCCGGATCGGGTTCGAAGAACGCGCCAGCCGTACGCGGCCACGGCTCGCCCGAATCGACGAGGCGACGGAAAAAACGTGATAGGGCGACGGAGTGGACGTGCCGCCGGATGATGCGGGAGTTGCGGGCAGGGATCCGGGGTGCAGGCACGCGACCGGCGACAAGGTCCAACGCTCTGTCGAACGACTGCGTGTCGTGTGGCCGCAGCTGAGCAAAGGTCACGATGAAGCCGACGCTCGAAGTCCGGCGACCGGCGCGACCGGCGCGCTGCACGTAGTTCGCGGCTGATGGGGGCACATTGCGGAGGAGCACCGCCTCCAATTCCCCCACGTCTACCCCGAGCTCGAACGTCGTCGAGCAGCTGAGGACATTGATGTCGCCGTCGGCGCTGGTGAATCGTCCCTGGATCCGGGCGGCCTCAGTTGGTGACCACTGGGCGGTGTGTTCCTCGGCGACAAGGCGACCCCCTGACGGGGCATCGTAGAGGCTGCGGTAATGGTCGCCGGCGGGCGGCTCGGTCAACGCGACAAGCGTGCCGTGGCAACGGTACGAGGGGCAAACCCCTTGTAGCGAGTCACGTTCAATCCCTCCGCACACGTCGCATTTCGCGAGGGTGGCGGGCAGGACCCACTCCCAGAAGCCGCTGTCGAGCTGGTAGTAAGTGCCGAGCTGCGGGTGGCTGGTGGCTACCGCATACCCGGCAAGCGGGCCCACGCCACTCGAAACTACCTTCCATAGTCCGTTCAATGCTCCGAGGGCTGCGTCCCGGCGGGCGCTTGGGGACCATCCTGGCTGCAGCCCGGCGAGCACCCGGTCGAGGTAGTCGAGGCGGGTGTTGGAGCCTCGTGTCGGGACCCAGCCCTGGAGGGTCAGGTCGCGGCTGTTGGCGTGGCCGGAAAGCCGGAATCCGACCTCCTTGTTTCGGGGGCTGAAGACTTCGTCGGCCGGATTCACTCCGTCGGGGAACGCGATCGCCTGGTCGTCGAGCAACGTCTTCAGCAGCGTCTCGATGAGGAGCCAGGCCTCATCCGTTGTGAGCGACCAAGGCGGCTCCACCAGGTTCGCCGGGGCCATCCACCCGGCCGGCCGAGCGAGCTGTCGTGTAGCCAGTCCGACCCCGGCCAATGACTGGCGCGAATCCATCGCCGAGAGCTCGGCAAGTATCCAGGCCTGCGCCAGCGCCGTCTGTTCCAGTGCCCCTGCCGTGGGCGGGAAGAACCGCTGGGCGGAGGC
>JBGTMU010000131.1:0-20658 GCA_041743405.1 Longimicrobiales bacterium | reverse complement strand
GCGACCTGGAGGGCCACGACCGCCTGAAGGGATTCGGACGCGAGAAGGCCGTCCGAGGGTCGTACCGCCGGGAGCTGGAGAGGCACCGGGGGCGCTTCAGGCACCGCCGCCTCCTCGCTTCGTTCGCCACATCCCACAGCGAGGAGCACCGCCCCCCAGAGAAGGACCGTGAACAGTGCGCGGAGGGCGGAGCGAGCGCGGACGGCGGGGGAAGCGGCTGCGGCGAAGGGAGCCGGAGCGGCCAGGGTGCTTCGGAGAGGGGACCGGGTCATCATCGACATCGTTCTCGGCGGGTCGGCAGGCAGGACGGATGGATGAACCATGCAGGAATGAATAGCTTTGTTCCATGAAGATGATCCCCCTTCTCCTGACGGCAACCCTTTCATGGGGTCCCACGGGCGCTCCGCCCAGCGCGGTCAGCGTCGAGGGAGAGGATCGCGCCGCTTCGGTCCAGACCCCCCAGGCTGCGCAGGTGGACACGGTCCAGGCTCCATCCGCACCGCCCGGAGAGTTCGCCGAGGGCGATTTCGCGAGCGATGAGCGGATGACCGAGGCGCTCGAGCTGCAGCGCTCGATCCAGCAGCTCTTCTCGATCTACCGCAGGATGGACGGCCTCCGGAATGTCCAGGTTCATCTCGAAGCCGGGATTCTCGAGCTCTCCGGGTCGGCGCTCTCGACGGCGGACCGGGTGCGGGCCGGGGAACTCGCGGAGGCGCTCACCGGGGTGGTGTACGTCGACAACCGCATCCGGGTCGAGGCATCCGTCGGGGGACGCGTCTCACCCGCACTCGAACGCCTCCAGGAGAAGGGGCTGGAGTTTCTGCGCTTTCTGCCCATCCTCCTCGTCGCCCTTCTCATCGTGGCGGGCGCCATCGCTCTTGCGGGGTGGGCGGGCCGACGCGGGTTTCCCTATACGACCATCACGGACAACCCGTTCGCCCAGAACGTGCTCCGTCAGGTCGTTCGCTTCGTGGTGTTCCTGTTCGGCGCTCTCCTCGCCCTGGACCTCCTGGGAATCGCCGCGCTGGTAGGGGCACTCCTGGGCACGGCCGGTGTGATGGGCCTCGCGATCGGGTTCGCATTCCGGGACATCGTGGAGAATTACCTGGCAGGAATCATCCTCTCGCTACGGCAGCCCTTTGCCCCTCAGGATGAGATCGAGATCGCCGGGAACACCGGCCGCGTCGCGCGACTCACCGGGCGGGAGACGATCCTCATGACCCGCGATGGGAACCACGTCCGGCTTCCGAACGCCCTCGTCTTCAAGAGCGTGATGGTGAACTTCACGCGGAACCCGCGGCGGCGGTTCGTCGTGGACGTCGGCATCGCGCCGTTGGAGGATGTCACGCACGCGCTCAGAACCGGGGAAGCCGCGATCCGTTCGGTGCCCGGCATCATGGACACCCCTCCAGTCGCGTCGCGCATTCGGGAGCTCGGTGCCTCCACGGTCGAACTCCGGTTCTCCGGCTGGGTCGATCAGATCGCCGTGGATTTCGACAAGGCAAGAAGTGAGGCCATCCGGGTCCTTAAGGAAGCCTTCGAGCGGGAAGAGATCGAGACCCCGTCACCCGAGTACGGGATTCGGGTTCTCAAGCGCAGTGGCGTCCGGAAAGTCGCTGCTCCCTCCCCTCCGGAACCCTCGCCCGACATGGCTCCCGACGTCACCATCGAGGAAGAGATCGAGAAGGAGCTGGCTCAGTCGGACGAGGAGAACCTGCTCAAGCCTCCCGCTTCCCCGGCTTAGCAGGCCGCGGAACTACTGGAGGGCCGTTCATGGCCCGCCCTCAGTGCGATCCAGACACCCAGGAGGATGAGCCCTCCCCCTGCCAGAGTGTTGGTTCCGGGTGTTTCACCGATTCGCGGAAGGAGCCAGGCGATGAGCGTCGCTCCGAGCGGTTCCCCGAGCACCGCGAGATTCGCCACGTACGCCCGGACGTACCGCAGCGCATAGTTGACGCCGGTGTGACCCACCATCATCGGACCGGCAGCGAGGAGGAAGAAGACGATCCAGTCGCCCCGGCCGTACCCGGCCACAAACGGCACCCCCGGCGAGAGCAGAACCGCCACAAGCAGTACCCCCGCAGCCGCGCCGTAGACGAGACTTACATAGCTCCAGAGATCCAGCCGCTGCCGAACCGACCGTCCGATCGTGTAGTACGCGGCCGCGAGCCAGGCGGCCACCAGCGCGAGAAAGTCTCCGAAGAGAGCTTCCGGACCGATGGCCCAGTCCCCCCAGCCGATCCAGGCGGCGCCTCCAACCGCGACGCCCATCCCCACCCACTCCCGTCTCCGCGGACGCTCGCCCAGGAAGAGCGCCGACAGGAGTGCCACCCAGAGCGGCTGCGTTGAGACCAGTACCACGGACGAGGCGATGGACGTGTACTGGATGGAAGCGATCCAGCTCCAGAAATGAAAGGCAAGGAGCGCTCCCGCACCGAACCCGAACCCCAGATCGCGCCTGTCCAGGCGGGCGAGTGCCTGCCGGGACTCGCTCCGGAACGCCAGGATGACCCCGAGGAATCCCATCGTGAAGAGCATCCGCCAGAGCGCGACCCCCAGTGCGGGTGCGGAGGTGAAGCGGATGAGCGGCCCGGCCCACGAGATCGCGAGGACGGCGAGCACCAGTGCGGCAACCGGGGAGAATGGGGGCGTGCCCCTGAAACGAGGATCCATTCGCTATCCTCGCCCCTTCTGGCAGAAAGGAAAAGCGTTAGTCTTGTGAGCGTGAAGCCCTCAACCCTGCCGGCTGCTCACCGCAGCTTCGAACCGCGCCCCTTTCGCCCCCTCCCCTGGCTCCCGGGTCGGCACCTTCAGACCCTGGGAGGAAAGTTTCTGCGTCCGCGCCCGGACCTCGGGCTGGAGCGGGTCCGAATCGACACCCCGGACGGAGATTTCCTCGATCTGGACGTGGCCCCGGAACCGGTGCCGGGAGCGCCCCCGGTGGTGATCCTCCATGGGCTGGAAGGCTCGACCTCCCGGGGATATGTTCGCGTCGCCATGCGGGAGCTGCTGGCTGCGGGGCTCCGCCCGGTGGGAATGAACTTCCGCTCCTGCTCGGGCGTGCCCAACCGCCAGCCCCGCTTCTACCATTCGGGCGACACCCCCGACCTGGTCACCGTGCTCGACCACGTCCGGGCGCGCTTTCCCGGAAGACCCGTGGGCGCCCTCGGATTCTCCCTCGGCGGAAACGTGCTTCTCCGATACCTCGGAGGCGATCCGGAAGGGGCGGGGGACCGACTCGACGGAGCCGTGACAATCTCGGTCCCCTTCGACCTGACCGCCGGTACGGAGGCGATCGAACAGGGGATCATGGGGCGCCTGTACTCGCACTACTTCATGCGGTCACTCCGGGGGAAGGCCCGCCTCAAGGCGGATCTCCTCTCGCCGATCCTCGATATGCCTGCCATCCTTCGCGCCCGGACTCTTCGGGAGTTCGACGCCGTGGCCACCGCCCCGCTCCATGGGTATGAAAGTGCCGAGGCCTACTACCTCTCGGCCTCCTCCGCCCCTTTCCTAAAGGAAATCCGCGTTCCGACCCTTCTCATTCAGGCCGAGGACGACCCCTTCCTCCCCTCGCGGCACCTGCCAAGAGACGCCATCGCCCGGAATCCGTCGCTCGTCTCCGCCTTCACGTCCGAGGGCGGCCACGTGGGATTCATCGAGCACGCGGCAGGGGGAAGGGCAGGGTTCTGGGCTGAGGGAGAGGCTGCGCGCTACCTTCGCGGGGTCCTTTCGGGACCCTGACGACCCGACACTCGCAGGCCGAACTCCAGGAAGGCGCCACCGCCAGGGGGGACTCCCGCACCGCTCCTTTGACAGGCTGATGAACTCCTGGGGAGCGCCACCGCTCGGAGAGTCAGCGGGAACTTCCGCGCCGCACCCTCAAACCCTTAACGGGTTTTCAGGAACTCCCGGTGCCAGCTCTCCGCCACGGGGCGCTCCCACTTCCCTTCCCTGAGTTCTCCCACCCGCGTGAGAGTCAGATCGAAGACCCGCGTCTGGTCGGTGATCAGGCCCGCGGAAGCGGCTGCACGAAAGGCGGGGCGTTCGATCCTCTCCGGCGCCCCGCTTTCCCGGTCCCGATACCAGAGCGGAGCACTTCCCACGAGCTGGATCCCGAGTTCTTCCTCGAGTCCACGCAGAATCCGGATGAGGGCGTCGATTGAACAGCCGGAGGGTACGGCGACCCGATCGTCCACAGCGACCATCAGGAAGCGATCGTCCTGCCACCGCCGGGCTGCCGCGAGCGGATGACCGTGGGCCTTCCACCCGTCCAGGAAGGCATCGACGGCACCGAGAAGCCTCTCGACTTCGTCGTCGGCAAGAGGGCGCGACACCCCGAAGATCCAGAGGCGGGCTCCGTCCGGAAGATGTTCGAATTCAACGCTCATATACCTTCATCCTGAGCCGCCTTTCCGGGAGCGAGGGCATGCAGCTCCGCTGGAGGGGCCTTGTCGAGGAGGATCGCAACCCAGCGCAGGTCCTGGGTGTTTTCCAGCATGATTTTCACCACCATCGTGAGCGGAACCGCCAGGAGCGCCCCGACCGGACCCCACACCCAGGCCCAGAAGACGAGGGAAAGAATCACCACCAGGGTCGACATCCCGAGCCTGCGACCCAGGAGCTGCGGTTCGATGAGATTTCCGAAAATGATGTTGATGATCACATAGCCGAGGGTGACGACAAGCGCCGGGCCGAACCCTCCGAACTGAACGAGCGCCAGCAGGATCGCCGGGATTGAGGCGATGACCGAGCCGATGGTGGGGACGTAGTTCAGCGCGAAGCCGATGATCCCGAGGAGGACCGGGAAGTCCAGCCCCATGACCCACGCGAAGATGCCGATCGTGATCCCGGTGGCCAGACTCACCACCGTCTTGATCAGGAGATACTCGAGCACTTCCCCCGTGATCTTCCCGAAGCGGCTCATGTCGCCGTCCTTCCTCCCGAGCACTGCCCGGAACTTGGCGGGAAACACCGACGCCTCGGCCAGGATGAAGACGAGGATGAGGATCACGATGAGCGCGTTGGAGAGGAACGAGGCCACGCGCGACAGGGTCCCACCCACGAAGTCCATGATCGCCCGGGCGCTGATCAGCTCACCCGTGACGTACTCCCCCGCTGGGAGCCCCCTCGCCTCGAGGCCGTCGATCCAGGAATTGAAGAGATTCTGGAACCGCTCCGCGTAGCGGGGGAGGCGGAGCTGAAAGTCCGCTACCGACTGCGTAAGGAGCAGCACGATCATCCCGAAGATGGCCACATCGGCCAGCACCGCGAGGAAGATCGCAAGCGGAGTGGGCACGCCCCGCCGCGTGAGCCAGAGCATGATCGGAAGGGTCAGGATCGCGAGGAAGAGCGCGATCGAGAAGGGCAGGAGAATGGGTGCGGCGGCCTTCAACCCCGCCACGACCACCACCACGCTGGCCATGACCATCAGGAATCGGGCCCCGGGCCCCCACTCCGTCCTGTCGGACATCTAAGGGTCTACCTCCACTTTTCGAGGGTGATGGTACCCCGCGCCGCGGGGGTGGGTTGGAAAGGGGCCTGTCAGGGCGCCGTTTCCCCGTCGCGCCCCCGGCGTGCCCCGTCCTTCAAGTCTAGCCGCATTGCAGGAACCGGGCCAATATCGATGACTATGCGCCGCCCTTTCGACGCGCTCGCCGCAACTCTAGTTTCCGGGAGCCGGAATCGGGAGTCCCCTCGAGCCCTTTCTTCCCGCCGACACCTCGGACCAGGACCCAAGCCACCATGCCTCAGCCTTCGACCCGGGTTCTCCTCATCGATGACGAGGAATCCGACCATCTGATGACTGGGGCCCTCCTTTCCAGGATCGAGGGGGCTTCCTTTGAGCTGGAATGGGCCTCGTCCTTCGACGACGGCATGCAGTTGCTGTCCACCGAGCGCCACGACGTCTGCCTGCTCGACTATTTTCTTCGGGATCGCACGGGTATCGAGCTCCTTCGCGTCGCACGTTCCCGCGGGATCCGGACGCCGATCATTCTCCTCACCGGAAAGGGGAGCCGCGAGGTGGACCTGCAGGCCATGGAGGCGGGCGCGGTCGACTACCTGATGAAGGGGCAGAACGATCCCGACGCGCTGGAGCGGGCCATCCGGTATGCGGTGGAACGCCACCGTGCTCAGGAAGAACTCAGGAGAAGCGAGGAACGGCTCAGGGCGATGTTCGACCATCTTCCGCTGGGGCTGTATCGGGTCTCGGCAGAGGGTGAGTACATGGAGGCGAATCCCGCCCTTATCCGAATGCTGGAGTTCCCCGAGCGGGAACGACTCAAGGAAGATCTCGCCTTCAACTTCTTCGTGGGCCCGAAGGACCGTCCGCGCTTCCTGAGGACTCTCGAGGACCATGGCGAAGTCGTCGGACTGGAGTCACAGATTCGCACTTCCTCGGGCCGCCCGATCCGGGTGCGCACCACCGCCCGGGTCCATCGGGGCCCCGACGGACGGGTCGAGTACGTGGAGGGCACCGTGGAAGATGTAACCGGGCTCCGATCGGGGGATGCGCTCGAAAGTGAGGCCTCCGCATTCCGCACTCTCATGGCCGAGGTCGAGGTGGGCGTGGCCGTGGTTGCCCCCGACGGGAAGTTGCGCGAACGGAGCGCAAGGCTGGACCGCCTTCTGGGACATGCGCCGGAGTCCTCTGAAGGACAGGCCGTGTGGGAGCTTGTGCAGGTGGACGACCAGCCCACCGTGGTCCGGGCCCTGGAGGAGATCGCGGACGGGCGGTCGGACCGCGAGACGGCATCGATCCGCCTGGTCCGGGGGATCGAGCCGCCGCTTTCGGCGCGGGTCACCCTGGTCCCCGTGACTCGGAAGGGCGGCGCCCTCGAAGCGATCCTCGTCACGTTCCACGAGATGACCTCCGCCGAGCCATGAGCATTCCCGCCGGGCCGCCGGGCCGGCGAGGTCCCGAACCCGATGAGGTTCTCCTCGCCGAGTGCCGCGTCGACACCTTCCGATCGGGAGGAAAGGGCGGTCAGCATCAGAACACGACCGAGAGCGGCGTCCGCCTTACCCACATCCCCTCGGGGATCGTCGTCACCGCTCGAGAGCAGAGGAGCCAGCACCAGAATCGCAGGCTCGCACTGGAACGGTTGAGAAAAGCGCTGCGCGAACGCAGGAGAGTGCGCAAGAAGCGGATTCCGACCCGCGTGCCGCAGGCCGAGAAACGTCGGCGCGTCGAAAGGAAGAAGCAGACCTCCAGGAAGAAGTCGCTCCGGAAACCCCCCTCGCCCGAAGAGTAGGAGGCCGGCGGAAAGCCCGCGCGCGGAGGGTGTCCCAGGGCCTGTTCACACTATTTGAGGCCGGAGAGCCTCGACCTTTCGAGCCAACGCCACGATCGTGGTGTGAACAGGCCCGAGTATCCCGAGTCAGAGATTCGTCGGCGTGATCGGCACTGTGTGCCGCTGTCTCGGGGAGTCGGGCGTCGCCTGGAGGGGCCTTCGCAGTCGCTCGGCTCGTGAGCCGCTGACAGCCGTTGGCGGCGGGCGCGCCCCCGGCTCCCGACGTGGGCGCGCCCAGGCGGGACCAACCCCGCCATCGGGGTCCCGTTGCGGATCGTGGGCGGTGTTCATCCCGGAAACCGGGATCAACTCCGCCGGCGCGAGCCCGAGACGCCATCGGCGGCGGGCTTCGTCCCGATTTCCGGGATCAACTCCGCCGCGAGCGCGAGCGATACGGCGGTGGCGTAGTTGATCCCGCGGGACAAGGCCCCAATTCCCATCGTGCCCCTCCAGCCTCTCGCTTCGGCTTTCCCGCCGCCGGGGGGTCATCCGGGACACGGCAAAAAGGGGGGTATTCCCTAACCAACCCCTCCTGACATCCGCTCCATGAATCCGCGTTCCGCGGGGCTCAGCGCTTCGGCTCCGAGCGCGTCCGCCTTGGCCAGGATCCGTTCGAATTCGTCCCGGTTGAGAGGGTGCAGGCGATCCATCGGGACGGCTTTCCACCGCTTGGCGTCGCCCCGGGCCGGACCCCGGATTCCCTGGGCGGCCTCGACCGACTCCCGGAACTTGCGTGCCGGCGAGCGACGTTCGACCCACACGAGGTAGGCCCAGCCGCCCACGAACCCTCCGAGGTGGGCGAAGTGCGCCACATTCCCCCCTCCGGAGACCCCGCCGTAGATCGACAGCGCAGTGAGACCCACAACCAGAAACCGGGCCTCCACCGGGAGTACGGCCCAGATGTAGATCTTCTCCCGCGGCCAGTAGCGCGCAAAGCCGAGAAGGATCCCGAAGATCGCGCCCGAGGCGCCCACGATCGCAACCGTGGGCGTAAACACGGAGAGCACCGCGCCCCCGATCCCGCTCACGATGTAGAGGGTGAGGAAGCGCGTGCCTCCGAGTCTCTGTTCCAGGCGGGGCCCGAAGAAGAAGAGCCCAATCATGTTGAACAGGAGGTGCCAGAGCCCGGCGTGGAGAAACTGGTAGGTGAGAATGCTCCAGGGGCGCCACGGAACGAGCGCGGGAACGAGCACGAGCTGGTTCACGACGGATCCGGGGAGGAAACCCATCGCGATGAACATCGCCACGTTGGCGACGAGGAGACGGCGAACCCATGGGGTCATCGGAAAGTCAGATCCGTAGCTTCGAGAAGGGAGATGTGATTCGGGGTCGGCCGGGAGAGAGGTGAGCGCCCGTCGAGATGGCGGCTACCTGCCCGCATCGCCTTCCAGGCAAGCTCGCATCGAATCGGTCAAACCGAGAACCATTCTGGCGCGCGGAGACACTCCGATCAACTCCCCGGTGGTTGGGCCCGTTACCCGATCCAGGCGCTCGCCGCCGCACACGCGGTTGCGGCGGTCGCTCGTTCATCACGCTCCGCATGGGGAAGGGCTCCGCAGCCCCCGGGGAGGGACCTGCGATCGCTCAAGTTGAAGCTCGCCCCTCCGAAGGACAAGCCCGGAGGGAAAGGAATGGCCCCTCCCCGGGAGACCGGAGAGGGGCCATGGGCCCGGCAGGGCTCGAACCTGCGACCGTCGGATTATGAGTCCGCTGCTCTGACCAACTGAGCTACGGGCCCCTCGGGAAACAAGCTACATCCCGAAGGTGGGGATCATCCACCCCCTGTGGCAATCCTACAGCGTGTAGCGGAGCCTCGCCGCGACACCCTCCCCCACGCGGTCCAGGCGTTCTCCCCCTTCGGAGGTGAGTTCCTCTACCTCTGCATGCTGCTGAAACGCCGCTCCCACCAGATGATCGGCGTAGTCCTGGTTCGCGCGGATGAATGCCCGGCTGAGAAGGAGACAGTCCACCCGTCCTTCCCGGAGCGCCGCCTCCACCGCCTCGGCACCGAGCGCGCCCCGCCCTCCGCTCCGGGCGAGATCCACGACCTCGTTCATCAATCCCTCCTGCAGAGACTGATTCACGCTCGACGCCCCCTTCTCCACCTCGGCCCGGATCTCGGCATCGGGCATCTCGACTCGGAGGCCCGGGCGCTCGGCCGTGCGGGCCCGGATGGTCGGAGGAAGGTGGGAGTGGGCAGCGGACACGGCCTCGGTGGTTCCCCCCAGAATGAGGAGCCCTTCCTTGCCGACGAGGGCCTCGACCTGATCCATGACCTGCTTGAGCATCCTCTCCGAACTCACTTCCACCACCCGCTGGGCCGCATCGGTGGCGGTACGGCCGCGCACGCCGGAGTGGGAGGTGGCACGCTTGCTCACATTGACGTCGCTCAGGTCACCGCTGAGGGTCTCTGCGAGGAGGCTGAACGGTTCCTCAAGATGCCCGTCGCGGTATTCGAAGAGCCGGGCCCGGCGCGAGTCGACCAGCGCGGCCACCACCACCCGTTCCTGTTTGAGTGCCCGGACGTAGGGAGCCACGCGGATGCCCGTTTCCCACCGCACCAGGTCGGGCATGGGGACCCGGGTGGAGTGGGAGTCGACCAGCCGATCGGCCGTGGCGAAACCGACCCATCCCTGATCGGGAAGGTACTGATCGAAGGACGCGAGAGCTCCGTGAATGAAGCCGAGAGCCCGCTCGAAGCCCCCGTGATCGGCGTCTTCAGAGCCATTGAGACTCTGACGCGCCTCTGCGACCTGATGATCCAGGTGCTTTCGCCAGAGATTCCGCTGCGAGAAATCGGTCGAGCGGGCGTCCAGATAGACGCTGAGAACGGGCTCCTCTCGGAGGTCCCGGTAGAGATCGACGAGTGCGCTCTGGGTCAGCATGAAGCTCCTCGGATTGGGGAACGACGGGTACACGACTGCTGACGACTAATCCCCCCATGCATCCCCGGAGTTCCCCCTTCGGGGTCCAGGCGGGTGGAACTGCGGGAGGGACCTCCGTTGGGCATGCGAATGGCCGACCAGGAGTTCCACGGCCCGCCACGGCACCGGAACAGGGCGCCGATCCCTCCGCGCCTCCTCGCGTCCTCTCAGCGAGTCCCGAAGAGGCGGTCGCCCGCATCGCCCAGGCCGGGGAGGATGTAGCCCCGGTCATCGAGCTCACGGTCCAGTGCCGCCGCGAAGACAGGCACATCCGGGTGGTCGGCCGCGAGCGCGCGGACTCCCTCGGGAGCCGCCACGAGGCACATGAACCGGATCGACCGCGCCCCTCGCTCCTTCAGGAGGCGGACCGCAGCAGCCGCTGAACCCCCGGTAGCGAGCATCGGATCGACCACGACGAATTCCCGCCCCTTCGCGTTCCCGGGAATCTTGAAGTAGTACTCGACCGGCACGAGCCGCTCCTCGTCCCGGTAGAGCCCCACATGTCCCACCCGGGCCCCCGGGATGAGGCGCACGACCCCTTCCACCATCCCGAGCCCCGCGCGGAGGATCGGCACCACCACGAGCTTCTTCCCGCGAATCCGCTTCTGGATCGTGGCCTCCAGGGGGGTGTGTACCTCCACCTCTTCAAGGGGGAGATCCCGGGTCACCTCGTACGCCATGAGCGTGGCGATCTCATCCACGAGTTCACGGAACTGCTTCTTCGAGGTGTTCCGCGCCCGGAGGATCGAGAGTTTGTGCTGGATCAGCGGGTGATCCAGGATCGTCAGGGTGGGAAATGTCTCAGTCACAGGGACCCTCCTCCGTTGGTCTGCGCTTCACCGCTTGATCCGCTCGCCCTGATCTTCGTATCGGAAAATCCACGCACCCATCCGGCCCGGGCGGATTCGCCCCGCGGCATCCCCGAACTCGTGATCGCTGCGGGAGCCGGCTTCGAGTCCGGGGCGCGCGCCGAGCTCGGCGCGGTACGCCCGCATCCGGTCCCGCCAACGCTTCCAGTTCCCCGGCCTCAGGTCGACCCATCCGCGGTGAAGGAGGGTCTCCGCAGAGACTTCGTCGCCTTCATCGGGCACGACCTTGAGTCTGGGACCCCGCAGCAGCCGGGCCCCGTCGGGGAGGAGAATGGGAAGCCCGATGGAGAGAATCCGCTGCCGGAGATCCGCGTCTCCCTCGATCAGCGCCTGGGACCGCGCCGACGTCTCATCGGCGTTCAACTCGGCCGCAGCCTCCACGGTCTCGTAGAGCCTCTGCAGGATCGCGCACTCGAAAAGGAGCTTGGAGAGCCGGGGAGGGCCGAGCATTTCATACGCCACTCCCTGAACTCCGGCCTCCCTTTCCATGGCCTCCATACGCTCCAGCGCCTCCGATCTGAGAATCCCGGCCCGGTAGGTCGGCCCCATCGTGGCTGCATCCAGCGCCGCGACCACGTCCTTCCCCGAGGGAAGTCCCCGGATTTCCCGAAGCACATTGTCCGCGATCTCCTCCGGGGTGACGAACTCCATTAGCCCGAGTGCCGAAAGCGTTTCGAATTCCGAGGGCGCGAAGAGCCCGTTCTCGCCCGAATCCACGTAGACCCCGTCGAGCGGGGTGTCGAGCTGCGTCCAGCCGTCTTCGACGACTCCGGCGAGCGCTTCCTCCACGGAAACCGCCCGCAGACTGTCACCGCGCATCACCGGCACTCCGCCTCGAACGATCGGACCGTTCCCCAGCGACTTCCAGGAGATGGCGGCCGTGGGCTTGATCTCCTTCACCGCAGGCCCTCCCGGGGTACGGGCCATCAGGAAGAGGAGGAGCGACTGGGCCCCGGCCAGCCCCGCCTTCGCCAGGAGAACCCGGGAAGGCCTCTCCTCCGCATGGGTGAAGGGCACATTGAGTCCCATCCCACCCGTCCCGGCGGTTCCGATCTTCACGTACATCCCGGTCCCCGCGCGCTTCATCCCCTCGAGTGCGATCTGGGTATGGCGGATAAGCTGTGGAAGATAGAGTGTTGCCAGATGCTTCTCGACCTCAACCACGTCGACCCTGCCCTCCGCCGCCTTCTCTCTGAGCTCCTTCGCCGAGCGGAAGGCATCCTGATAGGCCAGGGCTCCCGCCGTATTGATCGAGTCGACCACCACGTCGGGGCGCACGGTAAGCAGCAGGTTTCCGAGAGCCGAGCGGAGGAACACCTCGTCGGTGAGTTCCCCGTAGGTGTCGTCGACGAGCCGCGAGACGGCGTCCGCGTCGGCCAGGAGCTCGGCCCGCGGGCGCGCGGAATCGGCCTCGGGAACGAAGAGGTCACCCCACACCGGGTCGATGCGGACCCCATCGGCCCGGGGGTCGGACCGGAGTTCAGCCACCGCATCCTCGGCTTCGTCGCGCCGGAGCGATCCGATCACGATCCGCCCGGGGTCGAAGTCCAGCAGTCGGCGAGCTACGGCGAGCCCGACGAGCCCGGCCCCCCCGAGAACGAGGATGGTGCGGTCCTGAAGTTCCATTGTTTTCCTGAAGCGTTGAGTCTGAACAAGGGCACTGGCACAGCCAGCGAATTCTAAAAGGGAGCCGGCTGCGGGGCGAGCCCTGCCGCACGCCTGAGCGCCTCCACTTCGGCGTCGGAAAGAGGGCGCCACTCCCCCGTCGGGGTATCATCCAGCGAGAGCGGACCGAAGCGGATGCGTCGAAGCTGGCGGACCGGGAAGCCGACGGCGTCGAAGAGCCGACGGACCTCGCGCTTTCTCCCCTCACGGAGCACGAGGCGAAGCCGCGCGGCCTTCCCTTCCCTGGCTTCGACGAAGCGGACGGACTCCGCGCGGGCGGGTCCATCGTCGAGCTCGACGCCTGCCTCGATCCGGTCCAGCGTGGCGCGGTCGGGGACCCCGATCACCCAGGCTTCGTACTCCCGAGGAAGCTCCGAGGAAGGGTGAAGAAGCGCGTGCACCGCCTCGCCGTCATTCGTGAAGAGAAGAAGCCCCTCGGTGTCCCGATCCAGCCGGCCCACATAGCGGAGCGACCGATACTCGGGTGGGAGAAGGTCGTAAACCGTCGGGCGCCCTCCCGGATCGTCGCGGGTGGTGAAGGTTCCGGTGGGCTTGTTGAGGAGAAGCCAGGCGTGCTCCGGAAGCGTGACCGCTCTTCCATCCACCTCGACCCGATCGGCTTCCGGATCGATCCGGGTCCCGAGCGTGGTGGCCGGGGATCCGTTCACCCGCACGCGCCCGGCTTCGATCCACTTCTCGGCCTCGCGGCGTGAGGCCACCCCTGCTCGAGACAGGTATTTCTGCAGGCGCATTCCGTCGGATTCGGAACTCATGCGTCAGGCTGGGGGGAAGTCGGGGGGGCGGACGCGTCGGGGCGCGGCGCGGCCGGGGGGCCCTCCCGCGACCCTCCCTCGTCGGCGGTCGAGTCCATCTCTGGGGCATCGAGTGGAAGAGTGCCCTGATCGGGATCCACGTCCTGGACCTCCGCCGGCTCTGGCGACAGGGGAATCGAGCGGTCCCGGAGCACCACGGGAAGCTCATCCGGGCGAGGCAGATCGGTCAGCGACTGGAAGCCGAAGTGCTCCAGGAAGCGGGAAGTGGTGCCGTAGAGGAGGGGGCGCCCGAGCCCTTCGCCACGCCCCACGACGTCAATGAGTCCACGGTCCTGGAGGGTGCGGATCACCCCGGACGAACCCACCCCCCGGACATGTTCCACCTCGATGCGGCCGAGGGGCTGCCGATAGGCGATGATCGCGAGCGTCTCGAGGGCCGGGCCCGAGAGCCGGGAGGGCTTGGGGACGGTGTCGAAGCGCTCGAGGTACGCGGAGAACTCCGCCCGCGTCAGGATCTGGTACCCTTCAGCCACTTCCACGAGGTCGTACGCCCGCTCCGTCTCCAGGTAAAACTGACGGAGTTCGGCAATCGCCTCTTCCACCCGGTCTTCATCGAGCGATTCATCGGCTCGGGCAATTTCCTCCGCCCGGAGCGGGGCATCACTCGAGAAGAGCACGGCCTCCACGATCTGATCGGCTCTCACTTCTCCGTCGCCTCCATCGTCACGGGCGAATCCATCGCCTCTTCGTCCTCATCCCACCCCCCGTCGTCCCGCCGGTAGATCCAGAGTTCGTGAAAGGGCGCCACCTGACGGAGCCGGATCCGGCGACGGCGAGTCAGCTCCAGCCCCGCGAGGAAGGTCATCACCCCATGCATCTTCTCCTGGAACGGAAGCAGGAGTTTGCGGAACTCGATCCCGGTGACACCGGCGAGGGAACCCAGGATGAGCTTCGACTTTTCCTCCATCGTTACGGACCGGGTGGTAACACGATGGCTGGTCTCCTGGAACCGCGGGGTTTCCACCCGGAGAGCCGCCTCGAAGAGTTCGTCCCAGGTCGTTTCGAGCGGGACTTCGTCCGCTGGAAGCCGGGGGCGAGGCGGCACGAATCCCTTCCCGAAGCGTCGTGCGCGATCGGCCTCGGACGACTCCATGCGCTGGGTGATCTCCCGGATCTGCTCGTATTCCAGAAGCCGTCGGACCAGCTCCGCGCGCGGGTCCTCATCTTCGTCGTCAGCGGGGCGCGGGAGAAGGAACTGGGCCTTGATCCGGATGAGGGTCGCGGCCATCTCCAGGAATTCCCCGGCCTGGTCCAGCCCCGACCTCTCGATGCCCTTGATCGCAAGGAGGAACTGACGCGTGATCACGGCGATCGGGATATCGAAGATGTCGATATCCTGTTGCCGGATCAGGTGCAGGAGGAGGTCCAGGGGGCCCTGGAACCGATCGATCTCGACCACGAAGGCCCCGTCCCCGAAGGGATCGGTTCCAGAAGACGGGAGAGGCTTGGCGAAGGCGGCGGTCATGGCCCGGAAAGCTACCGGGGGGGAGGGTCGGATGGGAACCCCCCGGAACGCCGCAGTGCCCGCAACCCGGCGCGCCGGCCACTCCGATGCACTCCCGTCAGAAGGTTGATCCGCGCCTCTCCTTCATTTACCTTTCTCTGCTTGACCGTAGAAGTTCCTGACACCGACCGATGTACCCAGAGGGTTGAATGCCGAACATCAAGAGCTCGCAGAAGCGGATGGAACTTGGCCGGAGGTGGCAGGCCGAGAACCGGGTCGTGCGTTCCCGCCTCCGCACCGCCATCAAGAAGGTGCGCCAGGCTGCTGACTTGGAAACCGCTGAACCGCTTCTCCGCGAGGCCGTGACGCTGCTGGACCGCGCCGGTCGCACGAACCTGCACCACCCCAACAAGGTGGCGCGTGTGAAGTCGCAGCTTCAGCGCCATGTGAACGGGCTCAAGGGCGACTGACCCGACGTTCGCAGTCTGATCTGAGAAGAGGTCCCCGGGGCTCGCCCCGGGGACCTCTTCGCGTGTGTGCGGGTTCGCGTGTGTGAGGGTTTGTTCGCGTTCGCGTGTGTGCGGGTTTGTCCGCGTCTGCGCGGGGTCGCGTGTACGGAAGCGACTTCGTCAGCGCCGGCCTTCCTCCCACAAGACCCTTCCCCCGACCACCGTCGCCACGCCCTTCCCCCTGAGGGCGGCCCCACCGAAGGGCGTATTCCGACTCTTCGACACGAATCTCTCCGGATCGACGGTCCACGCTGCATCCAGATCCAGGATCGTCACATCTGCCGTGCTTCCCTCGGCAAGCGTACCCCCGGACAGGTCAAAGGCGCGGGCCGGCTGAATCGAGGCGCGTTCCACGAAGGTCGCGAGCGGCATCTTCCCCGAATGGACAAAGTGGGTCAGGATCAGGCCCACACACGTTTCCAGCCCCACGATCCCGAAGGGCGCGTCGTCGAAGGCCTGTTCCTTCTCGTCGTAATGGTGCGGGGCATGGTCCGTGGCCAGGGTATCGAGGGTGCCGTCCAGGAAGCCTTCCACCACGGCTTCCCGGTCCGCTTCAACGCGCAGCGGCGGATTCATCTTGGCATCCGTCCGGTAGCCGTCGACCGCCTGCTCGGTCAGCAGAAGATGATGCGGCGTCGCCTCGGCCGTCACCCGGACCCCGCGCGCCTTCGCCTCCCGGATCGCATGTACCCCGTACCGGGTCGAGACGTGCTGGATATGGATGTGGCCTCCGGTGAGTTCGGCGAGGAGCAGGTCGCGGACGATGTGCACGTCTTCACCCGCATTCGGCTTTCCCCTGAGGCCGAGACGCGCCGACACGAGCCCCTCGTTCATGCTGCCACCCTTCGTGAGGCCCAGGTCTTCGGCGTGATCCGCCACGGGGATCCCGAAGGCGATCGAGTACTCGAGGGCGCGCCGCATGAGCCCCGAATCCATCACGGGTCGGCCATCGTCGGTGATGGCCACGGCCCCCATCTCGACGAGCTCGCCGATTTCGGTGAGCTGCTCCCCCTTCTGGCCCACCGAGAGGGCGCCCACCGGATAGACCCGGGCCGCTCCGGCTTCCCGGCCCGCCGCCGCCACGAACCCTACGGTGGCGGGAGAATCGATCACCGGATCGGTGTTCGGCATGGCGCAGACCGCCGTGAACCCTCCGGCTGCCGCCGCCCGCGCCCCGGTAGCGATCGTCTCCTTGTGCTCGCCGCCCGGTTCCCGCAGGTGCACGTGGACATCGATGAGCCCCGGCACCACGGTGAGGCCAGAGCAGTCGATCACCCGGGCCGATTCGGGGGCGTCGAGGCGTGCACCCACCCTCGCCACCCTGCCGTCCGCCAGGAGAAGATCCAGGGTCGCGTCGACCCCTGAGGCCGGGTCCACCACTCTCCCCCCCGAAAGGAGGATCGGACGATCTGTCATTCGCCTGCTCCCTGCTTGGCGGCTTCGGCCCGTTCCGGCGTCCCGCCGGCCAGGAGGTAGAGTACGGCCATGCGGATGGCGACTCCGTTCGTGACCTGCTTCAGGATCACGGAATGAGGGCCATCCGCCACGTCCGAGTCGATCTCCACCCCGCGGTTCATCGGTCCGGGATGGAGAATGAGGATGTCTTTCGGTGCCTTTTCGAGTCGAGCCGTCGTGATCCCGTAGAAGCGATTGTACTCACGGAGCGAGGGCACGAATCCCCCCTGCATCCTCTCGAGCTGGAGCCGGAGCACGTTGAGGGCGTCGGCCCACTCGATCGCCTCTTCGACTCTTCGGAAGACTCGCACTCCAAGGGCGTCGATCCCGATGGGAAGGAGGGTCAGGGGCCCGCACACCGCCACTTCGGCACCCAGCTTCAGGAGCCCATGGATATTGGACCGCGCCACCCTCGAATGCAGGATGTCGCCCATGATGCAGACCTTGAGCCCCTCGATATCACCCAGATGATCGCGGATGGTGAGGAGGTCCAGAAGCGCCTGCGTGGGGTGTTCGTGGGAGCCGTCGCCGGCATTGATCACATTCGACGGAATCCGCTCCGCGAGAAACTGCGCGGCCCCCGAGGCCCAGTGCCGGATCACCACCATGTCGATCCGCATCGCCTCGAGGTTGCGAGCGGTATCCACGAGCGTCTCTCCCTTCTGAACGCTCGATCCGGAGGCCGCGATGTTCACCGTGTCGGCCGAGAGCCTCTTTTCGGCGAACTCGAAGGAGATGCGGGTCCGCGTGGAGGGCTCCAGGAAGAGGTTCACGATCGTCTTCCCGCGAAGCACCGGGACCTTCTTGATGCGCCGCTCCGAGATCTCCTTGAAGGGCTCGGAGGTGTCGAGGATCGAGAGGATCTGCTCCCGGGTAAGGTGTTCCAGCCCGACGAGGTCTTTTCCCAGCGAGGAGGCGGCTCGGTTCACGAACCCTCCGGTGGAAGGGCGAAGCAGGGCGTGGGTCGGCTCATGCCGACGCCAGTTCGACGGCGAGGCGCCCGTCGATCTCCGGGACGAGCACATCCACCCGCCCCCCGGGAAGCACGTCGACGGTCCGTCCGACGATGTCTGCATGGATGGGGAGCTCGCGCCCCCCCCGATCGACCAGGACGCAGAGGAGAAGCCGGGAGGGTCGCCCCCAGTCCATGATCTCGTTCATCGCGGCGCGGGCCGTGCGACCCGTGAACAGCACATCATCGACCACCACGACCGCGCGCTCGTCGATTCCTTCGATGGGCAGGGTCGACTCCCCTACCACGGGGAGCGGACCGACGGTGCCGAGGTCGTCCCGGTAGAGGGTGATGTCGATCGCTCCGGCGGGGAGGCGCACGCCCTCTTCCCTTTCGATCAGGTCGCGGATGCGCTCGGCGAGTTCGACGCCCCGGCGCTGGATCCCGAGGAGCACGAGGCGCTTCGTCCCGGCGTTCCGCTCCACGATCTCCCGGGCCATCCGGGCCAGGGCGCGGTCCACCGCTTCCTCGTCCATCAGGGTGACCCGCTCGGGTGTGGTCATGGGCGTGGAGTCCGAGGTGGGAAGAACGAAAGGGCATCGCGCCGGACCCGGCCGCAGCTTCGCTTCCTCAGGGAGTCACGCCGCGAAGCCGGGAGAGTCCGGGAGCGCAAGCTAGACCGGGGCGCGCCGGGGTGTCAACGGACGCGACCCGCCCGCGACCGCAGTTCAACGGCGGTGCGCGGAACCCCGGACCCATGGAATACGCCGGGGCCTCGCGAAGTTGGGAGCCCCGATTTGCGATGCCGCTCCGACTTCCCGATCTTCTCCGATTCTGAGTCACGGCAGAGTGCGTGTGGCCTCTGGCCGACCGACTCGACCTGTCGCACCCGAATCCCAGGATCCGATTCTCCATGGCGCTCTTCGTCGAACCCGGCTGGCTGACCCTCGTCCCCCCGCTGGTGGCCATTGGTCTGGCGCTCATCACGCGTGAAGTGGTGCTCTCCCTCTTCGCGGGTGTCTGGGTGGGCGCCCTGGTGCTCTCAGGGTACAACGTCGTGGAGGGCACGGGTGCTTCGCTCGACTTCCTCGTGGATGCACTCGTCGACCATGACCACATGTCGATAGTGGTGTTCAGCCTCTTCCTCGGGGGGATGGTGGGGGTGATGTCGCGCGGGGGCGGGACCAGGGGGATCGTCGAGGTGCTTCAGAAGTTCGCCACGACGCGGACCCGGGGTCAGCTCCTCACCTGGGCTTCCGCGCTCTTCATCTTCTTCGACGACTACGCGAACACGCTCATTCGCGGGAATGCGCTCCGCCCGATGACGGACCGCCTCCTGATCTCGAGGGAGAAGCTCTCGTACATCGTCGACTCGACTGCCGCGCCGCTCGCGGTAAGCGCGGTCGTGACCACCTGGATCGGATTCGAGATCACGCAGATTCGCGATGCGATGTCGACTCTCGCCGCGCAGACCCCCGACCCAGTGCTCGCGGCCGAGCTCCAGGCCGGAGCCGACAACGCGTTCACGATCTTCCTTCACTCTCTCCCTTACCTCTTCTACCCGATCCTCGCACTCTTCTTCGTGCTCATGGTCGTGGTCATGCGCAGGGACTTCGGTCCCATGTATCATGCCGAGCGGAGGGCGGCCTCCGGGGGCGGATTGATTCGGCCCGGATCCATGCCCGCAGCCGACACCTCGCTCGGCTCGCTTCAGCCGAAGGAAGGAAAGCCGGAACGTTGGTACAACGCGGGGATCCCCGTGATCGCCGTGATCGTCGTGGCGGTCGTGTCGCTCTACGGAACGGGGGCGGCGGGACTCGAACCCTCGGAGCGGACACTCCGCGCGGTCATCGGCGAGGCGAACCCCTTCGCGGCGCTCCTCTGGGCCTCCTTCACCGGATGTGTCGTGGCGATCACGATGGTCGTCGCACAGCGAATCCTCACGGTCCAGGAGGCGCTGGAGGCGTGGCTTGGAGGCATGCAGTCGATGCTCCTCGCCGTCGTGATCCTGGTGCTCGCCTGGGGGCTCGGTGGCGTCACCCAGGGGCTGGGAACCGGGCCGTATCTCGCGTCGCTCCTCGGCGAGTCGCTCCCGCTCTGGAGTCTTCCGGGGCTCGTCTTCCTCGTGGCGGCGGCCACCGCATTCGGTACGGGCACCTCGTGGGGGACAATGGCCATCCTCTTCCCGGTGGTGATTCCCCTGGCCGTGTCCATGGGCGCTTCGGTCGGCTTCGCGGGCGGCGAGCACTACCCGATCCTCCTCGGTGCGATCAGCTCGGTCATGGCAGGCGCAGTGTTCGGGGATCACAGTTCTCCGATCTCCGACACCACCGTCCTGAGCGCCATGTCTTCCGCCTGCGACCTCGTGGACCACGTTCGCACCCAGCTTCCCTATGCGCTGGTGGTGGCAGGCGTGGCGATGCTCGTGGGGGAACTCCCGGCCGCTCTCGAGTGGTTGAACCCGGTGTTCTCGATCCTGATCGGGCTCGTGATCCTCTACGTAATCCTCCGGGTCTATGGCAAGAATCCGACGGAGGGGCTGGACGAGGCGGCGCTGATTGCCGCCGCGGCGAGGGAGTCAGCGGAGGCGGGGCGTCCACCGCTCTGAGGCCCCGCGCCTCTACCGCCCGGTGGATCGAGGTCATGCGTGTGGCCCGGCTTTCACCTCGCCACAGGAGCGCGGGAGCGGCAATGGCGCCCCGCGGGATCGAG
>JBGTMU010000130.1:0-19013 GCA_041743405.1 Longimicrobiales bacterium | reverse complement strand
GTTCCTGCACTGCGTGCGTCCCGGCCGGACCTCGTGCCCGCGCTGAAGGACACCGGAGATGGAGACGGACGCCGCGGACGAAGGTGGGAGCTGCGGGATGCGCTGGTCGTGGCGCAGGTCGCGGTTTCGCTGGTGCTGCTGGTCGGCGGCGCACTGATGGTCCGGAGCATTGGCGCTGCCACGCGGGTCGACCTCGGCTACGACGTCGATCGGCTGGCCCATTTCGGGCTGGCCATGGAGATGAATCGCTACGATGCGGCTGCGGCCGGGCAGCTCTTCGAGGCCGCCCGGCTCCAGCTCGAGAGCCGACCCGAGGTGGAGGCGGTGGCCCTGACGAGCCGGCTTCCCCTCTCCATGAACAACAATGGCTTCGGTCTGTACATCGACGGGCACCAGAGTTCGGAAGACGATCGTCCCTTCATTGTCGATGGCGCGAGGGTGGACCAGCACTACTTCGAGACACTCGGGCTCGAGATCGTGCGCGGACGCGCGATCAACGAAACGGACCGGCAGGAGGGGCTCAGGGTGGCGGTGGTGACCGAGGCGATGGCGGCCCGGTTCTGGCCCGAAGAGGATGCGATCGGGCAGGAGTTCCGGACCGCGTGGGGTGGGACGCCCTATCGGATCGTCGGCGTTGTCGAGGACCACAAGGTGAACACGCCCGGAGAGGCGCCGACGCCGTACCTTCACCTCCCGCTGTCGATGACGGGGACCTTCGCCAACGTCATTGTGCGCACCGCGACGCCCGCGGTTCAGCACGTCGTGGCCCTCGAAGGTGAGTTCCGCGCGCTGGACCCGGACCTCGTCTTCCTCGATACCGGTACGTTCCGGGGGCTGGCCGACCTGCGCCTCTTCCCTGTGGTTGCGGGCGCGTGGCTGATCGGTTCGTTCGGCCTGCTGGCGCTGGTTCTTGCGGCAGTCGGGCTCTACGGCGTGATCGGCTACTCGGTGAGCCGCCGCGTGCGAGAGATCAGCATTCGAAAGGCGCTCGGAGCCGAGACCGGAGGGGTGGTCGCGATGGTGCTTCGCCAGGGGATGACACTCGTTCTGCTGGGAGGCGTGGCCGGTGCAGTCCTCGCCGTGATTGCAGGCCGTGTTCTGTCGAGTGCGCTCTTCGTCGATCCGCTCGACCCGATCAGCTTCGGCGCGGCGTTTGCCGTGCTGGCTGCCGTGGCTGCGCTGGCCAACTGGATCCCCGCGCGACGCGCGGCCCGGGTCGATCCGATGGGGGCGCTCAGGGCGTCATGATGAGTCGGCCCCACCCGAGCGGAGGCGGAAGCGGCGAGGAGAGCAGGAGGCGTCAGCCCCCGTTCAGATAGTCCAGCGCCACAGCCAGCATGGTGCTCACTCCCAGCACCAGCCCGCTCTCATCGATGAAGAATCCCGGCGTGTGGTGCGCTTCGGTCTCTTCGATCGGAACGCCGCGCGGCTTCCCCCCGAGCCTGTAGTAGAAGCCGGGGATCTCGCGAGAGAAGTAGGAGAAGTCCTCGGCGCCGGTCACGAGCCCGACTTCTTCCACGTTCTCTTCCCCTGCGATTCGGCGAAGCGAGGCTACGGACCGCACGGTGAGCTCGGGATCGTTCGCGGTGACGGGGTAATCCGTGGTGAGCGGGATCGTCACCTCGGCCTCGGCTCCGGCCGAAGCCGCCACATGCCCGGCGATCTCCCGGATCCGCCGGTGCACGAGCTCCTTGTGTTCCTCGGAGAAGGTCCGGATCGTTCCGACCATCTCGACTTCCTCCGGAATGATGTTGGAGCGCACACCGCCCTGGATCCTTCCAACGGTGACGATCGCCGGGAGCTCCGTGACGTCCACGCTGCGCGCCACGATAGTCTGCAGCCCCAGCACGATCTGCGCTGAGGCCACGACCGGGTCGATGCCGAGCCAGGGGTAGGCTCCGTGTGCCTGTCGCCCGCGAACCCGAATGCCGAAGTCCTGCACTGAGGCCATGATCGGCCCCGCACGCCAGCTCACGGTACCCACCTCGGTCTGCGCGTTGATGTGGAGTGCGAAGGCGGCGTCCACGCCCTCGAGCACCCCTTCGTCGACCATCAGCTCGGCGCCCCCCCGCTCCCCGGCCGGAGCCCCTTCCTCCGCGGGCTGGAACACGAACTTGACCGTTCCCGGGATGTCGTCGCGCATTGCAGCCATCGCTTCCGCGACGCCCATGAGAATCGCCACATGCGTGTCGTGCCCGCACGCGTGCATGACGGGGACCGTCTCTCCGTTGTATTCGCCGGTGGCCCGCGAACGGAAGGGAAGGTCGTTTCGCTCCTCGACCGGGAGCCCGTCCATGTCGGCGCGGAGCAGGATGGTGGGTCCGGGGCGCCCGCCTCTCAGGGTGCCGATCACCCCGGTGTGCGCCACCCCTTCCACCACCTCCATGCCGAGAGAGCGAAGGTGCTCAGCCACGATTCCAGCGGTGCGGAACTCCCGGTTCGAGAGTTCGGGATGCTCGTGGAAGTCGCGACGCCATTCGATGACCTGAGCCTCGAGCCCTGCGGCGGTGGCGAGAAGCGCCTCCGTCGAGAAGCGCTCCTGGGCGGTGGCGGGTGAGGCGACGAGGAGCGGCAGGACGAAGGCAGCGAAGAGCGCGCGGCGGAGGATGGGCATGTCGGCGGTCCGGTTGAGGTTGGGAGGATTGCGCGGAGAAGGTATCGCGTGCATCGGAGGGCGGCCACTGGGTGGTGGCCGCTGTCAGCGATCTCGAAACCCGGGTCGGGAGGGAGGCCGAGCGGGGTGGGAACGGGTCGAAAGGAGAGTTCGGACGCGGAATCGGGGCACGGAGACGGGGCCTGCGGGACGATAGCTCGCCTCCACCCTACGGCCCACCTCCTCGGCCGACTCCGCCTGCTGGATCGTGCGCTGCTTGCCGCCGACCGTCAGCTCCACCCTCCGGCCCACCTCCTCGGCCCACTCCGCCGGGATCCGCTCCACGCGCTTCCTGCCGTCCACCATGAACGTCAGTTGCCACCCCGGATGTCCCTTGCCCTCTGGACACCTCCTTTTCCTCAACAATGGGGTGTCCACGGAATCGGGGGAACTCCAGTGCGATACGAGCTCCGCCGTGTCTGCAGGGGTGTGGCGCTGGCGTGTGCGGGGCCGTTCAGCGTACGTCGATCCTCCGCTCGTGACGTGTTGCGGCCGCGAATGGAAGATCGACCGTCGTGGGGACCGTGGATGCTCCAATGGTGGTTCGAGTCGGACGCACGCGTGGAAGATCGACCGTCGTGGGGACCGTGGATGTCACACTCGCGATGGAACGTGGACACGAACGGTACATCGACGGCAGAGTCCGGGACGCGCTCCACGCCTGCTCACGGAATCACACTACCCACGCGAAACGGCGAGCAGCCGAGAATGGAAATCCGCAACCACCGATCCCCCAACTCCCCGCTGCCCTGCTCCCGCACGCCTCGGACGGCCCCTTCGCTCACGGGTTCCGAAATCGCTGCGTGGCTGGTCAGGCGTCGAGTGGGAAGCCTCGGGCTCAGGGTCCGCGCGTCCACGGGGGCACCCCGGGCTTCCGGTCGGGGTGGGGCCTGCCTCGACGCGGTTGCTGCGAGCGACGGCCTCCGTCTACGTTTGAGGAGCCCCCGGCATCGTCGGGGATTCGCTGTTCCATCGCTTCACCAGAGCCCCGGAACCGGATGAGTGATCTCCCGCATGTCGTGATCGTTGGGGGTGGCTTCGCAGGGCTCCGATGTGCGCGGGAGCTTCGGAAAGCCCCGGTGCGCGTGACCCTCGTGGACCGCCGCAACTTCCACCTGTTCCAACCCCTTCTGTATCAGGTAGCCACGGCGTCGCTCTCGCCGGCCGACATCGCCTCGCCGATCCGGACCATACTCCGGCGGCAGCGCAACGCCGAGGTCTGGATGGGGGAGGTGGTCGCGGCGGACCCGTCTTCCGGTCGGGTGACGCTCGCGGATGGCACCGCGCTCGAGTTCGACTACCTCATTCTCGCGACCGGGACCACGCATGCGTACTTCGGCCGTGACGACTGGGCCGAGCACGCGCCGGGGCTCAAGACGATCGACGACGCCATCGAGATCCGCCACCGATTCCTCCTCGCTTTCGAGGCCGCGGAGCGTGAGGCCGACCCGGATGCCCGGCGCCGCCTTCTCACCTTCGTGATCGTGGGGGCGGGGCCCACCGGGGTGGAGCTGGCCGGCGCCATGGCCGAGATCGCACGGCAGGTCATGCCGACGGACTTCCGCTCCATCGACACCACCACCACCCGGATCCAGTTGCTGGAGGGAATGGACCGGGTGCTCCCCACCTATCCTCCGGAGCTATCCGAGCGGGCCCGGGAGCAGCTCGAACGGCTGGGGGTCGAGGTCCGGACCGGGACCATGGTGAGCGGGATCGATGCGGAGTGCGTGCGCGTGGGGGAGGACGAGGTCATCGAGGCTGCGAACGTGTTCTGGGCCGCTGGCGTGGCGGCGTCGCGGCTCGGCGCTGCGCTGGGGGTCGAAACGGACCGGGCGGGGCGGGTGAAAGTCGAGCCGGACCTCTCCGTGCCGGGGCACCCGAACGTCTTCGTGGTGGGCGATCTGGCGTACCGCGAACAGGAAGATGGGACGCCAGTCCCCGGAGTCGCTCCGGCGGCCCTCCAGATGGGAAGCCACGCAGCCCGGATGATCAGGTGCGACCTGCGCGGGCGGGAGCGGGAGCCCTTTCGCTACACGGACAAGGGAGACCTCGCCACCATCGGACGCGCCGCCGCCGTGGCCCGTCTCGGAGGGTTGAAGCTCTCCGGGTTCGTGGCCTGGGTCATCTGGGTCGCCGTGCACATCCTGTACCTGATCGGCTTCCGAAACCGGGTACTGGTCATGCTCCAGTGGGCGTGGGCCTATCTCACCTACCAGAGAGGGATCCGGCTCATCACCGGCGAACGCCAGGTCGAAGTCTCGAAGGCGCGGGCTCCGGAGGGGTAGGGGAGTTCTTGCCTGAGGGAGCCGGGGGAACCCACATTCCGCGCCTCCACTCTGCCCGTCTCCTTTCCCGACCCCCTGATGAGGATCGCGCTCCATGGCGACCCGGCGTGACTTTCTGAAGACATCCATCCTGGCTGGCGGTGCCGCCGGGCTTTCCGGGGCGTTCTCCCCCCTTGGTGCCGGGCTTTCCGGGGGTATCCCTCGGGGGGTGTCTTCGCCTCATCGGCGTACGGGGCGGCAGCTCCGGATTCTCGTCCTGGGCGGCACCGGCTTCATCGGACCCCACCTGGTTCATCGGATCCTGGAGCGGGGGCATGAGCTCACGCTCTTGAACCGGGGGCGAAGCGAGCCGGGGATGTTTGCCGAGCTCTACGACAGGGTCGAGGCCCGGACGGGGGATCGGGACGGGGATCTGGCCTCGCTGGAGACGGGTCGCTGGGATGCGGTCATCGACAACTCGGGCTATACCCCGGAGCAGGTGGGGGCCACCGCTCGCCTCCTGGCGGGTCGGGTCGGGCAGTACATCTTCACCTCCACCCGGGGGGTCTATGCCGGGTTCACCCACGAGGTGATGGACGAGAGCGCCCCCATGGGTATCGCTGGCGTGCCCCCTGCCGAATGGACTGGCTACGGCCCGCTGAAGGCGCTGGCTGAACGGGAGGTGCACGCTGCCTTCCCGGAAGGAACGAGCATCGTCCGGCCCCCCATCATCACGGGTCCCGGTGACAACACCGACCGCTTCACTTTCTGGTACGCCCGGGTGGATCAGGGAGGGGAGGTCCTGGCTCCCGGCGATCCCACCGACCCGATCCAGTACGTGGATGTGCGTGACCTGGCGGACTTTGTGGTGAAGATGGCCGAGGAACGCATCTTCGGCGCGTACAACGTGGCGGGGCCGGCGGCGCCTCTGTCCACGGGGGAGTTCCTGCACGGGCTTCGGGCGACGACCGGTGCGCCGGTCGGCTTTACCTGGGTTCCGTGGGACTTTCTCGAGGTCCGGGGGATCCGGGGAGGAGCCGAGATCGCCGCCTGGCGCGCGCCTGTGGGAGAGAACCTGAACTACGGCCGAACCGACAACCGGCGGGCCATTGCCGCGGGAATGACGTTTCGCCCTCTGGCGGTTACCGCGATGGATACCCTTTCGTGGTATCTGGAGAGAGTGGCGGCTGGGGGACCGCCCCTCCGTTCGGGCTACCCTGCCGAAACGGAAGCGGAGGTACTGGCGGCCTGGCGCCGTGAGGGGGTGTCGGGGGGCGAGGAGGGATAGGGGAGCACCACGACCTCAGTACGCGACGGCCACTACATCCGTGCGCGGGAAGTCGTCTCCCTTGAACAGGAGGGGTTCCCGCGCCGCCATGGCGAGGCCGTAGCTCAGGCAGTCCCCGTAGTTCAGGACCGCCGGGTCTCCGACCCCCTTGCCGAACCGCGCGTAAGCCAGGCGAGCGAGTCGTGCGGCATCGATGGACATGGGGATCACCTCGATCTTCATGCGCCCGAGCAAGGCGTCCAGTGCGATCTCACCCCCTGAACCCTTCCGGGCTACCAGCACCGCTGTTGTTTCCACGAAGGTCGGGGCCCCGACGAGCCGAGCCGGATCCCTGGCCACCGCCCGCACCATGGCTGCGGCCTCCGGCTCATCGAAGAGAATCGCGAGTAGCGCTGATGTGTCGAGCAGCATGGTTCAGCCCGGAAGACCGGAGTCGTCGTATCCGAGGATCTCATCGGCAGTACGCGTGTCTCGGTCCGGCAGCGCCGCGACGAGTCGTTGAATCCCCCGCACCTCGGCCAGGAGCAAGGTCTCGTCTTCCCCACTCCGCTCGGCCTCGGCCAGAACACGATGTCGCAACGCCGTGGTCACGGCATCCGTCAGAGTCGTGCCCGTCGCCTGGGCCAACGCCTTGGCGAGTCGATGCGCCTCGTCGCTCTTGATGTTCAGTGCCATTCTTCCTCCATGGTAGACAATAGTATACCATTCCACCATCGTGGACTCAACCGCCCGCGCACACAGTCGTCCGTACGCTCACTGCGGGCCTTTCCTCCCCGCCCCTCTCCGCGCAATTTCCATTCGGAACGCCTCCTCGAACCTCTCCGGGAGCCACTCGGCATGGAACCGCCGGGATGGGTCCCTCGACCGGACTTGTCATGACCGCACGCATCCGCTGTCTGCTGCTGACTCTCTCCCTGTGGGCGCTGGCCCTCCCCCTTCAGGCCCAGCACGCCGGGCATGGACCGGCGGCCATGGGCGGGGCTCCGGACGACGCGACGCTCCCCCTCTACGACGACATGGGTCCCTACACCCGATGGATTTCCACCGGGAGCGAGTGGGCGCAGGCCTATTTCAACCAGGGGATCGCTCTCACTTACGGCTTCGGGCACAGCGAGGGGGTGCGGTCCTTCCGCGAGGCCCAGCGACTGGATCCGGAGTGCGCGTCCTGCTTCTGGGGAGAGGCCTGGGCGCTAGGACCCCACATCAACGGCCGCATGGGAGATTCGGCTGCGGTCGAAGCATACGCTGCAATCCAGCGGGCCATGGGGCTCCGTGACGGCGGGACGGAGGTGGAACGCGCACTCATCGAGGCGATGGCGGTGCGCTACGCCGAGGACCCGGAAGAGGCCAGCCGGGCCCAGCTCGACTCCCTGTACGCAGAGGCCATGGCCGGGGTCGCAGAGCGCTTCCCTCGAGATCTGGAGGTCCTGACTCTGGCCGGGGAGTCCCAGATGGTGCTCCGTCCCTGGAACTACTGGACGGAAGAAGGGGAGCCGTTCGAGAACACGGTGGAGGCGGTTCGCATTCTGGAGCAGGCGCTGGCGGTGGATGTCACCCACCCCGGGAGCTGCCATCTCTACATCCACCTGGTCGAGGCTTCCCCGGCTCCGGAGCGTGCGGCCGCGTGCTCCGACCATCTACCCCGCATGATTCCCGGGGTGAGCCACATCCCGCACATGCCTGCCCACGCCTTCATGCGGATCGGACGTTACGGCGACGCGGTGCGGGGGAATCAGATGGCCTGGATGGCCGACCAGCGGGCCGCCTGGGACGGGGCGCCCGGGGTCTATCCCTCACACAACCTGCACATGCTCTTCTTTGCCGCCGCCTTCGACGGACAGAGCGCCGTGGCGCTGCAGGCGGCCCGGGATGTATCGCGGATTGCGCCCGCCTTCGCGATCTACATTCCGCTGGCACACGTCCGGTTCGGGCGGTGGGACGAGATCCTGGAACTCCCCCTCCTCGACGGGAGTCCCTTCGCAACGGCGGTCTCCCACTATGCCCGCGGGATGGCACACCTCCGCTCCGAGTCCACGGATCTGGCCCGGGTGGAGCTGCAGGCGCTGGAGGTCATGCGGGCCCGTGCCCCGGAGGATGCCCGGTTCCGCGGTCATGGGCAGCGCGACCTCCTTGGCATGGCCGAGGGCACGCTGCGCGGCGAAATCCTGGCTCAGGAGGGTGATGTGGACGGGGCGGTTCACGTCATGGAAGAGGCCATCGCCCGCGAACGGGCTCTGAACTATGACGAGCCGGAGCCCTGGCCCATCCCGGTGCGGCACACTCTGGGGGCGGTGCTGCTCGAGGCCGGGCGTCATGCCGATGCCGAGCGGGTCTACCGGGAGGCGCTGGCCATCCATCAGGACAACGGGTGGTGCCTGAAGGGGCTGGCGGCGGCGCTTCGTGCCCAGGGGAGAGAGGACGAGGCCGCCGCGGTGGACGCGCGCTTCGCCGAGATGTGGGTTCGCGCCGATGTCTTCATCAGCGGGTCGCGGTTCTAGGGGCCTACGCCCCTTCCAGCACCATCGCGAACCCGAGTCCACCCGCGGCGCACACGGTGACGAGCCCGAACCCGCCCCCGCGCCGTGCCAGTTCGTGGGCGAGGGTGATGGTGATGCGGGCACCCGTGGCACCGAAGGGATGCCCGAGGGCGATCGAGCCCCCCATGACGTTGATCCGCTCGATGTCGGGGTGCCCCACCTTCCCGCTTCGTCCGAGTCGGTCCCTGGCGAAGGTGTCCGAATCGAGCCATTGGAGGTTGGAGAGGACCTGTGCCGCGAAGGCCTCGTGCATCTCCATGAGCTCCAGATCCTTCATGGTGATTCCCGCGCGATCCAGGGCGATCGGAGCGGCGAAGACCGGGCCCTGGAGAAGCTGCTCGCCCGGGTCGAGCGAACTGACCGCGTAGCTTCGGATCCAGGCGAGCGGCTTCACCCCATGCGCCCGCACCGCATCTTCCGACATGAGGACCACGGCGCCCGCGCCGTCCGTGAGCGGCGAGGCATTCCCGGCGGTAATCGAGCCATGCCGCCGATCGAAGACGGGGCGGAGCTTCGCGAGCGCCTCCAGACTCGTGTCGGCGCGCACCCCGTTATCGCGTTCCACCACTTCGCTGAAATCGGGTGATGCGTACACGGGCGCGATCTCGGCGGTGAGGCGCCCGTCCTCGATTCCCTGCTGAGCCAGCATGTGCGAGCGGAGCGCCCAGGCGTCCTGCGCTTCCCGTGAGATCCCGTTCTCCTTCGCCATCCGCTCGGCGGATTCACCCATGGTCTCGCCCGTAGTGGGCTCGGCGATCTGCGGCTGCACCGGAAGAAGGTCCTTTGGCCTGAGCCCCCGGAAGGCGCCGGCCCGCCCCCTGAGTGTCCGAGCCTTCGACGCGTTGACGAGGGCACGCGAAAGCGAATCGGATACCGTGATCGGGATATGCGAAAGCGACTCGGCCCCCCCGGCCACGACGATGTCCGCGAGACCCAGCTCGATCAGGTTCACCCCGTCCGCGATGGCCTGGTTCGCCGAGGCGCACGCCATCGAGACGGTCGAAGCGGGAACGTTCTTCGGGAGAACCGCGAGCCCCACCTCCCGTGCGATGTTCCCCGCGTGGGGGTCATGAACCACGGTCCCGAACACGAGACGATCCACATCTTCCCCGGAGATATCGGCCCGGGCCATGGCCTCCCGGACGGCGATCTTCCCGAGGTCGATGGCGGTGAGATCCCGGAGTGCGGTGCCGGAACGGGTGAAGGGGGTGCGGCAGCCGTCGACGATGGCGGTTTTCACGGGGCGTGCCTCCGGGGAGGAGAGAGCGGAAGGGAATCGGGGTGATCGTACCCCCGGGGCTGGAACGGGTGCCCGGGTCAATCCCCAGCTTGTTTGCTGCCATATGGCGCTATCGATTAAGCCATATGGACACGCACCGGAGGATCTCATGACGCTGGCTGATCGAACAGGATCCAGAGACGCTGAGCGGTATTGGCGGCAGGTAAGCAGCGCGCCGCTCAAGGCTCATGCATACGTGTCACTCCTGGGCCTTCGGATCTTCGAGACCGCAGAACTCCATTCACGCCTCCAGCAGGGTCTCTCGTACGGGGCCTTTGAACGGCTGCGGCGAGTTCTCGACCTTTCAGCAGCGCGCGCGGGAGAACTCCTCAAGATTCCGCCGCGCACCCTGGCCAGGCGGAAGGAAGCGAAGAGATTCGGACCCGAAGAGTCCGACCGACTGGTCCGGCTCTCTCGCGTTGTCGGCGTTTCGCTCGAACTCTTCGAGGGTGACATTGACGAGATGCGCACCTGGCTGGCGACGCCGCACGCAGCACTGAACGGAGAGACTCCGCTGGACTTCGCCACCACGGATGTTGGAGCGCGCGAGGTCGAGAATCTGATCGGCCGGCTCGAACATGGCGTCCCAGTCTGATCCAGTTACCGCGTGGCGAATCGTCAAGCTACGCCATGCCGGCGCAGCCTTTGACGGCGAAGGATCTCGTCGATTCGGAGGACGGTGGAACAGCCCCGGTACCAGCATTGTCTACGTCTCGGAGAGCAAAGCGCTGGCGCTTCTCGAAGTTCTGGCCGGACTGGGATCGGTGGCGCCGCTCCCGGCCTACGTGTTGATCTCGGCGACGTTTGACAGAGCACTCATCCGGACGATCGAGCCGGGTGAGATGCCACGTGAGTGGCGCCTGAGTCCGCCACACCCCACGGTCCAGCAAGTCGGCGACCCGTGGGTTGCCCGGGGGGAGTCGGCGGTGCTCCGAGTGCCCAGCGTCCTCATTCCCGACGAGTACAACTACCTTCTCAACCCGGCCCATCCGGCGTTCGGTCGCATCAGGACCGGTCGTCCTCAGGACGTTGTGATCGATCCACGCCTGGTGGGATGATTGCGGCTTCAGGCAACCTGAACAGGGTGGATTCTGGCGAGCTCGCGCTTGATTCCGCGCGCCGCATCCCAGAGGTCGACGTTGCGTTGCAGGTTGAGCCAGAACTCCGCCGACATGCCGAAGAGCGTGCCAAGCCGGAGTGCCATCTCGGGGCTGACCCCACGACGCTCGCGGATCAACTCGTTCATCGACCGTCGGGACACACCGATCGTGACGCGCGTCAATGCTTGTCGGGTTCTGGGGTGCATTCAACGCTTCCCCCTCCTCGCCTGTAGTGAGTGCAGGGAGAGGGGCGTTCGCCCCGCAACATCACGACATACCGGGAGATCCTCATGTTCGGATTGGGAAGAACGGCAACTCTGAGTACGCTGGCCGCTGCGGTGGTTCTTGTGACGGGGTGCAGTTCCGGGGCACACGGCCGCGCACCGGCGGACGCCGAATTCGAGGCGCTTCAAGCACGGGGCGAGGTTGGGATGGGGGTCGATCAGTATGCTTCAACCCACGTTTTCGACGCGCTTCCCGACGGGGGAAGAATCGAGTTCCAGTATGATTCGAATGACGCGCCCCAAATCGAGCAGATCCGGAGCCATCTCCGGGAGATACATTCCGCATTCAGCGAGGGCGACTTCAGCACCCCCGCCTTCGTCCACGACCGGGATGTGCCCGGGACCGGGGTGATGGCGGCCCGCCGGGATCACATCCAGTACCGCTACAGCGATCTCCCGAGGGGAGGTGAACTCCGGATCGTCACGACGGATCCGGAGGCGCTTGGGGCGATTCGGGAGTTCATGGCGTTCCAGCGCGACGATCATCGCGCGGCCGGGATGGACCATGCCGGGATGGATCATGAAGGGATGGATCATGAAGGGATGGATCAGGCCGGGAGGAACCATGCCGGGATGGACCACAGTGGAATGGGGGAGGCGGGGACGAGCCCAGGATCCATGAACCACGAGGGAATGCACGGCCAGGGGATGGGTCGTGGATCCATGCACCACGAGGGAATGCACGGCCAGGGGATGGGTCGGGGTGGAATGGCCCAGGGTGGCATGGCCCAGGGTGGCATGCACCACGCCGGGATGGGCCAGGGGAGAATGGGTCAGGGCGAGGGCAGCATGGGCCAGGGCGGCATGGGCCACATGATGGGCGGTGGCGATGCCGCCTTCCAGGCAGACATGCAACTGATCCACGAGCTCGTCACCAACAACCGTGCAATCACGCGGACGGTGGAGCACCTTCCGAACGGCATCCGGACCTTCACCGCCTCCTCGAGCCCGGCGGTCGCAGCGGCGATCATCGCCCATGTCGCAAGCATGGAGCGGCGTCTCGAGTCGGGTGAGGAGTTCAACCTCTTCAGCCACACCATCCCCCTGCTTTTCGAGAACTACGAGCGGATCCACTCCGAGTTCGAGTACAGGGAGACCGGGGTCGCCGTCGTGCAGACATCTGACGACCCTGCGCTGGTCCAGGCGCTTCAGGAGCACGCCGCTGAAGTGACGGAGCTCGTGGATGAGGGGATGATCGCCATGATGCGCGGAATGATGGAGGCGCGCATGGATGGCCGGATGGAAGGTGGAATGATGGGGGAGATGCAGGGTAGAATGGGCGGCATGCAGGAAGGCGGTGGAGTGCAGGGCCGTGGTGCGATGCCCGGGGGGCAGAGGCCATAGGCCTCATCAGGGAGAGTGGATGGCAGGTGAGGGAGAGGGTTCGAGCGCCGGAAGCGGTCCACTGAACGAGGATTCGGACGAAACCCTCGCGGCAAGGGTGCAGACGGGAGACCGTGAGGCGCTCGAGGGGCTGGTGCGGAGGTACCTTCGCCCCGTCCATGCGGCGGTGGCATCGTTCCTTCCCGACACCGTCGAGGTGGAGGATGCGGCCCAGGAGACCTTTCTGCGCGCGCTCCGGGCATTTGACCGCTACGATCCGACGCGGCCCTTCGCGCCCTGGCTCTACCAGATCGCCCGGAACGTGGCCAGGAACCGGCTCGCCGATCAGGGACGATGGCGGATGGAGCCGGAGCTTCCCGAGGGACGGGAGCCAGCCGAAGGTGGGCCCGATGCTTCCGCAGAACGCGCCGAGATCCGGGATCGGGTCGAGAGAGCGCTCACACAGCTCCCGGAGCAGCGCCGGACGGCCTTCCGGCTGGTCGATGTTGAGGGGATGGCCCCGGCCGAGGCCGCGCGATTCATGGGGCTCTCGCCTGGAACGATCCGGTCGCATGTGCATCACGCCCGAAGGCAGTTGAGAGAACTCCTGTCAGAGTTCCTGGAGGGTTCGCCGAAGAGTTCGAACGAGAGTGGAGGGCACGCCGATGACTGACAACCAGGATCCGCTTCCGAAGGAATGGCTCCCTGAGCCCCTTCCTCCTGCGGATGACTCCATATGGGAAGTGCGGACCGCGGCGATCCTGAGTGCCGCGACCCCGGAGCTGCGGAGGCTCGGTGTGCGCGACGAAGCGGGGGCACAGCCCTGGGTACTCGAACTCGGGCGATGGTGGGCTCCCTCAGGGGTTCTCGCGGCGGCTGCGATCCTTGTTCTCTACTTCTCTATCGAATCGCCGGTCCGGGAGGCCCAGACCCCTTCAATGGGAGGAACGGCCCTCCAGTTCATCGCATCCGACGGGGATCCGGTTGCGCTCTGGGCGGCCCTCGGCGTGCGGGCCGACCCGGTGCTGGCGCTCCTGACGCTCGAGGATCATACCGCGTTCGGGGCTCCCTCCGATCTCCCCATTCCTCCAAGGGAAGAAACCCGATGAAGACTTCGACTCGTCAGGCTCGCCTGCGCGCCGCCGGAACGATGGCCTTCCTCCTCGTGGTGGGGGCCATGCTCGGCATCGCGGTGGATCGGATCTGGCTCATGCCGACTCCCATGGAGGCGAATCCGCTCACGGCCGGGGCGATGTCGGAGCGGCTGGGGCTCTCTCCGGAAGAGGAAGCGGAACTCGACTCGCTCCTCGATTCGCTGCACGGGGTGATTGCCGAAGCTGCGGGCGAGGGCCCCGAAGCGCTTCGGGCGGCGACGGAAGCGGCGCACCGAAGGATCGCGGAAACGCTTCCACCCGAGTCCCGCATGCTCTTCCACTCCTGGATGCAGGAGCACCGGAACCACATGATGCATCGCATGCATATGGGGTCCGGGCGCGGTGGAGGCCCGCCTTCTACCAGAAGCGATGCCCCACGGTGAAGCGGAGCGCGGTCCGGGTTTCACCCACTTCCAGACGGGTCACCCCCGCCTGCAGGTAGTAGTGGCGAAAGGCGATCGTGGTTCGGGCCCCGAGGAAGCTGCCCGTGCCGGGGTCCTCTTCGTAGAACCGGATTCCCCCATCCTCGCCCTCGGCCCTGCGTCGATAGATCTGCGCACCGCCCTCAAGTGAAAGATGGATCGTGGCTCCGCGGCCCAGCGTGACTCGATGGCTGGTTCCGATTGCGGCCCCGAGAGGAAAGCCGAGATCGCGGGAAGCCACATCCACTCCGAACATGCGCTGTTCCCAGGTCGAGCCCTCCACCCCCGCGAGGGCGCAGAGGTGAACGCGATCGATGGGCAGGCGCAGCTCGATTCGCGCGGATCCGGATCTCCCGGACTCCCGGAGATCCGGAATCGTGATCGATCCGACGCGCCCGTGCACGGCGATGGATTCGGTGATGCGTCCGCGTGCGCCCCCGGACCACCCCCGGATTCCGTCCCGACGGTCGTGATCGGCGAAGACCCCCCACTCTCCGGCGTAGTGAGGGTAGCCCGAGCAGTCCTGGCTTTCGGCGAGCGCCGGACAAACGAGGAGCGCTGTGAGGGCGAGCCAGCCGGAGCGGCGCCCCGGGCGCCAACGGACCGAGTACCTCGGGGTCATCGGTGGTGTCGTCATCGGAGTCATGGCGTGCCTTCCGGCAGGTCAGGCGCGGGAACGCTGAACCGGAACTCGAGATCCGCGACCCTCGCAGAGGGCCCCGAAACCTCGAAAGCGTATCCGGAGGGAGACGGAGTGCCGAGGCCGTGACCGGCGACGGGATAGATCTCCCATCGCCCTTCCTCCAGCTCAGGCACCGAGAAGCGGCCGTCAGCTTCCGCCGTGACGATGCGTTCCTCGTCGGAGGCCACCGTGCAACGACCGTCCACGAGAGGGAAGAGCGAAGAGAGTCCCATGCTCGCGGCACAGCGCACCACGCGGAACTGGAGGCCCGCAGGGGTTGGACCCGGGACGATCACGGAGCCCGCGGCCACCCCATCCCGGAAGACGGTAACGAAGTCTGCGGGGCCGAGGCTCGAGGAGAGAGGCCGGGACATGCCGTACTCCCAGCGCGGGGGCTGGCGCGATCCACGCGCGACGATCGGCTGACCGGCGCGGGTCTGCACCGTCCTGTATCCGAGATTGGGGCCAGTCAGTGAGGACACGAAGCGCATCTCGGCGTCCGGGTCCAACGGCATCGGAATGACCGTGTAGCTCCCCTCGGGAAGGAACGAGGTGGTGAAGGTGCCGTCTGCATGCACATCGATCTCGGCCACCAGCTCTCCATCCGGGAGCGATCCTCGCACTACCCGGACCCGCACTTCTTCCACCTCGTCTCCGGAGAGTTCCCCGTCCACATTCCGGTCGTTGCCGATCATCCCTGAAATCCGGGTATCCTGTCGGGTGGCGATCACATCCCGGGTGATCTCGCTGTCGCCTGGTTCGACCTCGAAGACGAAACCCTCGCCTGAGCTGGTCTCACCGAGGGTCCACACGGTATAGCCGCCGGAGGCGCGAATTTCCCCGGTCAGGCGGTACTCACCCACGGGCAGCGCAGTGAACGCGAAGTCGCCAGTGAAGCTCGACGTCGCCGAGAGCTCTCCGCCGAAGAGCCCATGAAGCCGGATCGGCATGAAGGAGACCGGCGTGCCGTCGCGCCCGGCCATCTTCCCTCGGAAGGTTGCGGTGCCGAGCCGGTGACCGAGAAAGTCTTCTTCCCGGACTTCGCCTTCGTTGATCGCGAGCGTGCGCAGCGGATTCCGGAATCCCACCGGGATCGTGTCGACGCCCGCGATCCTCAACTGGTGCGAGCCGGGGCGAACCCTGGAAAAGGTGAAGCGGCCCGAGGCATCGACCGACGCGCGCAGCACTTCCCGACCATGGAGCTCGAGCTGAAGGGGCCCGAATGGGTCGCGGTCCACAATCACGCGCCCCGAGACGCGACCTCCGGAAAGGGACTGCCCATCGAGGCGCACGAGTTCCACCTCATCGCCCCGGACGGCCAGAGCGCGGTTGACTCCTTCGGGGAAGAGCGCGAGGAGCCCTGCTTCCCCCTCCTCCTGATAGACGATCTCGGTTTCCGGGTCTCCCCCATCGATGACCAGGAGCCCCGCGCGGTTGCCGCGAAACGATTCCGTCCATTCCCCGGTCTGTGGGTCCGTGCAGCCCACGGTGCGGGTGGTGGCCCATTCGAGGGAGAAACAGACCCGGGCCGGGGCCCCATCGACGAGAGCGAGAATGGTGAGCGTGCCCCCTCCCTCCACCTCGCACCCCAAGGTTGTCGCAAGCAACGCGCAGAGCCCTGCCGCTCGCGCCACCCTGTTCCCGGTTCTGCGCCACATGTCCCGTCCTCCTCATGCCATGATTGCGGGAGCCCGGCCCGGTGCACTCCCTTCCCCACTCCCGCACAGGGGAATGCTAAGGCAGCCTCGGGCATCCGGGCAATCCTCCATCCTGCCAGGCCGCGGCCTCTTCCCGCGTCGCACGGAGGCGTCAGGGATTGTCCCCACCCGCGCCAGACGTGAGTTTTTCCCCTGAACCTCCGGCCAGGCCGTTCCAGCAATCCAACCCACCGTTGAAATGATATCCGTGCCGATAGCAGTGCCTCCCGAGCTCCGCGCATGATCTCGGTTTCCAGTCTCGCCAAGAGCTACGGCGATCATGTCCTGTTCGAGGACGCGACCTTCCAGTTGAATCCGGGGGAGCGCTACGGCCTGGTCGGTGCGAATGGATCCGGCAAGACGACGCTCCTGAACATTCTCACAGGCGACATCGAGGCCTCCGAGGGGACGGTGTCGATCCCCAAACGGGTCCGCCTCGGGGTGCTCCGGCAGGATCAGTTCCTGCACGATGAGAGTTCGATCGTGAGCGTGGCGCTCATGGGGAACCGGGAGCTCTACGACGCCATGGTCGAGAAGGAGAAGCTCCTGGCCGAAACCGCCGCTGGGGGGGAGTTCGACGGCGATCGATTCAGCGTCCTGGAAGAGACGGTACAGCGGCTGGACGGGTATACCGCCGAGGCCCGCGCGGGCGCGATTCTCGAGGGGCTGGGGATTGCGGCGGAACTTCATCACAACCCGATGCGCACGCTTTCCGGGGGGTTCAAGCTCCGGGTGCTTCTGGCTCAGGTGCTGGCGGGTGCCCCCGACGTGCTTCTTCTGGACGAGCCCACGAACCACCTGGACATTCTCTCGATCCGGTGGCTGGAGACCTTCCTCGCTGAGTTCCCCGGGCCGGTCGTGGTGATCTCGCACGACATCCGCTTCCTCGACAACGTGGCCACCCACATCCTCGATGTGGACTACCGGACCGTGCAGCTCTATCACGGCAACTACTCGGACTTCCAGGTGGCGAAGCACGAGGAACGCGCGCGGCGCGAGAAGGACATCGCGGGGCGGGAGAAGGAGATTGCGGAACTCCAGCGCTTCGTGGACCGATTCAAGGCGAAGGCTTCGAAGGCGCGTCAGGCACAGAGCAAGGCGAAGGTGATCGAGCGGAGAGCGGGGGAAATCACCGAGCTCGCGCCTTCCTCCCGGCGCTGGCCCACCTTCCGTTTCGATCCGCGCCGCGATTCGGGTCGAGATGTTCTGAAGGTGAAGGGGGTGAAGAAGGCGTTCGCGGACAACCAGGTGCTGCACGGGGTGGATCTGGCCGTGGAGCGGGGCGATCGCCTGGCCATCATGGGCCCGAACGGGGTCGGGAAGTCGACCCTCCTGAAGATCGTGATGGGGCGCCTCGAAGCCGACGCCGGCGTGGTGGAATGGGGGTACGAAACCCACCCGGGGTACTTCGCCCAGGACTACAAGGATCAGTTCGAGAGCCGCACGGGGACCGCGGAGAAGTGGATCTGGGAGGGGTGCCCGGACAAGGATCGCGGCTACGTCCGGGGGCGCATGGGGCTCGTCCTGTTCTCGGGGGACGACGGGCTGAAGCGGCTGGACAGCCTTTCCGGAGGGGAAGCGGCGCGGCTGGTCTTCGCCCGGATCGCGCTCGATCGGCCCAATGTACTCGTGCTCGATGAGCCCACGAACCATCTGGATCTCGAATCGATCGAGGCCCTGGTGGAGGGACTCCAGTCGTTCGAAGGCACGATCATCTTCGTGTCGCACGACCGCTGGTTCGTGGGGGAGCTCGCCACCCGGATCGTGGAGATCAGCCCCGACGGGATCCGCGACTACCGCGGAACCTACGAGGAATATGTGGAGTGGTGCGGAGATGACCACCTGGATGCTACCCAGGTCGTACTCAAGGCCAAGCGGGAGAAGAAGGCGGCACGGGCTGAAGCGAAGAGCGAGGGCACCGGGGGTAGGCGCGCGTCGCAGGGGGATGCGCGGGGTGATTCACGAGGGGGGAAGCCATCGGTCAACCCGATGGTGCTCAAGCGGAAGCGGGATGAGCTCACCAGCCGGATCGAGCAGGCGGAGAGCCGGGTGGCCGAGATCGACGCGCTCTTCCTTCGCCCCGGATACTTCGATGAGACCGAGCCCCAGCAGGTGAAGCGGCTTCAGGAGGAGCGCGCGCGGCTTGTCGACCGGCTTCCCGGGCTCATGGCCGAGTGGGAGGAAGCGGAGGTGGCCCTGGCGGAGGGTTGAGGCATCCGAGCTGGTCCGTCAAGTGATTCGGCATTTCGTCGGGTCACGCAGCGGCGTGCAGTTCGAGGCGACGGACGAGGGGTGAGCCTGAGGCGCGGGAGGCCGCGCGACCGCCCGCC
>JBGTMU010000129.1:0-5059 GCA_041743405.1 Longimicrobiales bacterium | reverse complement strand
GGCTGGCGGCGTGCTCGACCGTCTCCTCGGGCGCCTGGCCGGAGGCATCGAGACACTCCATCGCGAACTGGGCCCCGTCTGGCGCGAGACCACCGTGGTGGTCATGACTGAATTCGGGCGCACCGCCCGCCCGAACGGCACCGGGGGAACGGACCACGGGACGGCGGGGGCCGGATTGGTCCTCGGACCGCGGCTGGCGGGGAGCCGTATCCTGACCGACTGGCCGGGACTGGGCGCGCGGGAGCTCTACGAGGGCCGGGACCTGCGTCCCACCCTCGACACCCGCTCGCTCCTGAAAGCCGCCGTGCAGGGCACCTTCGACCTGACGAGCGCACAGGCTGAGCGGATCTTCCCCGATTCGGCCGGGGTGGCGCCGGTGGCCGAGCTCATGGGGTGACGACGACAGACCCGGCGGACTCGTGACTCACTCGGGCGAAGCCGTTTCCGGAAAGTGGATGGTGAACGTCGCGCCGCTCCCCGGCGTCGTCTCCACCTCGATGTGCCCTCGGTTCTGCTTCACGATCCCATAGACCGTAGCCATACCCAGTCCCGAACCGTCCCCCAGACCCTTCGTCGTGAAAAAGGGTTCGAAGATCCGCCGCGCAACCTCCGCGGACATCCCGATCCCGGTATCCGAAACCCGGATGACGGCGTAGCGTCCAGGAGAAAGCTCCTCCCCCTCGGGTTCTGGGGGAAGGTGATCGAGCATGACCGCACTCGTTGCGACCGTGAGAGTCCCGCCGTGAGGCATCGCATCGCGGGCGTTCACGGAAAGGTTCAACAGGATCTGGTCCATTTGGCTCCCGTCGATCGTGATCCAGGGGTCTTCCGGGCCGAGCTCGAGGACGACGTCAATGTTGGTGCCGATGACCCGGCTCAGCATCGCCATGATGACGGGGACGGACTCGTTCAGGCGTTTGGGAACCGGCTGCACCATCTGCTTTCGACCGAACGCCAGGAGCTGACCCACCAGTTGGGCCGCGCGCTCGGATGCGAACTCCACTTCCGCCAATTCCGCTTCGAGCGGATGGCCCGTTCCGAGTTCAAGCTTCACGAGGCTCGTGTTGCCCATGATCGAGGTAAGCAGGTTGTTGAAGTCGTGCGCGATCCCCGCCGCGAGCCGACCTATCGCCTCCATTTTCTGTGCCTCGCGGAGCTGCTTCTCCAATCGGCGACGCTCGTCTTCGGCTCTGAGCGTCTCCGTGACATCGGTGAGCGAGCCTACCATGTGGACGGTGACACCTTCCTGGAGTACGGGGGATTCCACCACCCGTACCCGGACAGGATGTCCATCGGCGTGGCGAAGCTCGAGCTCGTAGGGGGGCTGCGGTTCCCCGGTCTCGATCGCTCGCGCGGTGATCTCGATCCCCTTCTCGTTCAGAGGGTGGTCCGTCGCAAACTCGATCCACCGGTCGAGAGCTTCCTCGGGTTCGGTTCCGAGAAGTTCCCGGACTCGGGGGCTGATATAGGTGATTCTGTGGTCAGGCGTATGCGTGTAGAACACGCTCTGGGTGTTCTCGACGATCTCGCGGAAGCGTGCCTCACTCTCCCGGAGTGCGGACTCGAACCGTTCACGCTCCATCATCTGGGCCCGAAGGCTCTGGTTCACGCTCTCGAGTTCGACTGTGCGCTCGGCGACCAGTCGCTCCAGACGGCCCTTCTCCTCCCGGGCGCGCCTCGCTCGTATCCACACGATGCCAGCGGACAGTGCGAGGAGGAGAAGGAGGAGGAATCCGCGCGACCACCAGCTCTGCCAGAACGCCGGAGTAACGGTGAACTCCAGGGTGGCCGGCTCTTCCGAGACGACCCCTGCACCGCTGACCGCCTCGACTTCGACGGTGAACCGCCCAGGAGGAAGGTTGGCGAAGCTCACACTCCGGTCCGCGAGAAACGGGGACCACGCCCCGATCTCCCGATCCCCGCGCCTCAGCCGATATCGAAACCGGACGGCACGCTCGTCGCGAAACGTCAGCGCCGAAAAGCGAAGCTGGAGAAGTCCCGAGGGAAAGCGGAGTGCTCCCTCCAGGTCGAGGGACTGTCCTGCGAGGTTGATCTCCTCGATCCGGACCGGAGGAGGGACGAGGTTCAGATGCTCAGCCGATGGGTCATACGAGATAACGCCCGCTCCGCTCCCGAACCAGAGCCGCCCCTCCGAGTCCTCGATCGCCGCAGAAGCGGTGCCTTCCAGCTCGAGCAGCCCGTCCGCCCTGACAAAATGGTCGATCCGGTCAGGGCGGTATCGATTGAGCCCCTGGTTTGAATAGAGCCAGACGTCGTCCCGGGAGTCCACAAGAATCTGCCAGATGAAGTCGTTCGCGAGCCCGTCGGCCGTGGTGAAGCGGGTCACCCCGGTGCCGTCGATCCGGAACGCACCCGCTCCATTGCTTCCGATCCACATGCGACCCTGGGAATCCCGAGCGAGAGACCAGATCACCTGGTCGGTGAGTCCCCGGCTCGCATCGAGGACTTCGATGGCGTCCCCGTCCCATATTCTGACTCCTCCAGCGGCGAGCCCGATCCAGAGCCGCTCGTCCCGGTCGAGTTCGAGACTCACCGCGAATAGCGCCGCCAGGGGGTGATCCGGAGGGAAGCCTTCGATCACCCCGTCCCTCCACCGCGCGATTCCTCGCTGCGTGCCGATCCACACACCACCCCTCTCTTCGGGGAGGAGGCTGAGCACGTAGCTGTTCGGGAGCCCCGCGTCGATCCCGAGACGCCGGAACGCCCCACCCTCCCAGTGGACGAGCCCATCCCGGGTGCCGACGAGCATCCCCCCTTCCGGGGCGCGAGCCAGTGCGTAGACGCGACCGTCGGGAAGCGCATCGCCCGGCACGATCACCTCGAAACGCTCTTCGCCCGGAGACCACCGGGCTGCGCCGTGGCGGGTGCCGACCCATACCCGTCCCTCCTGATCTTCGCCGATGGCGCGGGCAAACCGATGGGGAAGACCTTCCCTCGTGGAGTACGCCATGAACGGACCGAGGACAAGCTTCCCGAGGCCGACGTCCGTTCCTGTCCAGACGTTCCCTTCACGATCGACCATCACACGCAGGATGTCGTTCGCGGGAAGCCCGTCCTCCGCTGTGAGAAGCAGAAACCCGTTACCGTCGAAGTGAAGCAGTCCGACGCTCGTCCCGATCCACACCCCTCCCGCCCCGTCCCCGGCCGCGTCGTGAACGGTCGCATCCGCAGGGAGAATCGAAGGCTCGACCCTGCTCGATCCTTCGGGGGAAACGAGAACCAGACCAGCCTCGGTTCCCACCAGGATTCCCCCGAACACCGGCGTCACCGTGTGAATTGCGAGTCCGGCGAGGAGGGGGTCGGGAACCTGGTGGATCGAATCATCCTCCAGGATCGCCGCCCCCCCGGCGGTTCCGATCCACATGCGCCCGTCCGCCGGGTCTATCGTGAGGGAAAGCACCGAGTCGGAGGGAAGACCGTCCGCAGTGGTGAGGACGGTCACCTCACCGCGGTGAAGTCGTACGAGACCCTGCCCGGTCGCGGCCCATACCGCCCCGTCGGGGTGGATCGCGAGATCGATGACATCCCGCGCTGGAAATCCATCGGTCTCCGCAAGGCATCGAATCGAAGTCCCCCCGAGGATGCAGAGCCCGCCCCCCAGGGTCCCGAGAAAGAGGTGTCCGGCCGAGTCCTCGGCGATCGCCTGAACGAGGTTGGACGAAAGCCCGTGCGCGGTCGTGAAGGTGCGGATCGTCGAACCGTCGTAACGACCCACACCGCCATATGTCGCGATCCAGACGTACCCTTCCGAGCTTTGATGGAGTGCCAGAATCTGGCTCTGGGGGAGCCCATCAGCGTTGGTGTAATGTCGAACGTTGTAGCTCTGGGCGTCGGCACCGGGGGGTGCCAGGAATGACGCCACGAGCGCGAGAGTCAGAGGGAAGGCACGTGGGACGGTACTCACCGGTTCGCCCGTGCCAGGTCCACGAGCCAGATGTCGCTGCGGATGTCTTGTCCCCAGCACACCCCTCGATCGACATCCACGGCGATGTCGACGTACCCGGTATTGCAGGCGGTGTGCAGCACGATTCGGCGGCGGGCTGGGCCGCCAGCGGCGGCGATCTGCCACAGCGCTGGAGCGGCCTCACCGATGCGCCAGACCCAGAAATGGAGCAGCCCCGCGCGGTTCCAGCTCACGTATCCTCTGGCCTCACCGGCGACGAAATCGTGCAGCCAGCGCGGCTCCCAGCGGTCGAGCGGCGAGACGGCGAGTCGCACGCGGTCCGGCGTATCGACGATGATCGCGACGCTGTCACCAGCAGGGTTGGCTACGAGGCCGTGGATCCGGATCGAGTCTGGGGCCTCGAGAGTGCGATGTCTCGCACCACCCGTATCGAGGAGCCAGACGCCGTCGTAATCGGTCGTCAGGAACAGGACACCATCCGGCGTGAACGAGGGCGGGACCTTCGTCGCGAGACCCACGCCGTCTGCGTACGTCGCCTGACGCGTGGCTACGTCGAGGATGCCGAGGCGGTGACCGGACGGCGGAGCGTGGCCGAACACCAGGCGTTGGCCATCGGGCGATATACGCGCTGCGGCCGAGCCCGGATCGGTCGCGGCGGTCAACGCCTCCTCGGTATCCGGTTCGGTGAGCACGTAGAGGTTGTCGCCAATCGCATCGCCGCGGATGTAGTAGAGGCGTTCGCCGTCCGCGGAGATGGAGGGCGTGCCGTACCACGTGGTGCCGGAAGTGCGGCGCCGGGCAGGTCCGGCGTCCGGCTCAAGCCCGAACGACCACAGGTCCCAGGTGGCGGATCCAGAGGCCAGCGCGAGCTGGCCGGTGCGGCGCGCGACATCGAACTCGCCGCGAAGCAGCGTCTGCGTCGCCGGCAGAAACACATCGATCGTGCCGATCCGGCCATTTCGGTCGACCGCAATGAAATCGAGATCGTCCTCCTTCACCGCCAGTGCGCGGAACAGAAGAACGCCGCTGCCGTCGGCGGACCAGCGGACGGTCGAGCGGAACGGGCCGCGCAGCGAATCGGCGATCGTGCCGTCTCGCCGCACGATCGTCAGGCGGGCGTACTCCTCGACGATC
>JBGTMU010000128.1:0-1857 GCA_041743405.1 Longimicrobiales bacterium | reverse complement strand
CCGCCCGGCCTCCCACCCCGGCTCACCGGGCGGGAAGCGCTGGCTCGGCCGTCGCCCCCCGTGCCCCGAGGTCGCTCCCTCCCCGGGAGGGTCCGTCGGATCTCACGCTCGGACTGGAAACACTCGCGATCGACCTCGACGACCTCACGGCCGAGGAGCTGCTCCTCCTCGTCAAGCGGCGGATCGAGCAACTCTATGCGGCACTTGGCCGGGGGAGCTGACGGGACCAATGGAATCCTCCGGAACCATGGTGATGCTTGCGCGCATGCACGGCGACCGGTGGTCGTCGTTCGGCGAGCACGCCGGAATCCAGCGCATCTCCACCCTCCTCAGCCCGGCCCAACTCCGTGAGTACTGGGTGTTCGAGGAATTCAACGACGACTTCCTCAAGGAAATTGGCCCGGATGTGAGCCTCGCCACCTGGAACCCGAGCGCCGTGGTGTTCGAGGAGGGAACGTATCTGGATCTGGCCTTCTTCGTGGTTCAGGGGGAGGTTGAAGTGTTCGTGGCCGGCCATGACCCCGCGCACGAACCCATCTTCACCGCCGCGCTCGCTCCCACCGGGGTCCAGCCGACACACCGACAGCCTCACCCTGGCGGTGCGGAGTCGGAGCCGTCCCACCCGCCGAGTGCCGATGGCCAGGCGATCGCCTTCCTCTCGTCGCTCGACTTCGACCTTCCCCGGGGCGAGAAGATGCGCCTCGGCGAGGGGGAGATCTTCGGCGAGATCGGAGCCCTGAACGGGTGGCCCCAGTCGGCCACGGTTCGCACCACCCGGCCCACCGTCCTCGTCCAGATCCGGCTTCCGGCGCTCCGCAAGCTTCGTCGCAAATCGAAGCGCCTGAAGGCGCGGCTCGATGAGGTCTACCGGTCGCGGATGCTGAAGCAGCATCTCGCCGTCACTCCGCTCTTCCAGGACTTCCCTGCGGCAGTCATCCAGAAGTTCGCGGAGCGGGTCGAGCTGGTTTCGGCCGGGGCCGGCGAAGTGGTGGCGCGGGAGGGAGAGGCGGCCGATCATCTCATTCTCGTGCGCTCGGGATTCCTCAAGCTCTCCCAGGCGATGGAGGCGGGGGAGGTGGTGGTTTCCTACCTGGGGAAGGGCTCGACCGTGGGCGGGGGCGAACTCCTGATGGGCGATGCCCGCGGATGGCAGGCCACCGTGACCTCCGTGGGGGATTCGGAACTGGTCCGCCTGCGCCGGTCGGATTTTCTGGAGATCATCGAACAGGAGCCACGGCTGCGCGAGCGTCTCTGGAAGGCGGCGGTCGAGCGCATCAAGGAGATCGGGTTCACGCGAAGCCACCTGGACCGCTCGGACCTGATCGACTTCGGGCTCACGAAGGGAATCGTCCAGGCGAACAGCCTTCTCGTAATCGACCTGGAGAGCTGCACCCGGTGCGATGACTGCGTACGCGGCTGTGCCGAGACCCACGGGGGCGTACCGCGCTTCGTGCGGGAAGGCGAGGTGTACGACGGGTTCCTCATCCCCCGGTCGTGCTACCACTGCGAAGACCCCGTCTGTCTCGTGGGCTGCCCGACCGGCGCGATCCGGCGAGCGGGGGTGGGTTCGGTGGTGGAGATCGACCCGACGCTCTGCATCGGGTGTTCGGCATGCGAACAGAACTGTCCGTTCGATTCGATCGTGATGCACAAGCTGGACACGACCTGGGGTGCCGATGCGATGCCGAAGTACCTGCGAGGCCAGCCCCGTCAGATGGCGAGCAAGTGCGACCTCTGCTACACCTCGACCGCGGGTCCGGCGTGCGTTTCGAACTGCCCGCACGGCTCCGCTTCGAGGGTGTCGAGTCTGGAGGAGTTCGATCTTCTGCGTCGGGCGCGGACGGCGAATGGAGGGGT
>JBGTMU010000127.1:0-13669 GCA_041743405.1 Longimicrobiales bacterium | reverse complement strand
CACCCGGGTGGGAGGGCTCGTGGACGTCGTCGGCGATGCAGGCATCCTCGACTCCACGGACGACCCGGCGCGGCTGGCCGAGCATGTGGTGGCGCTCATCGATGACCCGGCTCAGCGCCAGCGACTCGCCGAAGCCGGTCTGGAGCGGGCGCGATCGCATCTGGACGTGCGCGCCACGGCACGACGCTTCGAGGATTTCTACCGCCGGCTCGCCGCATGAAGAAGACCGCGCTCATCACCGGTGTCACCGGCCAGGACGGCAGCTACCTTGCCGAATTCCTGCTTGGACAGGGATACCGGGTCGTGGGTCTTGTGCGCCGCAGCTCCACGCTGAACTTCGAGCGGATCGCGCACATTCAGGACCGGATCGAACTGATCACCGGTGACATGTCGGACCAGAGCTCGCTTCTGGATGCCATCCGGTCCTGCGAGCCAGACGAAGTGTACAATCTGGCGGCCCAGTCGTTCGTGCAGACATCGTGGCCGCAGCCGGTCCTGACCGGCGACATCACCGCGCTCGGCGTGGCCCGCCTCCTCGACGCGATCCACGCCCACAATCCCGGAATCCGGTTCTATCAGGCATCCACCAGCGAGATGTTCGGCAAGGCCCGAACTTCACCTCAGGACGAGTCGACGCGATTCCATCCCCGGTCACCGTACGGCGTGGCCAAGGTGTACGGCCACTGGATCACGGTGAGCCACCGCGAGCAGTACGGACTCTTCGCCGTGAGCGGCATTCTGTTCAATCATGAGTCGCCGCGGCGGGGGCTCGAATTCGTGACGCGCAAGGTCACGGATGCGGCTGCGCGCATCAAACTCGGCCTCGCCACGGAGCTTCGTCTCGGAAGTCTGGAAGCCCGCCGTGACTGGGGGTTTGCCGGAGACTACGTGCGGGCCATGTGGCTCATGCTCCAGCACGATGTACCCCAGGACTACGTCATCGCCACGGGCGTGACCCACAGCGTGGAGGACCTGGTGGAGACCGCTTTCGCCCACCTGGATCTGGACTGGCGCGAATACGTCGTCCAGGATCCCAGGTACGTACGCCCTCCGGAAGCCGGTATCCTCGTGGGAGAGCCGGCGAAGGCGAGGTCGACGCTCGGCTGGGAACCGGTAGTAGGGTTTCGCGACCTGATCCGCATGATGGTCGATGCCGATCTCGGACGCCTGCGGACGGACCGATCGGCAGATTCCACCGCCGTCCTGTGAAGGTGATCGCTGCGGAAACACGGGGAGCCAACGCTGCGCGGGTGGATCGGAGAGTATAGTTGACAGCTTTGAGACAGTTCTATCTGGACTATCGGGATCGCTGGAGTGATTTCGAGCTGGAATTTCTGACGCCAGCCCAGTTGGTTTTGACGCGCTGGAACGAGCCGGATACCAGACTGTACCGGTCTGGAGGCATCGGGATGAAGGTTCGCCGTCATTGGGATGCTGAAAAACGCCAGAAGAGCATCGCATGGGCACGACGCGAGCACGAGGCGATGGTCAAAGCCTTTGGCGCAAGCCACGCTCCGCCCTTCGACTACAAGGAAATCGGGGACTTCTCCCTTTCGATCATGCCGTGGTTCAGCGGTGTGCGGCTCAACGATATCCCCAGAGCAGACTGGCCGATGCTCAAGGTATTCGCGGCCATTCTTCAGGTAAACCGTCGTGGAGTGGTTCACCGCGATATCAATCCCGGCAATCTCATTGTCGACGAGGAAACCGGGGTTGTCACGCTGATCGATTTCGGCTCGGCTCAACCCTGTTCCCCCCTCCGTGCAGTCGCCCGGGATATGCTCGGTTGGGGAGGCAGTGGCCACGAGCGGCAACTCACCTATCGCAGCCTCCTCCGAAAGTACCTGTCCGCAACACTACAGAGCCCGACCCTCGCCTGGCTACGCAGGCGGCCTCGATCCGGACGGCCCATCCGCGCTGCGGTCGCGGGAGGCGTACCATCCCCCTGGACGGTATCCTCCGGAGGGGAATCCATTCCTGGTATCGAGGAGCTTCGACTGGCGTGGAAGAGGGCCGGGGAACACGGAACTCCTTTCTTTGCGTTCAACTTCGCCCGTGTAGGGTTCCGGGGGGCCTGCAAGCTCTGGCCCTTCTGGGAACAGTTGCGTCGCGTGGTTCGCCTCGAAGGTGCCCACGTGATGGAGATCGGGTCGGCACCGGCAATCATGACGGCATTCGCACTCCTCGAGAATGCCAGTCGAGGCGAGGCGTGGACCCAGGACGCCGATATTGACGACGCGAATGGCCACGTTGCCCGGGCGTTCGAGGTTGGCCTTTCGTCGCACCGGGGCGATCTTGAGCAGGCCCCCGTGTCGCATTGTGACCTTCTGCTACTCACGGGAGAGAATGCAGCAGACAACTGCACCGCACTGTTGCGGGCTCGAATTTTCCCCAGAAAGTGGCTCGCAGTGATCGTGAGAAGCCGCGATGTGGAGGGGATCTGTCGAGAAGCGAAGGTTGCGTCACTCACTCCGGAAATCTACTGCGCCAACACTAATCGATCGACTCTCGTCCTTATCCGGGCAGGAGGCGAGCTGTCAGAACGGAGAATACTGGATGAACGGCATGATGACTCGTTCCCGTAATGGTTTCTAGATGAAGGCAGGCACGAAGACAGGTACCTTCAGCGAGGGTATTTCGGACCTCGAGGAGGTCTTGCGCTGTCCGATCACGGCTACCCCCGTTCATGCGATGGGCGAGACCGAGCTCGGAGAGTTCAACGCCGCAGCCCAATCAGGTGGCTTGCGCCAGACCACCGGCGACCTCTTCCAGTCACCGGCTGAAGCGGTCTTTGTCGACGAGCAGGGGCAGTTCGGCTATCCGATGGTCGAGGGAATCGTCCTGGCGATGCCCGAGACGGCGGTTCTACTCGGGCCTGCGCCCCAGAATCCACCCACTCCTCGCGAGCTTCGGCCAGAAAAGAAGAGCGTGCAGCAATTCTATGACGAGTTCGGGTGGAAAGCGGGAAGTGACGGGCTCTACAAGGACACGACCGCTTTCACTGACACGCGGTCGGTCGCCGAGAGCTACAAGGCTCAATGTCGGCTCCGGGTCAATGCCTTTCTGCCTGAATCGGGAAAATACCTGCTTGATGCAGGGTCCGGTGCGATTCCTCACCCAGAGTATTTGAGCTATTCGGAGCCGTATCGCTATCGACTGTGTGTAGACTTGTCGGTTCGGGCACTGCGGGAGGCGAAGGCGAAGCTTGGCCCCCGCGGGCTCTACGTACTGGGGGACATCACACGGCTGCCGATTCGAACCAGCTCGGTGGATGCTGCCGTCTCGCTCCACGTCCTGTACCATGTGCCGGGCGACCAGCAGGTCCAGGTGCTCCAGGAACTGTATCGCGTAATGCGCTCAGGGGCTGTATGCGTAGTCGTCTACAACTGGGGGGATCATGCCTGGCTGGGTGCCCGGAGGTGGGGGCGCAGAGCGACACGGGTAGCCCGCCGATTGCTTCCCCGCCCACGCACAAAGGAGAAGGCCCCGGAGGCGAATGAGGTGCCCGAGCCACCGGAGCGTCCCACACTGTATTTCAACCCGCGGCCCCGGAAGCATTTCGCCCGCGCAGGACTGCCCTTTCGACTTGAAGTTCGTGCCTGGTCGATCCTGAGTCACGCCTCAACCAAACGGTTCCTGAGTGAGAGCTCCTCGAGTGCTCGGGTCCTGGCAATGGCCCAGAAGCTCGAGGATATCTTCCCCAGACTCATGGGGCGTGTGGGCCAGTACCCAATGTTCATATTTCGAAAGAACGACGGGGCCGGATAAGGAGGCACTCCCCTTCTACCCGTACACCGGGAGTTCGGCGCGGTCCAGAGCCGCAAGCGTCCGCCCCTGCCGATCCTTCTCCGACAGCTCCGGATCCGAAACGGGCCACTCGATCCCGATATCGGGGTCATCCCAGCGCAGGGTTCTCTCGTGAGCGGGGAAGTAGCGCGCGGTGCACTTGTAGTGAAGGACCGAGTCGTCCTTGAGAGCGACAAAGCCGTGCGCGAACCCCTCCGGGATCCAGAGCTGCCGATGGTCGTCCGCCGAGAGGCGGGTCCCCCACCACCGGCCGAACGTGGGTCCGCCCCTCCTGAGGTCCACCGCCACATCGAAGACCTCCCCACGCAGGGCCGTAATCAGCTTCCCCTGCCCTTCCGGGTGCTGGAAGTGGAGCCCCCGCAGCACGCCCGCATGGGAGATCGACACGTTGTCCTGGACGAACTCCGGGAAGTCCGGGTAACGGCTTGCGTTCCACAGTTCCAGGAATCGACCGCGGTGGTCATGGAAGGTATCCGGCTCGATGACCAGGAGACCCGGGATGTCGGTCTCGGTCACTCTCATCGGATCCCGTCCTCCGCGAGCTCAAGGAGATACCCTCCGTAATCGTTCTTTCGCATTGGCTCGGCCAGGCGACGGAGGGCGTCCGTGTCGATCCACCCGAGCCGCCAGGCGATCTCCTCCGGGCACGCCACCTTGAGTCCCTGCCGATTCTGGATCGTCTCGATGAATCGGGACGCCTCCTGGAGCGATTCGTGGGTGCCGGTATCGAGCCAGGCATTCCCCCGGCCCAGGATCTCCATCCGCAGCGCATCGCGCCGCAGGTATTCGCGGTTCACGTCCGTGATCTCGTACTCCCCGCGCTCGGAAGGCCGGAGACCGGCGGCGATTTCCGTCACCTGGTTGTCGTAGAAGTAGAGGCCGGTGACGGCATAGTGGGACCTGGGCCGCGCCGGCTTCTCCTCGATGCTGAGGACCTGGCCGCCCTCCCCCAGCTCCGCCACGCCGTAGCGCTCCGGATCCCTGACATGGTACCCGAAAATCGTGGCCCCCTCCCGGGCGGCCGCGGCCTTGCGAAGCCTATCGGTGAGGCCGTGCCCGTAGAAGATGTTGTCACCGAGAATCAGGGCCACGCTGTCATCGCCGATGAAACTGCGGCCGATGGTGAACGCCTGGGCGAGACCCTCCGGCCGCGGTTGTTCGGCATAGGCAAAATCGATGCCCCACTGGCTCCCGTCTCCGAGTAGCGCTCGGAAGCGCGGGAGGTCTTCGGGGGTCGAGATCAGGAGAACCTCACGGATCCCGGCGAGCATCAGGGTGGTCAACGGGTAGTAGACCATGGGCTTGTCGAAGACAGGCAGGAGCTGCTTGCTCGTCACCCGGGTGATCGGGTCGAGCCTCGTGCCGCTTCCGCCGGCCAGAATGATCCCCTTCCGCGTCGGCGGCTTCGATTCCGGAGTCTCGGGGGTTCTCATCTACTGGGCCCCCTTCGCAGCCAGTCCGAGGCGCTCACCCCGGTAGTTGCCGGACAGCACGCGCTCCCACCACCACTCGTTCTCCAGATACCAGTTCACCGTCTCCCGGAGCCCCTCCTCGAATGAACGGGAAGGCCGCCACCCCACCTCCTCCTCGGTCCGCGTCGAGTCCACCGCGTAGCGGAGGTCATGGCCCGGCCGGTCTTCGACAAACCGTATGAGAGTTCGTCGGGGAAGCGTCTTGCCCTCGGGGGCCAGTTCATCCACCAGGTCACAGATGGCTTCCACCACATCCAGGTTCCGACGCTCACCGTGGCCTCCCACGAGATAGGTCTCCCCCACACGGCCCCGCTCGAGCACGCGGAGCAGGGCGTCCGCGTGATCGGCCACATGGAGCCAGTCCCGGACGTTTTCGCCCTTCCCATACACCGGCAGTGCCTCCCGCCGGAGCGCCTTGATGATCATGAGGGGGATGAGCTTTTCGGGGAACTGATAGGGGCCGAAGTTGTTCGAGCAGTTGGTGACCAGCACTGGGAGCCCGTACGTGCGGTGCCAGGCTCGGACCAGATGATCGGCGCCTGCCTTGGTGGCGGAGTAGGGAGAGCTGGGGTCGTAGGGCGTCTCGGGATGGAAGGCCCCCGTATCGCCCAGCGAGCCGAAGACCTCGTCGGTGGACACGTGCAGGAAGCGGAAGCGATCGGCTGCGGCGGGATCGAGGCGGGACCAGTGACGCCGGGCCTCCTCCACCATCACGAACGTTCCCACGAGGTTGGTCTGGATGAATTCATCGGGCCCCTCGATGGAGCGATCGACATGAGACTCTGCCGCCAGGTGGAGAACGGCGTCGGGCCGGTGGCGATCGAACAGCGCTCGAACTGCAGAGCGATCGGCGATATCGACCTGCTCAAGGGTGTACCGCGAGCTATCCGAGACCTCGAGGAGCGAATCCAGATTCGCGGCGTATGTGAGCCGATCGGCGTTGACCACGCGGGCGCGGGTCTCGCGGATCAGCATCCGGACCACCTCGGAGCCGATGAATCCCGCACCCCCGGTGACCAGCAGCGTTTTTTCGCTCATTCCCATCCCGGTTGATGGCTGCCGGCGTGGATCGGTCGTTGAGGCGACCCCACGCAGCTTGGCTCCCGCTCCCAGATAGAATAGGCGGAAGCGGGAGTTGCTACCACTTTCACCTCTGGATTGGCCCGCTCCCTGAAAAGTGCTGAGAACCCCTGGCTTCCCCCCTACCCTCCCCCAACCCCCTCCAGCCACTCCCGCTTGAACTCCACCGAAACCGCCTGACGGAGCGCGGGCAGTCGGACGGTCACACGGTGGTTTCCCCGGACCTCCAGGAGGACCCCCTGCATCCCTTCGTAAGGACCGCTCATCACCCGGACGGTTTCTCCAGGTTCAAGAGGCTCCAGATAATCTTCATGTTCGGGGAGTTGGCCGGTTTCCTCGACCCCCCGGGCGAGCCGCCGGACCGATTCGATCTCCTCATCCCGGAGCGGGGTCGGCACCCCGTCCACCCTGACGACCGTGGCCACGCCCACGGTGCTGAGCACTTCCGCGAGATCCTTGAGGGGAAACCATGCGAAGACGTATCCGGGGAACAGGGGCATTCCCACCCGTCTGGTGCGGTCGGCCCACTGCCGTTCGAGCTCGACTACGGCCGGATACGATTCCACCCCGCGCGACTCGAGCTGGCTGTGAACCTTCTTCTCGTGCCGTGCCCGCGTGCGGAGGGCATACCACCGCGGCTCCTCGAGGAGTCCGGGCCGAACGAGGCGGGAAGGCGAACCGAATTCAGTGGTGGTCGGGGACATGTATTCGAGAAAAGGAGATTCGAGTGACTTCCTCTCGAAGCTAACCGACCGGGGAAGTTGGACCAATCTACCTGAACGGCGGCCTCCTTCTATGACGCCACGGTCACCGAATGTTCGCTGAACGGGTCGACGTCCCCGTTTGCTGGAGACTCAGTGCGGCTCCAAGCCTGGAACATCAACACGTCCCAGAGGCAGTACTCCCAGTTCCGACTTCCCGCCTGGTGCTGGGACCACTTGCGCCGGATGGGGACGGGATCGAGCAGTCCGTCCCGCCGCAGGGCGGACTCGTCGAGGAGATCTTCAGCCCAGTCGCGCAGATCGGCCTTGAGCCAGAGATCAATCGGCACACCGAACCCCATTTTCGGCCGATCGATCAACGCCCGCGGAACATGCCGGTCGAGGACCTGTCGCAGTGCCCACTTGCCGGTCGCCCCTCGCATTTTCATCTCCAGTGGGAGGCTCCAGGCGAACTCGATCACGCGCGGGTCGAGGAGAGGGATTCGCGACTCGAGGCTGACACCCATCGAAGCGCGATCCACCTTCACCAGAATATCATCCGGGAGGTACGTCACCAGGTCCAGAAACATCATGCGTTCTGCGATCGAATCGAGCGCCAGCCATGTCCCATTATCCGTCAAAGCCGTTTCCGGCTCGCTCGCTCCGAGGGTTACCTCCAGCGGGTCCCTCCAATGCGACAGCAGCCCCCGGTACAGCTCCTCCGGAGCCTCGGCCGTCAGGGCCCGCCCGAGCTTGTGGACGGCCTCTCCCCCCCTCTCGTTCCGAAGTCGTGCCGGGAGAACAGGGCCGAGCGATGCGAGCAGGCCGTCCCATGTGTGCTCCGAAATGGTCGTCAACCCTCGGCCCGCGAGGCGCCGTGCAGGAGCGGGGAGCTGGCGGAGTCGCTTCCATCTTCGCTGAACCCGGAAGTATCGGGAATAGCCACCGAACAGCTCATCGCCGCCATCGCCGGACAGGCTCACTGTCACATGACGGCGCGCGAGCCGGGAGACAAGGTATGTCGGGATCTGGGACGGATCCGAGAAAGGCTCATCCCAGAGGGTAGGGAGAAGAGGGATCACATCGAGCGAGTCCTGCGGCGTTACGTAAAGCTCCGTATGGTCAGTTCCCAGGTGCTCGGCCACCGCCCTGGCGTAGACGGCTTCGTTGAATTTCTCCTCATGGAAGCCGATGCTGAACGTATGGACCGGCTGAGTGCTCTGAGCCTGCATCAGCGCCACGATTGTCGACGAGTCGATGCCGCCCGAAAGGAAGGCACCCAGTGGCACGTCCGCTACCATGCGGATACCCACTGCGTCGGTGAGCAGAGTTTCGAGCCGGTCCACCGCCTCCGTGGGGCTCCCCTGGAACCGGTTGGCGGTCGCCTGATCCACCACCTCACGCGCCGACCAGTACGTGTCCAGACGCTCGCTGCCCGGCTCCAGTCGCTCCAGCGTGAGCAGCGTCCCAGGCGGCAGCTTGCGGACGCTGCGGTATATGCTATGGGGGGAGGGAACGTACCCGTAGCGAAGAAACAGGGCCAACGCGCCCCGGTCGACCGTCGAATCGAAGGCCGGATGACACCGGAGCGCTTTCAACTCGGAGCCGAACAGGAGCGTCTGGCCGAACCAGCCGTAGTAGAGGGGTTTCTCACCGACTCTGTCCCGGGCCAGGTACAGCCGCCGCTGGCCTCGGTCCCACAGCGCGAAGGCGAACATCCCATTGCAGCGGGCGAGGGCACCGTGTACACCCCAGCGCTCGATGGCCGCCAGCAGCACCTCCGTATCCGAGTGGCCCCGAAAAATGCGGCCCTGACCCGCCAACTCGTTCCGAAGCTGAGGAAAGTTGTAGATTTCACCATTGTAGACGAGGACCAGACGGCCGTCCGGCGAGAGCATCGGCTGACTCCCCTGAGCCGACAGATCGAGCACAGAGAGCCGGCGATGCCCTAGAGCCACTCCCACCGTTCCATCGATCCATGCGCCAGAATCATCCGGACCGCGATGTCGGATCGCCGTGGTCATCGCTGCCAGAATGTTCCTGGCTGTGTGGACATCGTCGCCGCCGATTTTTACGTATCCTGCAAATCCACACATTTGGTTATATTCCGGGTTTCGTACCAGACTGCTGGGGGAGTGCTGCGGAGCGCCATGGTGGCATGTCGCGATCGTGGGGACTCACACCCCTGCACAGGGCGGAGGCAGAGCCTCCCCAACACGCGGTGGAGCATGTGGGAAAAAGCTACCCGTGGAAGGGAAGCGGCGCCAGCTACGGGAGACTGCCGCCGGGCCGTCCGATCCACCCGTCCAATATTCCCAGTCCCATCCAGGAGGAGAAGGTGACGAGCTTACTTAGACGCATTGTGCGCAGGATCGCCATGGTTCTCGGCCTGGGGCGTCCTCCACGGCTCCATGGGGAACCCGGCATCCGCCAGTTGGGTCACCGTCAGTATGTAGGTGGACACTGGAGTGAGATCGGAAAGCTCCAGTTCGATTTCCTGGTCAGCCAGGGGCTCCAGCCCCATCATCATCTGGTCGACATCGCGTGTGGGAGCCTGAGGGCGGGCGTGCACTTCATCCCCTACCTCGACCCCGGGCACTACCACGGGGTGGACAAGGAGAAAGAGTTGATCCGCGCCGGTCGCGAGGTGGAGCTCGCCCCGGGCCTGGAGCAGGAGAAGGCACCCGACTTCCTCGTCTCGTCCAGCTTCGAGTTTGAACAGCTCTCTGCCCGCCCGGACTACGCGATCGCGCAGTCGCTGTTCACACACCTTCCCGCGCCGCACGTCGATCTCTGTTTCCAGAAGCTGCGTGCGGTGATCTCGGATGACGGCCATTTCTTCGCGACTTTCTTCGTAACCGAGGAGGAAGTGAGGAACCCGCGGAAGGCCAACGATCACTACGCCTTTCGCTATACCCGCGAACAGATGCTGGCTTTCGGGGAGCGGTCCGGCTGGACCGGCACCTACATCGGGAACTGGGGACATCGGAATGCACAGATGATGGTTCATTTCCGTCCCGCGTGAAGCACGGGCGGGGCGTCCGGGCCACGGTGGTCAGCCCTAGTTCAAATCCCCGGCTACCTCGCCGTATCCTCCCGTAGCGGCCGCAACAGGAGCGCCACCCCCGCTTCGTTGAGATGCATGCCGTCGTAAAAGTGAGTGCGGTTCAGGCCAGCGGCCGCAGGGTCCATGCTGCCGACAACGGGGATCTGCTGCTCTGCCGCCAGCCGCCGGACCGCTTGTTCGAACTGCAGAATGATCCTGTACGGCGATGTCCGGGACAGTTCGTCGAACACAACCGGATGATAGGGGACCAGCACAAAGGTCACGTGGATGCCCCGCGCACGCATGTCGGTCACAAGTAGTTGGAATCCGCGGAGCCGCCGAGCAGAGATTTTCAGATAACCCTCCAGAGAGTACACCGGTGGGCGCAGATCCCCGCGGGCTCTCACCTCGACGGTGGCAGAATCCGCACTCCGAAACCCCGCATCGTACGCTATGCTGCCGTCGGCGTGCTTCGTGAATTCTTCGTTCACGGGGCTGGTGGTTGGCACTGCCTGCCGCGTTTCCCTGCCGTTCCGTGCCAGCAGGGCGCGACTGGAACGCTGGAAATATGATGGCGAAAGGAGTTGCGTCCACCGCTTCAGCGCGTAAACCTCGTGCGGCACCAAGAATGGTTCCGAAGTAAATTCGCTGTAGGCATCCTGCAACACCCGCCACCGGTGCTGATCGCTCTCATCGTTGAAGATCCACGGATCCACGCCGATCACCACGCGTGAGGGGTAGACTCCGCGATTACGATACAACTGATATACGCCGATCAGGTCCTCGACCGATGCCCCAGACACCGCATGGTTCATGAAGTCGCCAGCACGGCAGATCTCCGAATCAAACAGCATGACCCGGCTGGATCCGAGGACAATGCACTCGGGGGCGTGCGGCAAATGGTCGATCAACAACCGTTGCAGCAATCGCTCATCCATGTTCGATGCGTTCCGGACGTGTAACCCGTCCAGCATGTAGCGTGCGACGGTCCGCTCCTGCAGCAGGAACAGGCCTCCGGCGTCCCCCGCGTAGTTTACGGCGGCTACCATGGCGAGGAGCGGGAGGGCCAGCCCCAGGAGTTTCAGAAGGAATCGGCGCACTGGAGTGTCAGAACTGGAAGTAGATAAAGGCGTTCTCCCCGAAGTTCCCCGCGAAGAGGGTCGTCAGAGCGACCGTATAGTACACCGCGTAGCGCGCTGGCGCCGACCTGATCCGGTCGACGCGCTGCAGGGCGAACCGATCTTCCCGCCCGACCCATTCAACCGCCACGAACGCCGCAACGAGGAGCAGGACAGTCAGCCCGTGGACTCGATCCGGAAACACAGGCACGGAGAGAAGGGTTGGAGAGAGGAGACGGCCAATGTAGGCAGCCGCATCGCCGATGGTCGGGGATCTGAACACAACCCACGCCAGCATCGTCAGCCCGAACGTCGCTGCGATGGACGCCGTTTCTCGGAGGCTGGGAACGCAACGGCCGGAAGCAACCGTATCGAGGTGCCTGCGGTTTCGACCGGACAGCAGGAGCGGCAGAAAGTACAGGCCGTTCAGCGCACCCCATACTACGAATGTCCAGTTCGCGCCGTGCCAGAATCCGCTCACGACGAAGACGATCATGGTGTTGCGAATGGCTGCGGCTTTCCCTGCACGACTGCCGCCCAATGGTATGTAAAGGTAATCCCGGAACCAGGTGGACAGCGAGATATGCCACCGTCGCCAGAACTCGGCCATATCTCGTGAGAAATACGGAAAGGCGAAGTTCCGCATGAGGTCGAAGCCGAAGAGCTTGGATATGCCGATTGCAATGTCTGAATAACCGGAAAAATCACCGTATATCTGGAAGGAAAAGAATACGGCTCCCAGCAACAGAGTGCTGGCGGAATAATCGGTGTAGTTGGCGAAGATCAGGTTCGCGTACACCGCACAGTTGTCCGCGATGACTACTTTCTTGAACAGACCCCACAGCGCCTGCCTCGCCCCGTCCACCGCACTGCCGCGGTCGAAACGCCTCTCCTGCTGGAACTGCGGGAGGAGGTGGGCGGCGCGCTCGATGGGACCCGCCACTAATTGCGGGAAGAAACTGACAAAGGCGGCGAGAGCCACCAAGTCCGTAGTCGGCTCAATCTTCCTGCGATATACGTCGATGGAATAACTGAGGGTCTGGAACGTGTAGAAACTGATTCCCACCGGAAGGACGATTGCCAAAGACCCCGGCCTGAAGTCGGATCCCAGGAACGTGAAGGCCTGCTGGAAGTTCTCGATGAAGAAGTTGAAATACTTGAAGACGCCGAGGAGACCCAGATTCGCGACGATGCTCGTCCAGAGCAGGGTCTTCCTTAGAGCAAGGCGATTCTCCCGGGCCATCGCTAACCCAATCAGGTAGTCGACGCTGGTGCTGAAGGCGATAAGACCGAGAAAGCGCCAGTCCCACCAGCCGTAGAACGTATAGCTCGCAGTAACCAGGAAGATGTTCTGTGCCCTGATGCCTCGCCGCCGGAGTGCCCAGTATGCCGCAAACACCAGTGGCAGGAAGACCGCGAAATCAGCGGAGTTGAACAGCATTCGCGATCACGGCCCGGAGGGCGGGTGGTGCGGGGGACCAGGCGGGGTCGTCGCCGTAACCAGCTTCGAACAGCGAGCGAGGAGCAACGCGCAGGATGACGAATTGCTCCGAGGCAGTCAAGGCGCCACGGTGTCGGGCAGGACAGGGGACTTGCTGAACCGCAGGCCAGCCAGCACGCCGAGCCTCCCTCTCGTCATCTCGCTCCCGCCGCCCTTGGCGCCAGCCCCTTTGGGCTGCCCTCGTGTCCAACGTGTTCGGTCAGCTAGCGCTCAAACCGCCGTGGTGAATCGTCGAGGCTCTGAATCAACGCTACAGCCGACCACCCAAAATCCTTGCCCACCGCGCTGCGGGTCCGTAAACTGCCCACTGGGAAGGAGGGCCCCGGGGCCTCCCCCACTTCGCGGGTTGCCGGGAGTCTCCCGGGCGAAGGAGGTTCACCCCGGGCCACACTCACTGAGGTCACCGTGAGCCACCGCACCGCACTTCTCCGCACCACCCTCACCACGCTCCTCATCGCGGGAGCCTCGGCTGGGTGTATCGAAGAACTCGACCTCACGGAGACGACGGCACCAGTTTCGGTTTCCGTCTCGGTCCTTCCGCAGCTCTCGGCCGAGCTCGCGAACACTCCCGCTTCCCGTCGCATCTCCGCGGTCGAACTCATCGTTCGTGACCGGGGGACGGGGGTCGTGCTCGCAGACGGCATCGTGGACCGTTCTCCGGATGCTTCAAACACCGCGCTCGAACTCCGCATGCAGGTCGAGGAAGGCGCCGGGATCGAGATCGAGGGGACCGTCCGACTCTTCGGGGAATCGGGGGACGTGGAGTGGAGCGGGGTGTTCGGGCCGACGGCCGTGACAGCGGCGCAGGCGGTCTGGGAGATCCCGGTGGCCATGGGGCGCGGAGATCTGGCGAACCTCTCGATCGAAAGCCTGACCCTCTCGCTTGCGGCTGCACTCGCAGAACAGAGCGGGAGCGGGAGTGTCGGTCCACTGGCGGCGGAGGT
>JBGTMU010000126.1:0-4356 GCA_041743405.1 Longimicrobiales bacterium | reverse complement strand
TCCCCGCGCCGATCTCGAACCCCGGGGGAATCCGGGTCGGGACGCGTCCTCCGATCGGGATGGTCCCGAAGAGCGCATCTGCCGCGGCCCGCTGGCTCACCTGCGCCCCGCCCCAGGCCAGCATGTAGGCTCGGACATCCGGGAATTCGGTCACGAGGTATGGATTCCCGAAGGAGACCACCACGTGGGGCGTGCCCGCCCGCGCCAGCTCACGGATGAAGGCCACGAGCTCAGCGGGCGCCGCGACGGTTCCTGAATAGGAAAGGGCGGTGATATGGAGCGAAATCACGACGAGATCCGTGCCGCGGGCCCGCTGCGAGAGTCGCGTATATTCCTCCCGGGCCGTCTCCCTCCCAATCTCCACGGTCTGCAACCGGGGGTAGGTCTGCCGCAGGCGCGCATCGAAGGCGCGACCGCCAAGCAGGTCGTTCCGACGCCGGAAGGTCACGGAGAGCACGTTCGCGGTGGCGGTCCCGCGGAGGGGAAGGAGGTTTCCCTCGTTCCGGAGCAGGGTGATCGAGCGGTTCGCCATCTCCTGGGCCACCGCGACATGCGCGGGGGTGCCGACCCGGCGGTGCACGTCTTCCACCCGCACCATTCGTTCGCGGTGGAGCCCGAGCTCCCCCTTCACACCCAGGATCCGGATCACCGAGGCATCGATCCGCGCTTCAGGGATCCGCCCTTCCAGCACGGCGGTCACCACGCCCCGGATCGCGGCTTCCGGGTTCGGCGGCATGAGGAGGACGTCCGCCCCGGCCAGGACGGCGCGCACCGCGGCCTCCTCTCGGGAAAAGAGGCGGTCGATCGCGTTCATGTCCATGGCATCGGTGAAGATGATCCCTTCGAATCCCATCTCCTCGCGCAGGATCCCTGTCAGCACGTTGCGGGAGAGGGTGGAGGGAAGCCTCGATTCTTCCGAGATGTTCGGGAGAGCGATGTGGGCGGTCATGATGGCGCCCATCCCCGCATCGATCGCCGCGCGGAAGGGAGGAAGCTCGATCCGGTCCATCCGATCCCGGGTGGCGCGGATGATCGGGAGCGCCAGATGCGAGTCGGTGTCCGTGTCGCCATGCCCCGGAAAGTGCTTCCCGGTCGCGACCGCCCCGTAGTCCTGCACTCCGCGGATGAAGCAGACGCCAAGCGCCGCCACCTGCTCCGGATCCTCCCCGAAGGAGCGCGTGTTGATGATCGGGTTGTCCGGGTTGTTGTTCACATCGAGGACGGGCGCGAAGGGCACATGGATCCCGACGGCCCGTGCCTCTTCGGCAGTGACGCGACCCATCTCGTAGGCCAGGAAGTGATCCCCGGCGGCGCCGACGGCCATCAGCGGCGGGAAATCGGTCGCCCCGCCCAGGTCGGTCCCCCCCGGAAGATAGACCGCCCCCCGCATCCGGAAGCCGGCCCCGGTCTCGAGATCCGCAGAGACGAGAAGGGGGAGACGTGAACGAGCCTGGTACACATTGAGCTTCGCAGCCACATCGATGGGAGTTCCCACGGAGATGATGATGCCGCCGATCTCCTGTTCATCGATGAGGCGAGCGATCCGCTCGAACCCGGCCGACCCCTCCGCCGCAAAGTCCCCCGCCACCCAGGGCATGATCATCTGCCCCACCTTCTGGCGGAGCGTCATCTCCCCGAGAGTGGCCAGGGCCCAGACTTCCCCGCCTCCTTCGTCTCCCCACTCGTCCGGCGGATCGACCGGAGGAAAATCGGGGCGGGTGATCCATTCCCCGGGGATCCGGTCTCCCGGAGAAATGGCGCTGGAATCGGGAGGGGAGATCCGTTCGGGATCACCCGGATCGCGCTCCTCGGCGTCTTCCGGGGCCTCTTCCTCCACGGGGGATGGGGTGGGGGGGAGCGCCGTCTCCGATGTACTCCCACCGCAGGTGGCGAGACCCCCGAGGAGCATCAGAACGAGGGCTGCGCGAACAGGGCGGTGGAGGAGAATCGGCATGCGCTCACAGTGCGGAAAGTGGCTGAATGGCCCGTCTGTGCTTCGATACCCGAACTCCGCGAATAAGATCGGCTTCCCGTAGAGAAAACAACGACGGCCCCCGACAGACCGTCGGGGGCCGTCGCTTCAGGGCCCGTTCGGACCCCTACCCGGAGGCAGGGTGTGGAGTCAGCGTCACCCGATCAGGGCGTTGGCGATCGCGATCAGGACAAGTGCGTCGTCGGCGTCGATCTTCTTGCCGGACTGAGCCTCGACCTCGTTGATGAAGGCGCCCAGCGCTCCGTCATGAGCGCTGTCGTTCCGAGCGCGTTCGGCCGCCCTCGTCTTCGCGCAGAGCGAGTTGGCGACCCCGTGATGCGACACGAAGCGCTGCACCAGGGTGCAGAGTCCGTCCAGGGAAGCCGTGACATCGAAGCTCCCGGCAGCCGAACCGGCGTTGCCGGCCACGTCCTCGGCCGAGGCCGAGAAGGACGTCGTGCCCACTCCGAAGGTGTAGGCGGCTCCGGAGAGGTCGGCGCAGGTGTCCGAGGCGATGCCGGACAGGTTGTCGGTCGCCGCGCAGGTGATCCCGACGGACTCGGCCACGTCGTAGCTGCCGGCGTTGGCGGAGTAGGTGACGGTCGGGTCCGTGGCGTCGCGCTTGAGGGTCACACTTTCCGATGCCGTACCACCCGCCGAGGTCGCAGTGCATGTGAACGTCACGTCCTCGGTGTCGGCCGTGACATCCGTGGTCTCACACCCCACGGTGGAGCTCACGGCCGATTCGTTGTCGGTGACCGTCCAGGAGACGTTCACGTCCGAAGTGTACCAGCCGTTGTTACCCAGGTCGCCATCGACCGTGGCCGCAATGACCGGCGCGCTTGTATCGCAGGCGTCGCCGATGCCGTCACCGTTCGAGTCGGCCTGGTCGGGGTTGGAGACGAGTGGGCAGTTGTCGCTCCCGTCGTTGACCCCGTCGCCGTCCGAATCCGGGTTGGTCGGGCTGGTGCCGACGCCGTGCTCTTCGGAGTTCGTGAGCCCGTCCCCGTCCGTGTCCGCATCGGAATCGTCGATCGTATCGCAGGCGTCGCCCACTCCGTCGAAGTCCGCGTCGGCCTGATCGGCGTTGGACACAGTCGGACAGTTGTCGGTGGCGTCGGGGACGCCGTCACCATCGGAGTCGGCTTCCGGATCGCCCGGGCCGCGGATCCCGAAAGTGACCCCGTGCCAGATCTCACCGAGCGGCGCCGTCCAGGAGAGGGTGGAGAGCTGCCCGACGAACCGGATCGCCCCGTGCCACTCCCGTCCCCTCAGCTTCTGGCCGGGCTCGATCGAGTAGGTACCGGTTCCCCAGAAGCCGGTACCTTCACTGATGACCTCGAAGGTGCGGGCGAAGGCGTAGACGGCCGGGGTGCCATGACTCCCCAGGCTCAGGATGTCCATTACCGGATCCTGCACCGGCTCGGAGAAGGTGATGACGTACGAGGAGGTATTCCCGCCCGAGAGCGCGATGATGTCACAGGGAGGCGGCGCGTTCGAAACGTAGTCGCCCACATAGGGTGCGCTTGGCCTCCAATAGGAGGTGCCACAGCTCGTCTGGCCGAAGAAGAACCTCCCGCTACTGCCGTTCGGGTTCACGACCCTGAGACCCACATCGATCGACCCGCCGCCCGGAAGCGTGATCGTGCCACTGGCCGTTCCGGCGGCCGCGTTCGCAGCGGTCCAGTCCACGTAATAGTAGGTGTGCGCGACCGTGGCGCTCGCGGCGCTGAAGGACGGTTCGAGGTCGGACGACGATATCGAGGGCTCGGTCGGAACCTCGCCGCATGCAGCGAGGACACCGGCCATGAGGAGGACGATGAGACGTTTGTGCACGGGGGGTCTCCTGCTTCTGGAAGGGGGCAAACGGAAGGGGTGCGGCCGGAGGATAGCGTTTCTGCGGGGTGGGAGCCATTGACCGTTCGGGTGCCAGACCCCCCGACTTTCGTACGGGTCCGGACCCGGATCCGCGCTAGATCCAGCCCTTCTCCCGGGCCAGGAGGCTCAGCTCGACCCGGTTGGAGATCTCGAGCTTCGTGAAGACGCTGTGGAGGTGCATCTTCACCGTGCTCTCAGAGAGCTGGAGTTCCCGGGCCACCCGGCAGTTGGACTGGCCAGTCGCCACGTGCCGGGAGATTTCCAGTTCCCGCGGCGTCAGCCCGAGGGAGCCGTCCTCCTCGCTCGAGGCCATGAGGCCCAGAACCCGGTGGATGATCCCGGCGGCGATCCACCGCTCGCCCCGGGCGGCGGCCCGGATCGCGTCGACGAGGTCCGACGCGGCGGCCTCCTTGAGCACGATGGCCTCGACAGAAGCCCGCAGGAATCCGGAGAGGGTCGAGTCGTCGAGACTGGCGGCCAGGACGACGATGGCGACGGCGTGGCCG
>JBGTMU010000125.1:0-3620 GCA_041743405.1 Longimicrobiales bacterium | reverse complement strand
CCGCGAGGCCCGCGAGGCCGGTGGGGAGGACCGTGCGGAGGTGGAACACAGCGTGCGAGCCCGCATCGAGACCGCCGCCCGGAAGCAGCTCGAAGAGGCGCCTTCCCCTCGAAAACCCCGGACCCACGCCGGCGCCCCTCTCGAGGAGGGAACGCGGGCCCGTGTTCGCGGGAGCGGGACGAAAGGGGTGGTCCGTGAGGTACGGGGAGACCGGGTAACGCTCGAAGTGGGCGGCCTGCGCATGGAGCTCGCACGCGCGGATGTGGAAGCGCTGGATGCCCCGCCCACAGGGAAGGCGGAGGAGAAGGCCCCCCCTGTCCCGCGCTCTCCTGAACCCTCCGGAGGAGGCTGGAGCGGTCCCGAGATCGAATTCCGGCTGGAAGCCGATCTGCGGGGATTGCGGGTCGATGAGGTGGAGCTCGAACTGGGGCGCGCGATCGACGGGGCCATCGTGGAGCACCTCCCCGAACTCCGGATCATCCATGGGAAGGGGACGGGCGCCGTGAAGGCCAGGGTCCGGGAGCTCCTCCGGGTCGATCGACGAGTCCGGGAGTTCCGTTCCGGGGGGCACGGGGAGGGCGGAGCCGGCGTGACCGTGGCGGTGCTTCAGTGATCCCCGACGACGTGGTGGATGAAGTCCGGATGCGGGCCGATCTGGTCGAAGTGATCGGAGAGGTGGTACCCCTGAAGAAATCCGGGCGGGAGTGGAAGGGAAAGTGCCCCTTCCACGAAGACAAGACACCCTCCTTCTATGTGATTCCGCAGAAGGGATTCTACAACTGCTTCGGGTGCGGCGAGTCCGGGGACATCTTCACCTTCGTGATGAAGCGGATGGGGATGGATTTCACCGATGCGATCCGGTACCTCGGAGGCCGCTACGGAGTCGAGATCCGTGAGGTGAAGGGGCGGGGCGAGGGCGAAGAAGATCCCTTCCGCCCCCACTACGAGGCGAACGCCTTCGCACGGGAGTTCTTCCGGGAGCGGCTGACCGACCCGGAGGGGGGGGCGAGGGCCCGGGAGTACCTGACCGGCCGGGGAATCGACACTGCCACGGCCGAACGGTACGGCCTGGGATTCGCCCCCGATGCCTGGCGCGATTTCCGGGAGGCCGCGTCGCACCATGGAATTTCCGATGAACTCCTCCTCGAGGTGGGTCTCCTCACCACCTCCGAGAAATCGAAGGAGCCCTACGACCGGTTCCGCAACCGCATCATTTTCCCGATCGAGGGGCTCCACGGGAGGGTCGTGGCCTTCGGCGGACGCGTCCTGGCGGGGGAAGGGAAGGGCGTTCCCAAGTACCTGAACTCCCCGGAATCTCCCATCTACCACAAGGGTCAGACCCTCTACGCGCTCGGATGGAATCGCAACGAGATCCGGAAGGAAGAGGCTGCGCTGATCGTGGAGGGCTACATGGACGTCGTGGCCCTCGGTGCCGGCGGGGTCAACCATGCGGTCGCTACCCTCGGGACGGCGATGACGGAAGAGCAGGCACGGCTTCTCGGAAGGTACACGGCGCGTGCGCTCCTCCTCTTCGACTCCGATCCGGCGGGGCTCAGGGCCTCCTTCAAGGCAGGAAATACCCTTCTCTCGGAGGGGGTCCACCCCGCGGTGGTCACCCTTCCTCCCGGAGAAGACCCCGACACCCTGATCCGGAAGGAAGGCGCCGATGGGCTCCGGCGCTATCTGGACGGGGCGGTGGACATCCTCGATCGGAAGCTCCAGCTTCTCGATGAGCACGGGTACTTCGACTCCATCGACCGGACCCGCACGGCGGTCGACAAGCTGCTCCCGACCCTCCGGGCGGTGAAGGATCCGACGCTCCGCGACATCTATGTATCGAAGGTCGCCGAGCGCACGGGGGTCCGACGACTGACTCTGGAAGAGGAACTTCGCGCACGAGCGACACCGCCGGTGCGCGCGCCCCAGCCCCTGCCTCGGAAGGAGCGTAGCCCTCGCCTCGAAGGGATGGGTCCCGAGCGGCAGCTCCTCCTCGTGCTGCTCAAGGTGAGGGGGTGGGTCGAGCGGGCCGCGGAGCGGATCGGGCCGGGGGAGTTCCGGGATCCGGTCCATCGGGCGATCTTCGAAGCACTGATGGATGAGCCGGAACTCGACCTTCTCCCGGACGGAATGCCGTCGGAAGTGGTTCGACGCTTCGAGGACCTCCTCGGAGATTCCGAGGTACTCGAGCACACCGGCCGGGTATTCGAGGAGTCGGTGGAGCGGCTTCTGGCGGAGGGGCGTGCGGAGCGTCGGGCGGCACTCAGGGTGAGGCTGCGGGAGCCCGGGACGCAGGAAGAGAAAAACGCCCTGCTCCGCGAGATGGAAGCGCTGGGGAGGGAGGGGATGGGCCGTTGGAATGTGACGCGGCGGGAGAGCCCCGCCGGGTCGAACCCGAACGATCGACAGGGAAGAGGATGACGAAATCGATGACGAGTGCACTCCGCGATCTGCAGCGGATCGACGAGCGGATGCGGAAACTGAAAACGTCGATTCAGGACTTCGACCCCCGGTTGGCCGAAGTTGAGGATCCGGCGCTCAGACTCGAGGATGAACTCTCGAAGCTCAGAGAGCGGCTCAAGCAGATGGAGGCGGATCAGCGTCGGCTGGAGCGGGCCGCCGACGAGAAGAAGGAGCGGGCGGGGCGGATGGATGAGCGCCTCACCCGAGTCTCCAACCTCCGCGAAGAGGCAGCCGTCAAGACGGAGCTGGATCTCCTCCACCGGGCGATCGAGGCTGACAATCAGGAGACCTTTCAGCTCATGGAGGGGATCGGGAAGGCCGAGGCCGCAGCCGAGGAGCTGGAGGAGCGTGCAACGGAGGCCCGGGCCGAAGTTGCTCCCGCCCAGGAAGCGCTGCTGACCGAACGCGCCGGGTTCGAGGTGGAAGCCAGCTCTCTCGAGGCGCGTCGCGCCGAGCTGATCGAACTGCTCGGCGACATGGAGCGCCGGGTCTACGACGCATTCCACGCTTCGGGACGGGCCACCGTCGTGGCCCCGCTGACCGAGGATGGAGCCTGTGGGCATTGCTTTGGCATGATCCCACTCCAGTTGCAGAACGAAATCCGTCAGGGCGGAGTTCTCATCCGGTGCGAAGGGTGCGGCGTCGTTCTGACGGCTGAAGAGGATGCGACCGCTGAAGAGGACGTGTCCGCGGAAGCGTGAGCGGCTCCGCCTCGAGGATTGATCCTCTTCCTCCCCCGCCGTCCCCACGGTGGGTGCTGAGGGCCCCGCCCGATCCGGGGGTGGTGGATCGGCTCGCCCTTGAACTCTCTCTCCCGAGAGCGCTCTGTGTCATCCTCTGCGCCCGCGGGGTGGTCGATCCGGAAGTGGCGAAGGCCTTCCTCCGCCCCGAACTCTCCGCCCTCACCCCACCGGGCCTGCTGGCCGACGCCGACCGGGCGGTGCGCCGGATCCTGGCGGCCATCGATCGGGGGGAAACCATCCTCGTTCATGGCGATTACGATGTGGACGGGATCTGCTCGGCCGCCCTTCTCACTCTCTGGCTCAGGCGGCTGGGCGGGACCGTCGTCCCCTTCGTGCCGCACCGACTGAAGGACGGCTACGACCTGGGCCCGGGAGGGCTCGCGGCCGCAGAAGCGGCGGGTGCCGCCCTGATCGTCA
>JBGTMU010000124.1:0-14064 GCA_041743405.1 Longimicrobiales bacterium | reverse complement strand
CCCCGAACCCCACCCCCATCGCCCGCTCGGCGAGGAGCCCGATCGCGTCCGCTCGGCGCTGTGCCGCTTCCCGCCGACTCGCCTCCTCGCCGCGGAGCTCCTCCGGCACCCCTCCCTTCTCTCGAAACAGCGCATCTCCCGCCGCCTCGAGCGCCCGCATCAGGAGCGCCCCCACCTCCGGATCGAGCCGGCCCCGCACCACGTACATCCCCTCGTCGTCCGGGAACACCGAGAAGGTCCGGGTCTCGTGGAGCAGCCGCTCCCACTCGGCTTCCTCCCTCCGGCTCCGCTTCTTCCATCCACGCACCAGTCGTTCGAGCGAGGCGGTGGTGCTCTCCTGCGCGAATGCGAGCAGCTCCGACTCGTTCGCAGCGGTGGCCGCCCTCGTGAGCGCCCGGACCTTCGAGAACGAGAGCTCGCCCCGGGACATCGCGGCCCCGATCTCCGTCAACTCCGTGAGCGCCCGCGCCGCACGCACCCGCTCACGAGCGGCCCCGAGGTCGATCCCGGTCCGAAACGACAGCCAGTGCGCGGCCGAGCGATGACCCCCGAGCTCCCACCCGCGACGCCGATCGAACTCGGCGAGGAGCACGAGGAGGCGGTGCGTCGCCTGGTGGATCCGCGCCGCGATTGTCGCGATCTCGTCGCCGAGATCGTCGAGGGCGTCGGGCTCCGAGAAGGGGTCGGGTGCCGAGAACGCGTCGGGTTCCGCGGACGCATCGGGTTTCGCGGACGGAGCGGGTTCCGCGGACGCATCGGGCTCCGAGTCCCGCCCACCTCGCCCCTCTCGCCCGTCCGAATTCTGCCCACCGTACTCCACCCCCTTCTCCCGGACCACCCCGAACCGGGCCCCCATGAAACGGACCATCGCACACCCCCGAAGCTGAAGTAACGAAATACGTTACAACAAATATAAGGGTCGGTTTTTCGGCTTCACCGGAGGCCGCGGGAGCTTCAAAGTGGGAGTGTCAGGTCATCGGAATCGCACCACCGGCTCCGCGACGGCCTCGCGGCCCTCCCAGGGCCTCCAGCGCCAAACACGGGGCCGGTCCCGGCCGAACGCTTTGCGCCACCCGAAAAGCTGTCCATAGCAGAATGGGCCATGTTCACTGGAGCGATGGGACGAGCGTGCGATGGGACGGCCGTGCGATGGGCCCGATTGCGCACGCTTGCTTCACGGAGCGGTCACGATGCTGTGGATGCTCGAGTGCGGGGCCGGAGCCCTTCCTGGTAGAGCCCAAGCGTTGGCCCACGCGTTGGCCCCCGCACCGTGTCGAAAGCCATGCGGAGACCGCCTTCCAATCGGCCCCACCACCGCCTACCTTGCGATCTTCCGAGACACCCCTTCGCCCTGGAGATTCGTGAATGCACCGACGTCGCTTTCTCACGACCACGCTCGCGGCGGCGGCCGGCGCTGGAATCAGCCATCCGCTCGGCGCCAAGCTGAGCGCCCGCCCCCTCCGATCCGTTTCCTCGGAGCCGCTCCGCCTTCTGATTCTCGGGGGCACCGGCTTCATCGGTCCGCACATGGTCCGCTACGCGGTGGAACGCGGTCATCAGGTCACCACATTTACGCGAGGGCGGCGCCAGCCCTGGCTGTTCGACAACGTTTTCGCGCATGTCGAAGAGTTGCACGGCGACCGCTCGCTGCCCGACGGACTCGAGGCTCTGCGCGGGCGCACATGGGATGTCGTGATCGACAATTCCGGTAGCCGCGTCGAGTGGACCCGCGACTCGGCTGCTCTCCTGAGAGACAGCGTCCGGTACTACGTGTATGTATCATCGACCGGCGTCTTCCTGCCCTATCGCCAGCCGGGGATCGATGAATCGGTGCAGCCCGTGCTCGTCGACGACCCGCCCCTCGAGTCGCCGTCCTTCGGCGTGATGAAGGCGCTCTCGGAGCGCGAAGTCCAGCGTTCGTTCGGGGATCGGGCGATCATCGTCCGACCGCACTTCATCGTGGGACCGGGCGACACCACGTACCGTTTTCCGTTCTGGCCGGCGCGGCTGGAGCGCGGCGGTGAGGTCATGGCGCCGGGCCGTCGAACGGACCCCGTCCAGTTCATCGACGTGCGCGATCTCACCGAGTGGATGATCCGTGACCTCGTCGAACGCGCGCTGCCGGGAGTCTACAATGCCGCTGGCCCCCGCGATGGATTGACGATGGAGGAGTTTCTCTACGGCGCGCACTCCGTATTCTCGTCGGATGTGGACTGGGTATGGATCGACGACTACGACTTTCTGCGCAGCTACCCGCTCCGGACCACACCCGATGGCCGCACGTCGGGCCTGCAGGGGGCGGTGCCATGGATCCTTCTCCATGGCGACAATCAGTACATGACCAGCATCGTGTCGCAGCGCGCCGTGTCGAGCGGCCTGCGCTGGCGGCCTCTGGCGGAAACCGTGCGAGCCACGATGGACTGGTGGAACGACGATGCGCCAGCGACCTGGACCGCCGCGGCCGGGGATCGGTTCGCGTACACGCCGGAGCAGGAAGCAGCCATGATCGCGGCGTGGCGCGGCCGGGGCGGGTGAGCACTGCAAGGGCTATCAAAGGAAGGGAGAAGTGACCGCTCGCATTCAATCGGTGAGCCAACTGACTGGCCGCATCGCCCTTGCCTTTCTCTCGCTCGTGCTTGTCTCTCCCGCATTTCAGGCGCATGCCAGTATTCTGGATGTCCAGGCAGGAATAGCTCAGACCATAGAGTCGGAGATCCAGTATCGTTTTGCACGACCAACTGATACGGACTGGCAAAGTGTGCTCGCCGACTCAAGTGCCTGGGCAAGCAACTCTGAACAGCCTTTTGTGCCCACCCGCGGCAGGATGGAAGTCTGGGCACGATTCGATTTGCCGGATACGCAGGAACGGCGAACGATTCTTGTGAATACGAGTCCATGGGAACGGGTTGAAATCTATCTGGTTCACGACGGACGATTGTTGGCAGACGGACTGACAGGAACGCTGGTCCCGACTGCAGAGCACTCGACCGACATCGGAATGAGGTCAAGGTTTTTTCATTCCGGGTTCGTTGCTTTGAATCTGGAGCCGGGTCAGCGCACTACGGTTCTTGCGCGCCTCGTCACCAGCCAGCGTTACGTGACGATAAACTGGCTGCGGTTCTACCTTCGTGACGCCAACGAGGTGCTCCAGGGCGAACGCGCGGAACGAAACTTCCAAGGCCTCTACCTCGGCATCATGCTCGCCCTCGTGATCTACAACTTCGGACTGTTTGTCGCGCTCCGGGAACGCAGTTACCTGTACTTCGTGCTCATGTTGACCGGCAGTGCGATCATCTGGGCCAATCAGTTCGGGCTTACCGGTGAATACCTGTGGCCGAATCGTCCGGCGTGGGAGTTTTATCCCATGTGGGCCGCCTTCGGCCTGACATTGTTCGCAGCGGCTCAATTCCTGCGCCACTACCTCGATACCGCGAGGGTAGTGCCCCGTGGCGACATTCTCCTGCGCTGGTTGGCGATTGCAGGTGTCGCTGTCACGCCGTTCGCGCTGCTGCTTGCGATGAGCGACAGGTGGATCGTCGGCTTTGTGATCCTTGTGACCCCGACCTTTGTCGCGTTCTGGGCTGCACTCGGGATAGGCTTTTTCGCAATGCGGAACGGCAGCGAGGCTGCCCGTCACTTCCTCCTGGCCGGCGCGTGCGCGACGGCCGGCACGATGGTGCTGTTGGCGGGGGTGGTGGGTTGGCTGCCGTTCAATGCATGGGTCATGCGCTCGTCTCAACTCGGATCTCTGGCGATGGGGATCATCCTTGCCCTTGGCCTCGGGTTCAAACTGAGACGGGCTCGTGACGACCTGGCTGCCGAGCAGGTGACCCTCGCCACACAGAGAGTGCGTCACGAACAGGAAAAACTTGCAGTGGTAGAAAGGCAGAGCCAGGAACTGGAAGCGAAGGTGCAGGCGCGAACGTCAGAATTGACGGCCGCGCGGGCGCGGGCGGAAGAGGTCCTTTCCAATATCCTCCCGCGCGCGGTTATCGAAGAGCTGCATGAAAAGGGTGTCGTCGAGCCAAGACGCCATGACGAAGCCTCGATTCTGTTTACGGATTTCGTCGGCTTCACTGAATCCGTGGCTACGCTCCCTGCCCAGCGGCTGGTGCGGGAACTGGATGAGATCTTCCAGGGATTCGACACGATTGTGGAGTCGCATGGTCTCGAGAAAATCAAGACGATCGGCGACGCCTACATGGCGGCAGCCGGGCTCCCTCTTCCAGCGCCGGATCACGCGGAACGCTGCGTTCGCGCCGGACTCGCACTCGTTCGATTCATCGAGGACCGCAACCGCGATTCCTCCATGAAGTGGGGTCTGCGCGTCGGCGTCCACTCAGGCAGCGTGGTCGCGGGTGTCGTCGGCAAGCACAAGTACGTGTACGATGTCTGGGGAGACACCGTCAATCTTGCCAGTCGTCTTGAGAGTGCTTCGCAGCCCAACCGCGTCAATATTTCGGCCTATACTCACGATCTCGTCCGAAATCGCTTCGAGTGCGAGTATCGAAGCAAGCTGGGAGCAAAAGGGAAAGGCGAGATCGACATGTATTTTGTCCTCGCCGAGAAGGCACCCCTTACCGCGGCAGGCCAGTGAGCGTGATGGTGACCCCTCCGGATGCGATCGGCGAGCGCGATTGCGTAGGCGCACTTCCCGGCGCGCGGAGAACGGGGCGACGGAGCAGGCGTGGGGGGCGCCTCGCGTTCGTTCTCGTGGCGTCGTTGACCATGGTGGCATGCGACACCCCGTCGGAGCCGACGCCTCCGCCCATTGAGGAACCCCCGGTCAATCCACCCGTCGAGCCTCCGGACACCACCGTTATCCCAGGCGTGGGGGAACTGACCCTCGGGGCTCCGGAGCTGGTCATGCGGTATGCAACGGACGCATGCGAGGCCGAAGATCTCCCCGATGTGCAGGTGAACGCCTTCCGCCGAGACGACGGCACCATCGTCCTGCTGGCGGGGAATGCACCGCGGAATCGGGTAATGACCGGCTCGTCCTTCACGAGTCTGGTGAGAGACTGCTCCGTGTTGCTCGAATCGGAGGATGACCCGCACGCAGAGAGCTTCCGCAACCAGGAGTGGGTCGTGTCGGTGTACCGGGAGGGGGGGGTGGTCCACGGGTTCGTGCACAACGAGTACCATGACCCGATGGCCGGGAACTGTCGACCCGGCGACACTTCGCCCGCGAACCCCTGCTGGTACAACGCCATCACATATGCCCGCTCTACCGATGAAGGGCGGACGTTCACCCGGGATCCGTCACCGCTCCATGTAGTGGCTGCGCCTCCGGAGCGGTGGGACCCCTCGCCTCCCGGCGGAGAGGGTCGGGGGGTCCCGCACCCATACGGCTACTTCACGCCCTCAAACATCGTGAAGGGCGCGGATGGTGCCTACTATATGGTGATTTTCGCCATTCCCCGCAGGGATCGGGAGACGGAGCGGGGGACCTGCGTGCTGCGGAACGAGGACCTTTCCAACCCGGCGGGCTGGCGGGCATGGGACGGGGCTTCCTACTCGCTTCGGCTGGCCAGTCCCTATGAGGTGGAGGGGACCCCCGCCTGCACCTTCGTCTCGCGGCCGCAGATCCAGGGCCTCCATGGGAGTCTCGTCTACTCCCGGTATCTGGAGCGCTATGTGCTTCTCGGGACCGGCGCGCGCGCGCTCCCCGGAGGAGTGTTCGAGTGCGGGTTCTACATCTCCTTCTCCCACGATCTGATTCACTGGACGCCGCAGCACCTCGTGCGAGAGGGGAAGCTGCCGTATCCCCAATGCTCCGGAGGAAACCCCTTCGGATCGGATATCTACCCGTCTCTCGTGGACCACGATGACACCACCGTGAACTTCGAGGTCATCGGGGACCGGGCGTTTCTCTACTATGTGCGATGGAACCGGGGGCTGGACCGCGATCTCCTTCGGCAGGAGCTGACCTTCCGGCTGCGGTGATGGGGGCCGGGGACCTGGCTCGCGATTGCGCGTGTCGCGATCCCAATGAATGGCCCCTGACCTCTTCGTCCCTACCGCCGCCATCAGCCACCTCCAGCGCGCCCTCCAGACCTGGGCCTCCAGTCCGTTGTTCGAAGCACCATGGCGCGCGCAGCGCAACTGTCCTGCCGAGACGGCACAAGCTTGAGCTGGCCGTCGACGGCAGCGTACCAGTCGTACTCCCCCGGCCTGCCCTCGCAGCCCAGCACGTCCGAGGGGCCGGTGACGGTCATGCGGTAGCGAGTCTCCCTGGAGTAGCGCGCGTCCATGGAAGTCCCGTTGCTGTGATCCAGTCGCAGTGTGCCGTCTGCCATGAAGTTCAGTGACCAGGTCCCGGCCAGGGACTGCCCATCGGCTGGCAGATCACTCGGCGAAATTGTCGCCGTGTATTCGCCGCTGGGGAACGGATACAGCCATTCGAGGTGCGACTGTATGCGGGATTCGACCTCCGCCCGCCGGCCGGCCTGCTCCAGAACCTCGTGCGGGATCCGGAACGAGATGTCGTCCCGGAGCCGGTCCTCGCCCCGCGCCTGCCACAGGGGGAACCAGCCATCACCAACGGCCGTGCGCGTCCTGCACGTCGGCAGGTTGCCGACCGGCAGTCTGAAGAGATGCCGCGTCTCAGTGAATCGCGAGTACTCCCAGCCGCCGCTGAACCGCGAGCTCGGTATCGGCTCTATGCCGACAACTGTGAAGACGTAGCCGTATGTTCCATCGGGCACCACCGGCAGGTCCAGCCTGCAGGCGCCGCTACTCTGCGAAGCCGACAGTGCGTCGCTGTCCAGCCGCGTGCCTGTCAGATTGGTGTTGCCGAGCAAGGCGCCAGCGAAGCTCGCGCCACGCAGATCGCTACCCATGAACACGGCGTCCGACAGGTTCGCGCCGTCGAATTTCGCGCCGCGCAGATCGGCGAACATGAATCCCGCGCCGCCAAGATCGGCACCCGTGAAGTCAGTGCCGCGGCCGCGAGTGGCCAACCAAGTACTTCCGAGTGCATGCACGCCCGCGAGCCGCGCTGAGTCGAGTTCCGCGACGGCGAACGCCGCGCTGTCGGCGCGGCCGCCGGTGAGGTCCGCAGCGTTCAGGTCCGCGAAAATGAGTGACGCACGGGAAACATCGGCCTCGCGCAGCGAGGCTCCGTCGAAGTCGGTACCCGTCAGGAGCGCACCTTCGAGATCGGCGCCATTGAATGTTCCCCGCTCGAAGGCCAGTCCGGCCAGCAGCTCGGTCCCGGCGAGGGAATAGCGCTGCTGTACGAGCGCCTGGAGCGCCTCGGTCTGACCGAGTTCGCCGCGCGGCATGGTCCGAGAGACCCGCTCCAGGACCTCCAGTGCCTCGCCCGGCCGGGCTAGCTGGGCCGGGATGAAGTAGAAGTTCATGGTCAACTGGCTGGCGGACATGGTGGTCTGGAGCCCGCCGGACGCGTCGGCGACGGCCGCCCTCACGTTGCGGAATACCGCATCCACGTCCTGCCCGGGGCGCGCCAGTTCAGCCACGAGTTCGTCCGCAAACAGGCCATCCCGCGCCGCCTGACCCGCGGACGCCGCGAACTCGATGCGAGTGCCGGCACCAAATGCCGCAGGCTCCATGGGTGCCAGACCGCGGCTCGCAACACCCGCGAGTGGACTGTTGCGACATGCGTCCAGAATCAGGAGCTTCATGGATGGATTGTTGCCTCCGATCAGCTCAAGCAGTTCATCGGCGGATATGGCCATGGTCGGGAGCTTCGTCGCGTCCGGCGGGAAATCACTCGGCACCAGATAGTTTCGGCCGTCCACCTGAATCCCGTGCCCCGCGTAATAGATGACGACGACATCATTCGACTGGATCCTTGCCGCGAAGTCCGTCACCTGCTGGCGCAGCAGCGCTGCACTCGCATCCATCACCGGCGTCACGGTGAACTGCGCTTCCCTGCGGAGTACGTCGCCCACTTCCCACGCATCGGAGACGGATCGGTCCAGACTTTCCAACGAATCGTATGCACCGATGCCGATAACCAGTGCCATGCGTCGACCTTCGGCCTGTGCCAGCAGCGTTGAGGGCACGAGCAGCGTCGCAGCGATTGTGAACAGCAGTCCCAGGGGCTTCATGTGTCCGACCTCACGCCGTTGGTGATGGGCTGGAGCGATGTTGTTTCGCCAGGCGGCTGCGGCGATGCGGGAGTGCGAACGCCGGCGGCCTGCGTCTCAGGCGGATGGCGGACATTGCCGACCTCCGCCGGAAACTCCTGCAGCCAGCCGCGCCACATGTCCGCCATCGGCTTCCACACCCCGATCGCCATCTCAGCCAGCACGACGCCCAGGAGACCGCCGAGCACGCCGAGGAAGTAGCCCAGGTACTTGTGCAAAAGCCATGAGATCACGAGCGCGGCCAGTGCAGAAAGCAGCAGTGAGGCCAGCACCGCCCACGGCCAGCGGAGCCCGATCCATGTAAGGCCGATGAGCAACACGCTGCTGACGATGAGGCCGATGCCGAGCGACTGCCACCAGGGCACGTCAGCGATGGGTGCGGCGGTCTCGGTGTAGATCGCGTGTGCGATCAGTTCGGAGCCGTGCACCATGCCAACCGGCGTGCGGTGCATGTCACGGGCGTGGCGGTAGGCTCCGCCGAGGATCAGGATGCGATCCCTTGCGACCGCGCGCAGGCCCGCGTCCTCGTCCGCCTCGGCTTCCAGGAGGTGCTGCAGCGGCAGCCGCGGAAAACTGTCCTGCGACGTGAAGCGGATGCGGTGGGGACCCGGCGACTGGTAGACCAGCTCGGCCATCATCGATTCGCAGTCCTGTCCAGCCGCGCGGGCCGCCAGAGCGTAGACCAGCGTGGCGTGCGTCGGCGCGCTCGGGTTGGCCGCCGTCGGATAGGATCGGTTGTACCGGCGGATCACGCCGTCGGCGTCCGGCTGAAACGCGCCCAGTCCGCTGCACACACCGGGAGGGGGGTCCGTGCGGCCAACCACGCCCAGCGGCTCGAGTCGCGCGGTTCCATCGCCGCCCATCGCGTTCTCCACGACCCGGTGATCCCTCAGCCACACGACAGGGCAGTCACCCAGTGCGGCCGCCGCGGTCTGCTCGAAGTGATCCCGCGGCCAGTCGCTGGTCAGGATGTCGATCGCCAGCAGCCGCGGGTGCATTCGACACAGGTCCGCGATGACCCCAGTCAATGTCTCTGGATCGAGCGGGCTCGTGGCGCCGAACAGGTCCGCATACTCATCATCGCCGATCAAGACGAGCGCCATGTCACCTGCATCCGTGGCAGGGGACGTCTGCTGCAGTCGGTCCAGGTCCGCCCATTCAAGGCGCTCGTAGAGCCCCGCCCTCTCCAGCGCGCTGTTGACGACCGCCACGCCGACGACGATGGCGAGGCCGGAAATGAGTTCGCCCCACCGGCTGACGCGTGCGTCCTGTCGAAGGAAGAACCAGCGGGCGACGGCGCGCAGTCGTTTCCTGCCCCGCAGCTTCATCTCTCGCGCGCGTCGATGGCGTAAAGGGTATGCGCGAGCAGCGCCGACCGCGTCTGGGGTGCCGCCCCCGCCCAACCCTCTATCGCCTGCTGCGCCTGGGCCCACAGCTCCCTCGCTGCGTCTGCCGTCGTTGGCACCACCAGCACGAGCGCCGTGGACCCGATCGCCTGCCCATCGGCATCGCTGAGACTTGCCACGTAGAGACCCTGCGGCACGCCGGAAAGCGATATGCCGCTCTGGCCCACCTCAATGGACCGCTGGATGACGCCAGGGGTTCGGTTCAGCGACCCGCCGGGCGCCGGCGCCAGACGCAGTGTGTAGTGACCAGCTCGTACATCCACCGCCGAGCTGAAGTCGGCGACATCGCCCTCGCTCAGGATCAGCGCGTTCCGTGCTCCTCGCTCTCCAGTGCTCCGAGAACCGGCCAGTACGGGCGGAAGCTGCTCTCCCGATTTCCAGAAGCTTGACAGAAAGGCCCAGAAACCGCGCGCCGACCGCTCGTTCGACACGGCCGGACGGAACGTTCCGAGGCACGGCTCCCGATCCGTACACGTCTTCTCCCAGCGCTGTCCGCTGAACAGCAGAATCCTCACCGAGCCCGCGGATGGAATGCCGTTCATCACGGTCTGGTCCCCGTAGATGAGGTCCCCACGGCTCAGGGGTTGGCGGTCCTGAACGCTAACCCATCGGCCTGACACCCGGTCGACGACACCGACGGGATCGGCCGCACCCTGCGCGGAGGCGGGGACAGCCTGACAGACTGCTGCGGCAACGAGCAGCGCCGCGCGTACAGCCAGGTATCGCGGATTCTCGGCAATGGAAGGGGGGCCACGCATAGCCTTTCCGGTGCGGGAAACCGTGCGGTCCGGCACAGGTCGCAGGTGATCCCGCCAAAATAGCCCGGCGTTCGCGTGCCATGCAAGCGCCACGACCGCGGCCGATCGACGTCAGCGTAGGGCGCCCATGTCTGGCGTGGACTGGACCATGGTCATCGACGATGGTAGAGGAGCTTCATGACCACCTCCACCATGTCGATCTCCGAGTTCAAGGCGACGTGCCTCGCGGTGATCGAACGGTCCTGCACGATGGCCTGATCGCGCCCGCCAGTGACTCCAGCGAATGGGAACGCCTGGTCGATTGAGGCTGCTTCTCGACACGCACGTCTGGATCTGGAGTCATGTCGATCCGGAGCGACTGGACCCATCGGTGCGGGCCACACTTGTCGATCCGGACAATGAGCTGTGGCTCTCGCCGATCAGCATCTGGGAGACGCGGGTGCTGCTCGAAAAGGGGAGGATTACGGTCGTGGGCGAGCCGCGGGCGTGGCTCGAAGGGCTGCCCCGTCCGTCGTATTCGGGTTCGACGATCCGGTCATCCATCCAGAATAGCCACGTCGTACGCGCCGAGGACCGCGTCGCGCGTGACGAGGGTGAGTCCCTCGTCGAGCGCCTGCGCCACGAGCATACGGTCGAACGGGTCGCGGTGGTGCCAGGGGAGTGCCGCGGAGCGGCGAGCGTGCCGAAGCCGCACGGGCAGCTCTTCGAAGCCGGACTCGGTGACCGCGTCTTCGACCCGCCGCGTCGTCTCGATCCGGCCGAGCGATGCCTTGATCGCGATCTCCCACCCGGAAACCGCGCTCACATAAACCTGATCTGCGGTCTGGATCGCTTCGACCGTTGACGCGTTGAGGCCGGTGCCCGCGTCCCACCAGATGAGGACGTGGGTGTCGAGAAGGAGCCTCACTCGCCGACTTCCCCGAAAGCGCGGAGCATCTCCGCCGGGAGCGGGGCATCGAAGTCGGCGGTGACGGACCAGCGGCCGCGTCCCTTGCCGGGCTCCCGGCGGGGGTGCACGTCGCCAAGTGGCACGAGGCGAGCCTTGGGCCTGCCTGACTTGGAAATCACGATCTCTTCGCCGGCCGAAGCTCGATCAACAAGGGCAGACAGGTGCGTCTTCGCCTCGTACAGCGCGACGGTCTCGCGGACGACGGGGTGCTTCCCGCCCTTCTTCCGGCTTCCCATCAAGGGAAGATACATGATTGACCAGATTGGTCAAACGGGATCAGGAAGAACCACGCGTGGGCACGGCACTACCCCCGAATAGCCTGAATGGGATCGAGCGCCGCGGCGCGCCGGGCCGGGTATAGTCCGAAGAGGAATCCAGTGCCGAGGGCAAACACGACCCCGATGGTGACCCCGAGGGGCGAGACCGGCACGGTCCAGAGGAAATCCACGGAGCCAGCTATCCACTCGGCGGCGAGACAGATCCCCGCGCCTGCCACGACTCCCAGCACCCCGCCAGCGGCAGCGAGCGTCATGGACTCGGCGAGGAACTCCCTCCGGATGTCTCCCTCGGTGGCGCCCACCGCCTTGCGTACGCCGATCTCCCGGACTCGCTCCCTCACCGAAATGAGAAGCACGCTGAACAGCCCGATCCCACCCACGAGGAGCGACAGCAGGGCAATCCCTCCCATGGCGATGTTCCACCCCGAAGTGATGCGTGCCACCAGTTCAGAGAGCTCGGCGTAGGACACGGCGCCCGCGTCGCTCAGGCGGAAGTCCCGGATCCCTCGGTGCGCCCGCTCGAGGCGCCGTTCAGCCTCCCCGATCACCGCGCCGACCCCTTCGTACTCAAAGGCTGTGACCCACACGGCACTTAGCGCCTTTGTGCCCGCGTGATAATTCGAAAGGGTTGTCACGGGGACGTAGATGCGATGGTCCCTCCACCCCTGATCCCCTACGGGAATGAGGCGCATGATGGGAGGGGTGACTACACCCACCACCGTGTACCGGCTCGTCGCGATGCGGATCTCCCGCCCCACCGGGTCCTGCTCACCGAAAAGGCGTTCGGCGGCGGCGGTGCCGAGCACGGCGACCCGCTGGCTGCGCGCCACATCCAGGTGGGTGATCTCCCGCCCGCGCACCGGTACCATGCGGTAGTCCCATAGCTGCCCCGGCGTGGAGCCCTGGACCGAAATCCGGAAGCTTCCCCGCGGGCCGGTGATCCAGGGCGAATCGTAGCGGAGGGCATGGACCCGGACCACTCCCGCCACGCCGTCCAGGGTCCCGAGGTCGTCCATGTGAAGTCCCCGGGAGGCTCGATTCAGGGCGGTGCTCCTGTCCAGAGGCTCGTTCACGAACTCGACCGTGTTGCGCGACGCGAAGGTTCGGAGGTCCCGGTCCACCATCTCCTTGATGGCGTCCACGAAGCTCAGCATGGCCACGAGCGCCGCCACGCCAAGGATGAGGCCGCTGAGCGTGAGGAGCGATCGCAGCTTGTGAGCGAGGACCCGCCGGCCACCCTCCGACGCCAGATCGAAGAACTCGACCAGAGCCAACCGCAGGCTACCCATGCCGAAGCGCCTCCACCGGGTCGAGGCGCGCCGCCCGGTAGGCCGGGTAGACCCCGGCCAGGAGCCCCACCAGGGTCGCGGTGGCCATCCCGGCCAGAGCGATTCCCGGTGTCACCTTGGCGGGAAACCCCATGAGGGTGTTCATGGTGGAAGCGAGAGCGCTTCCCCCGAGCACTCCTCCCGCACCGCCGATGGCGGTGATGAAGACAGCCTGGACGAGATAGTGAGCGAAGACCTCGCCGGGGGCAGCACCCACGGCCAGCCGGGTGCCGATTTCCCGGGTCTTCTCGACCACGCTGGCGAGGAGCACGTTGGCAATGACAACCCCTCCTGCCAGGAGCGCCACCACCCCCACCATGAGGAAAATGAGGTTGAAGATGAAGATGAACTGCATCCCTTCCTGGAGTTCGGAATCCCGCCCGCCGATGGCGAAATCCCGCACTCCGTGGCGCTGGAGCAGGAGGTTCGCGATCCGACGTTCCACCTCGCCACGGAGGGCGGGGTCCTGGACGGTGACGAAGATTGCCGCCACGCCGTCGTGGCCCACCATGCGGCCGTGTCGGGTCGAGGCCGGGATGAAGGCCCGCTGATTCCGCCATTCGAGGGCGTTCCCTTCCCATTCCGCGATGATGAGTTCTTCTCTCTCGAGCACCCCAATCACCCGATAGCGATCGCCATCCAGACGGATCTCGCCGCCCAGAGCGCGGTCCTCCGAGCCGAAGAGGGAATCAGCGTACGCGGCACCCAGCACCGCCACCCGGGCCCGCTCCCGCATGTCCACCTCCGAGATCCAGCGCCCCACGCTGGGAGACATGTCGTTCAGATGGAGGTAGGCCGGGACCACCGCTTCCGCTATCCCCCGAAACCGATTGAAGGGGCCGTCGAGCTGTGCCTGGAAGCCGGTCGTGGGACTCACCTGGCTTACGCCCGCGACGGATCGAAGAACCTCCGCGTCGTCGAGCGTGAGCCCCCGGGAGGCTCGGGCCCGGGCCGTCTGCCTCCCCTCCTCGATCTCACTGTTGCGGACCACCAGGGTTCCGGCGCCCCCGATCTCGGCCAGCATCTCTTCGGTAATGGTCTGGGCCCCTCCGAAGAGGGCCAGCACCGCCACGATGGACATGGTGCCGAGTGTGAGGCCGAGAAGGGTGAGGGCGGTTCGCCCCAGATTCGTTCGGGCATCGTCGAGCCCGGTGAGAACGGGATCGAGGAGATTCATGTGGTGGCCGGGCCTCGCCCGGGCGCGCGCTGCGCGCACCGGGCGAGGTCCACG